>CAYNHK010000011.1:0-43033 GCA_964396875.1 uncultured Acidobacteriota bacterium | reverse complement strand
CATCACCGAGCGGAGCGACGAGATCACCCGGGTGATCAGCAGCGAGATGGGTTCTCTGGCCCGCGCGCACCGCAGCCACTCCCGCTCGAGAAATTCCCGGAACTGCCGGTGATTCGCTATCCCGGTGAGGTCGTCCGTGATCGCGAGTTGCCCGAGGGATTCGTTGGCCTTCTCGAGTTCCCGGGTGCGCTGGGCCAGTTCCTCGGTGCGCGAGAGAACGAGGGCCGCGAGTTCGCGTTCGCGCGCCCTCAGGCGACGAACCCGCCAGGCGAAGCCGCCGCCGATCAGGGTCAGCGTCGCCGCCGCGGCAAGGATCCGGAAGAGCCAGGTCTGGTACCACAACGGCGCCACGGTCAGCGTTATCGACGACTCCTGCGCGCTCCAGGTCACTCCGTCGTTGCTGGCGGCGACGCGGAAGGTATAGCGCCCGGGCTCGAGCCCGCCATAGTAGGCGACGCGCCTCGTGCCCGCTTCCACCCATGAAGGGTCGTGCGGATCGAGACGGTACCGGAACCGCATCGATGCGGGAGAGGTGAAGCTCAGGCCCGTGTAATGGATTTCGGTGTCGCGCCCGCCCGGAGGCACGCGTGCGTCGTCGGACTCCGAGACGATCGCCCGGTCGACCACGACCTCTTCGACCTCGGGAGGCGGAGGCGGGGTCGAGGAGACCAGGCGTTGCGGATCGATGATGGCGATGCCTGCCCCGGTGGGGGCGAGGATCCGCCCATCGCGGGTGATGAATCCCGAGGGGCCGGCGCCGCCGTTGCACTCGCGGCTTTTGAGCCCCTGCGCGGTTCCCACCACCGCGGTCAACCGAACCGCGTCACGGTCGCCCCGGGCGTAGTCGAGAAGCTCGCGTTTGGGCACGCGGAAGACACCGCGGTCGGACAACATCCAGATCTGCCCCTGTCCGTCGTCCAGGATGCTCCAGATCGAATCGTCGCCGAGGCCTTCCCTCGTCGTGAGCTGTCGGAAGTCGCGGTCGCCCGCGCGAATGAAGAGGCCGGATCCGACGGTCCCGACGAAGACAGCGCCGGTGTCGTCCTCGAAGAAGGACCGAACCCCGATGGAGATGAGCCCGAGGAGAGGGACCTGCTCCAGGCGATCGTCCACGAGCCGCCACGCGCCATGGTTCAAGGTCCCGATCCAGAGCGTGCCCGACCGGTCTTCGAAGAGCGACTCGATCGAGAGACCCTCCAGTTCTCGAACGAAGCCGGGGGTTACGATCCGCCCGTCCACGAGCATGCGGAGGCCCGCGTTGCTCGTGATCCACATGCGCCGCTTTCGGTCCTGAAGGGCGAAACGGCCCCCCGGAGGAAGGCCCTCGGCGAGGCCGTAGATGCGGTACCGGCCCGGCGCGGTCTCCTCGGCGAGGCCCAGGTCCGTGCCGATCCAGAAGCGGCCGTCGTGGTCCCGCAGGAGGCCGCGAATCACCGCGTCTTTGAGCCTCGGTCCCAGGTCGAGATTTTCGACACGGCCGTCCCGGACGCGAGAGAGGCCGCCGCTGAATCCGAAATACAGCGAGCCGTCGGCGTCTTCGAAGACGGACCGGCCGATGTCGCCGGCGAACCCTTCCTTTGTCGAGAACGATATCGCCGCGCCGTCGCGAAGCTGGGCGAGCCCGCCCCGGGTCCCGATCCACAATCCGCCCTCGCGATCGCTCGCGATGCTCCAGGCCCGGCGATCGAGAAAGCCGTCCTCCTGTCGGTACATGTTCAGCCGGTCGTTTTCGAGGCGGGCGATTCCCCCCCCATAAAGCCCCACCCAGACGATTCCGTCACGATCCTGGAAAAGGGTCTGCGCCACTTCCAGAGGAACCGGAAGGGAGAGCGTGCGCTGGAGCGAGGCGTCGAACCGGTCGAGCCGGAGGCCGGCCAGATAGAGGGATCCGTCCTTGTCGATCAGCAACCCAAGGACCCGTTTTTGAGAGGCTGAAGGGACGGGGCCGTTCGAAAGGAGGTCCTGGCTGAGGACGTTCACGCCTCCTTCGCTGCCGATGAAAAGTCGGCCATCGGGAGCCTCGACCAGGGAGTGGACGGTATCGGCGAGCAGGCCGTTGTCGGTGCCGAATCGATGGACCCGCTCTCCTCGCATCCGATACAAGCCGTTCCCGGTGCCCACGAACAGCGAACCGTCCCGTGTCGAGAGCACGACGTTGATGGTCTGGCTGCCGATCGAGCGATCGTCCTTGTGGAGTTGTCCGTTCTCCAGGCGATAGAGCCCTCCCGCCGTGGTGCCGACCCACAGGACTCCGCGGCCATCTTCGTGAAGCGTGCGGATCTCGTTGTTGGTGAGAACCGAATTCCGCGTGTCGTAGACCTTGAAACGCACCCCGTCGAAACGGGCAAGGCCCGCGTAGGTTCCGAGCCACAGATAGCCGTCGCGGGTCTGGTGCACCGCGCGCACACTGTTGTGGGGCAGACCCTCTTCGATGCGCCACACGTTTTGAACGTACTGCGAGATGGCGCGTTTGGGATCGAGGGCGAAGGCCGGCAGAGCGGCGGCGGCCACCAGCCAGGCCGCCACGAATCCGCGCGCGAGCGCGACCGTGGGGGAAGCGATCATCGGGTGACGGCTCGCGGCCGCATGGGAAGAGGGGCTTCGGCTTCGAGGACCGCCTCGGGCTGAACCGTGACGTGCTCGATGCCGTGTTCTTTGGCCACCCGCTCAGAGACGGCCCTCGCGACGCCGGTTCCGTGAGCCTGGCCGTCGAGCACGACGTGCACGGTGACGACGGGAAAGCCGTCGGAGATCGTCCAGACGTGAAGGTCGTGGAGATCGCGCACGCCGGGCGTGGCGCGGATGGTTGCTTCGACGGCCGCCGCCGAAAGTCCGGCCGGAGCCTGCTCCATCAGGATCGCCGCCGATTCGCGGATCAGTTTCGTTGCGCCCCACAGGATCAGGACGGAGATCAGGATCGATGCGATCGCGTCGGCCTGAGGAAGGTTGAATCTCAAGACTGCCACCGAGGCCGCGATCGCGGCCACCGAACCCGCGGCGTCGGCCATGACATGCGCGAGGGCGGCACGAACGTTGATCGACGCGTGGGCCTCGCGCATCAGGGCGAGACCCGAGACGATATTGACGAGGAGGCCCAGGGTCGCGGTCCCGAGCATCCAGTCGCCGCGGATCTCCCGGACCGAGCCGAGCCGGCTCACCGCTTCGACGATGATCCCGATGGACGCGGCGAGCAGGGCGCCGCCACTCACCGCGGCGGCGAGGACCTCGGCGCGCCGGTACCCGAACGTATGCGACTCCGTGCGCGGCCGTCCCGCGAGGCGGTGGGCGAAAACCGCGAGGGCGAGGGCTCCGGAGTCGACGAGCATGTGCGCGGCATCGGAGAGGAGAGCGAGTGAGCCGGAAAACACGCCCACGAGCGCCTCCACGAAGGCGAAGGCGATGGTGAGCGCGAAGGCGAAGCTGAGAGCGGTTCCCGCGCCGTGGGCATGCGCGTGTCCGTGGCTCTCGCCGGGTTTATGGATGTGCGCCATGGAGTCCGGGATAGAGCCTACGCGTAAACAACGATCGGCCTCCGAGGCGCTATTTCCGGGCGGCTGGCTTGTCAAGTGGGATGAACTCCCCGTCGTCGATCGCGTCGCCGCGAACCCGATAGAAGGTCACCCCCGAGGGCGAAGGTGCGAGGCCGGTCCTCGGACCGATCACCGCGGCCGCGAGGTGGAAGCGAGTGGCGTCTTTGTCGGGCGACAACGAAAGCCGTTCGAAAGCGTGATTGTGGCCGCTGAGCGAGAGCACGTGGCGATGGTCCTTGAGGCGTGCGAGCAGGTCCCCGGGATTCGAGACCACGTGCCGGAAGGAGGTCTTGTCGCCTGCCCGGATGAGGGTTGGGGCCACGCCCCCGTCGGTGTATCCCGCGACACTAAGCCCGGCGGAGAAGAAGGGGATGTGGTTGAACGTCACCACCGTCGCGTCCTTTGGCACCATCCTGAGGTCCTGCTCGAGCCAGTCGAGTTGCGCCTTGTCGAGATGGCCGTAGTACCAGAGGTCCTCGATGTCCACGGTGTCGAGCGCGATGAAGTGGATCCTTCCTCGATTGAACGAGTAGTAGTTCGGCCCGAGGTACTTCCGGTACATCGCCTTTCCAAATAGAGGATGAGAGGCGCCCACCAGGGAGTGATGGCGCTCGATAGCGAAGATCTCGTGGTTCCCGGGCACGCTCCAGACCGGCCCCGCCGAAGCCGCCATCTCCTTGACGTACATTTCATAGAGCCCGGTCGCCTCGGCCTCGTTCACGCGAAGGGCATCGCGGATCAGGTCGCCCGAGACGAGTGTGAGGTCGGGTCTTCGCGTCTCGATGACGCTGAGCAGGAGCCGGGTTCGCGGCAGGCTTTGTTCGGAAAGATGAGTGTCGGAAGCGTGGATGAAAGTGAAGTCGTCCGAATCGGCCGCCGCGGTGAGCGGGAAATGGACATCGGTCGCATCGTCCGTGGGCGCGGCCCGCCAGAAGCCGGAGACGGCGACTCGACCCCGTGGCAGGCTGACGAACACCACGCCCGTGCCGCGCCCGCCCAGCCGATAGGCGCCCCTGGCGTCGGTTTGAACAACGTCGATCTGATTCGAGACCGCGACGCCGGGCAGGCCCGCCTCATCTGATTGCCGCAAGCCGTCCGAATTCTTGTCGTCGAAGACGACGCCGGCGATCTCGGCGCGTGAACCTGAGGGCGCGGCGATGAACACCGAGGCGAGGATCAGGAGAAGCAAACGATGGGGCGTATTCATGCGTGGATTGTACCGACGCCGGCCCCGCGCCGATCCGATGTTTGAACGCGACCGCGGTCGTGGACTCCAACCGACTGAACGCGCCCGAATTGAGCGGCGGGAACCGCGGTGATTTGTCCCCGGTGATGAGGAACCTTCCCGCTCCGCGCGCGTCAATAGGAGACACGAGGAGGGCAGTTGATGCGACTGTTGTTCGTTTCTTTGTTGCTCGCAGGCTTCGTCGAACCCGATCCGCATCCAGCGCCCGATCCGACGATCGCGGATTCCTTCGCGCCGCGCTGTGTGCCGGCGAACCTGCCCGCGCTCCGCGCCGCATCGCGCCCCTCATCCGCGCCCATGGGGAGCCTGATGACGCCGCGGAACTCCGTGATTCCGCTGAGTACCAGCGCCGCATCTCTCCTGCGGGACGCGATCGAGCTCTCGCCTGGAGTCAACCGCCTGCTGCGCGAACTCGGCCGCTCGGACGTGGTCGTGTACGTCACGAACCTGAAGGCGGGGGACCGCGTCGGGCCGAGGTCCTATATGTCGTTCCTGGCGCTCGACGCAAACCGTCGCTATCTGCTGGTGCGGATTGACCACTGGAGCGTCTCTCCGGCCGAACGCATTGCCTTGCTGGGTCACGAACTCCAACATGCCCTCGAGGTCGCGGAGGCGCCCGAGGTCCGCGATGCCGAAACGATGGCCGGGATGTTCCGCCGCATCGGATCCGAGGTGGCGTTCAACACGTTCGAAACCCGGGGGGCCCGTGAAGTCGCGCACCTGATCCGGCGAGAGCTTCGCTAATCTTGGCGCGTGATCCCCCGCGCCTCCGCCCTCCTCGGGCTTCTGGTCTTCGCCCTTTCGCTCGCCTGTCAGGCTCCGGCGCCTCCAGGGATAACGGCGCGGCCCCGTGTCGGTCTCGTCCTCAAGACTCTTAACAGCCCCTTCTTCATCGAGATGCAAAAGGGCGCCGTCGAGGCCGCGGCCGCGGGGGGCATCGACCTCGTGATTCAGGCGGCGGAGAGGGAAGTGGACGTCGAGAAACAGATGCAGATCATCGAGAACCTGATCCAGACCCGCATCGAGGTTCTGCTCGTCACTCCAAGCGGCTCGCGCGAGATCGTGGCGGCTCTGGCCAAGGTGCACGCGGCGGGCATTCCCATCATCGTGATCGACGACCGCATCGACGAAACGGCGGCGGCCAAGGCAGGCGTAAAGACGGTGTCCTACGTCGGCTCCGACAACGTCGAGGGAGGCCGCGTCGCGGGCCGGGCTCTGGTCGAGATGAGCGGAGGCAGGGCCAGGGTCGCGCTTCTCGAGGGAACCCCGGGCCACGAGACCGGCGATTCCCGCCTGCGCGGTTTCAAGGAGGCGATCGCGGGCTCGCCGGGGATCAAGGTGGCGGTCTCGCAGACCGCGAACTGGGAACGGGATCAGGGGTTCACGGTTTTCCAGAACATGATGCAGGCGCATCCGGAGATCGACAGCGTCTTCGCCTGCAACGACATCATGGCGCTCGGCGCGGTCGAAGCCATCGACGCCGCGGGACGGGCGGGGACGATCCGCGTCATCGGGTTCGATGCGGTCGACGACGCGCGCGCCGCGATCGAGGCCGGCGCGATGGCGGCTTCGGTGGCGCAGCTGCCGGCCGAGATGGGTCGGATCGCGGTGGAGAGTGCGATCAAGGTCCTCCGCGGTCAAACCGTCCCGGCCGAGCAACTGGTGCGAATCGAGCTCGTAAAAAAACGCGCGAGCCGAAGCTCGCGCGTCTCGAACACTGAAGGGAAAACTATCGTCGTCGGCCGCGATACGCTTGACGCCCGCCACGCCCACCGATGTTCAGGCTGAGACGCAGGACGGGAGCCGGCCGATAGACGCGATACGAGACGGGCGGGTAATAGTCGTAGGCGCTGTAGCCGTAGCTTGAATACCCGTAGTCGACATAATCGTTGTAGATCCCGACCGCCAGGCGCGACGGGCGCGCCCGCGGGTAGTAGACGACCGGCGCGGCGTAGGCGTATCGCGCTCCGCTGTACCTGCGGCCCGTATTGCGGTAGCGGTCGCGATCGCGATCGCCGTAACCGGAGTCGTATCGCCCACCCCGGTCGCGATCGTTGTATGAATCGCGGTGAGAATCCCGCTCGCGGTACGACTCCTGCCGACCCTGCGCGAAGGAGTTCGCGGAGAGCAGAACCATGGGGACAACGGCCATCAACGGGAGCATTTTCATTTTCGCTACCTCCTGGAGACACCCCGAAGCGGGGCACTGGGGACTTGTAGAGCAATCGCCATGCCGCGACTGCTCAGGCTAAATGTAGTGAAACGCCCGTACTGATCCGATGACATGCCACCCGGAACCAGGACGATCCGGCTACCGCTCCAGGTCGGCGTGGAGGTCGATGGTGCGCTCAGGATCCACATAGACGTCGAAGACCTGGGATCCGTAGCCCGGCGCTTCGACTTCGATCTCGTGGGGTCCGACTTCGAGGGTCAGCCGCTGGAAGAATCCGTCGAAGTCGTCCACGATGCCCGCGTAGTACCCGTCCACGTAAACGCTTGCATGACGGGGACTCACCTTGAGACGAAGGTCGCCATAGACGACGTAGTTTCCGTAGGTCGGCACGGACCGTCGGTAACCGTAGACCCGGCCCGAGTAGGGCGAACCGTAGCGGTAGCCCGAGCCGATGCCGAAATACAGAGTGAGACGTCCGCCGGAGCCGTAGTAGCGGCGCGGAGCGGATCGGTATTGAAGTCGTCGCGGGGCGTAGTAACCGCGGCTGTAGCCGGAGGAGTAGCTGCCCCGATTGTCGCGACTGTCCCTGCGGTCGTACCCGCCGCGACCCTGATCGCGCCCGCGGTCGTAGCCGCGATAGTCATCGCGACCCTGCGTGCGCGCCCGGTCGTTCGAGCCGCGATAGTCGCGGGTGTCGCGCTGAGCGACTCCCGAGCCGCGCTGCCCGTTTCGGGCACTATCGCGACCGGCTCGATCGACTTCGTTCTCACGCTGTCGCGTGGGCGCGGACGCGCGCTGGCGCTCGCGGTCTTGCGATGCGTCCCCGCGATTGCTGCGCTCGACCCGCTCAGCACGTTCCGCGCGCTCGGCCCCCTGGCCCCGACGCGTGGCGGCACTCCTGCTGCGATCTCCCTGGTCGCCCCGCGGTCGAGCCGAGTCGTCTCCTTGAGCGCGCTCCTGCCGCTGACTCCCGCGGTTGCGCCTCTCGGCGCTTTGGGCGGCGGCGTCTGCGAACGACCCGAGGGTCAGAGCAAGGGCGGCGACTGAAATGACGACGGATTTGGCGTTCATGGGAAACCTCCATTAATGGGTACACGCGGACCCCACGGTGTTCACAGAGGCAACATCCCTGCCAACCCGGACAACCTCCGGAATCATTGGACTTCCGGCCGTCGATCCCACTGAGGTGTCCCCTTCATGAGACGGCGGGTGCTTTCGAAACTAGACTCCCCGGCACCGATGCTCCGGCTGCTCTGCGTCTTTGTGTGCCTCCTGACGCTCCCGCCATCGTCTTCGAGCGCTCAATCGCTGGATCTTGGCGACCGAAAGAAGGCGCTCACCCAGTACAAGATCGACACCTGGCAGACGGAGCAGGGCCTTCCGCTCAACACAGTCCAGACGTTTCTGCAGACGCGGGACGGTTATCTCTGGGTAGGGACGGGCGGCGGACTCGCCCGATTCGACGGGTCTCGATTCACCACGTTCGAAACTGCCGAGGTTCCCGAGGTCGCTTCACAGCCCATCTTCGGGATGATGGAGGACGCCGAGGGAAGCCTTTGGATCGGCCATAGCAAGGGGGCGGCCCGCTATCGGGGTGGACGCTTCGAGGTCGTCCTGGCCGCCGACGTGACCGCGGGTCGCCGCGTGTGGGCCTTTGCTCAGGGTCGCGACGGTGTGGTCTGGGCGGCCACCGAGAACGGCCTCGTGCGTTGGCAGAATGGCGCCGCGAAGGTCTACCGGCAGACCGACGGCCTGCCCACGAACCGCCTTCGATCGCTCACCTTCGACAAGGATGGGACGCTGTGGATCGGAACCACCGGTGGAGGCCTGGTTTCGTTCAAGGCGGACCGGTTCGAAGTGATGAACCCGTCGAACGGGTTTCCTCATCTCGAAGTGCGCTTCGTGCTCGCGGACCCATCAGGGGGAGTCTGGGCCGCCACTGCCGGCGGGGGTCTTGCGCGCGTGGAGAGCGGGAAGGTCGTACGTGTGTACTCCGCCGCCGACGGCCTGCCCACGGATCAACTCACGTCCCTGACGCGAGATGGAGAGGGATCGTTATGGATCGGGACGTGGGGCGCCGGCGTCACCCGATTCAGCGATGGCCGCTTCACGTCGATCTCGGCCGCGGGCGGACTGGCGGGCGACCAGATCTGGGCGGTCCTCTCCGACCGCGAAGGCAGCGTGTGGATCGGAACCTGGGTGGGCGGAATGACGCGGCTCAGCAACCGGGCCTTCGTCGTCTTCGGAACGCCGGAAGGGCTGTCGAACGACAACGTGCGGTCGGTGGTGCATGCGCGGAACGGCGTCACGTGGGTCTCCACCGCGGGCGGCGGACTCAACCGGATCGAGGGAGATCGAATCACGGGACTCGGGAAGAAAGAGGGCCTGCCCACGGACGAAACTTCGACCCTCCTCGAGGATCGTGACGGGACGCTTTGGATCGGCACCTATACCGCGGGTGTGGTACGCGTTCGTCAGGGACGGATCGAGACGTTTGGAGCCGCCCAGGGACTTCCGAACGTGGATGTCCGCACGCTGCTTCAGGACCGGAACGGCACGATCTGGGTGGGGACGCGTTCGGGGCTCGCGAAGTTCACGGGAAAGGGCTTCACTCCCGTTGCTGAGAAGGGAGCGCCAAACGAAGGCGTTTCCGTCATGCTCGAGGATCGAGCCGGAACACTCTGGTTCGGCACGCCGGGACACGGCCTGGTCAGATACCGCGACGGGACGTTCACGACCCTGACCCGCGAGCAGGGCCTCGTCTCGAACTGGATCATGGCTCTTTACGAGGACGCCTCGGGGGATCTGTGGATCGGCACCAACGGCGAGGGAATGAACCGCCTCCGCAACGGCCGGCTGAGCGCGATCCGGCCCGGGGACGGTTTGTGGGACGGCATCTCGCAGGTGATCCTGGAAGACAAAACCGGCCGTCTCTGGATGACCTGCAATCGAGGGTTCTACAGCGTGCCGATCGCCGATCTCAACGCCTTCGCGGACGGACGCGCCCCGAAGGTCACATCGGTTGGGTTTGGTCCGGGAGACGCGCTGCGCAGCACCACGTTCGCCGGAGGTCATCAACCGGCGGGGGCCATCGACGGCAGGGGACATCTCTGGCTTCCCAGCTACGAGGGCCTGGTCATTGTCGATCCCGCGCACCTGCCCGGCTCCGGGGCCCCGCCCGCCGCGATGGTCGAGGAGGTGAGCGTCGATGGCAGGATCGCGCCGAGCCGAGAGCCCATCGAACTGCCGCCCGGTTCGGTGCCCGTATCGATCCGCTACACCGCGATGACCCTGCAAAACGCCGACCGCGCCCGATTCCGGTATCAGATGGACGGGCTCACCCGCGACTGGGTGGACGCCGGCCGCAATCGTGAGGCGTCGTTTCCCGCCCTGCCTCACGGCGTCTACCGCTTCCGGGTCTCGGCCTCTTTGGACGGCCAGCGCTGGAGCGAGTCGCCCGAGGCGGTCGAGGTCACGGTGCAGCCGCACTTTCACGAGACGCGCGGCTTCATCATCTTCGCGATCCTCGGCGCCCTCGCCGGGATCGCGGGACTCTTCCGGCTGCGCACCCACAACCTTCGCGCGCGGCATGCCGAGATGGAGCGGCTCGTGGCGGAGCGAACCGAGGAGTTGCGTCTCGCGAACGAACATCTCTCGCGGCTCTCTTTCGTCGACGACCTCACCGGCCTCGCCAACCGGCGTCGCTTCGAGGAAACCCTGGACAAGGAGTGGCGTCGCGCGACGCGCTTCCAGAACCCCCTTTCGGTGGTGATCGCCGACATCGACGGTTTCAAGGCCTACAACGATGCGCTCGGCCACCCGGAGGGGGACAAGTGCCTCGCCGCGGTGGGCGCGGTCTTCCGCCAGACCGTGAGCCGGGCCGGCGACCTCGCGGCGCGTTATGGCGGAGAGGAGTTCATCGTCTTGATCCCCGCCGCCGATCACGCCACCGCGGCCGCGTTCGCCGAGAGGATTCGTCTGGCTTGCGAAGCGCGAGCGATACCCCACCCTTCCTCCCCTGTGGGATCGGTCGTGACGATCAGCCTCGGCGTGGCGTCGTGTATTCCCTCGCCCCAGACCTCGGCCAGCGCCATGATCGCCGATGCCGATGCGGCGCTTTATCGAGCCAAGCAGGAAGGTCGCAACCGGGTTCGATAGATCCCGTCGGAGAATTTTTCCGGGCGGGCGGAACCGTCGCCCTCATTGCCTCGTCTATCTGGGTATCAGCCCAAGATTGTAAAGGTAATCCCGATGACCGCTCCCTCGTTCAAAACTCCAAACGCCCTGCTGCATGGCGCGTTGGATGCGTTGATCCTGAAGACTTTGGTGCGCGGACCGAGCCACGGGTACGCCATCGCGCGATTCCTCGAGGATGCCACCAGCGAATCCGTCCTGATCGAGGACGGCTCCCTCTATCCCGCCCTCTACCGCCTCGAGCGGAAGGGGTGGGTTGAAGCCGAGTGGGGCACCTCGGAACTCGGCCGGCGGGCCAAGCTCTATCGGATCACGCAGCCCGGCCGCGAGCAGCTGGCGCGGGAGACCGCGGTGTGGCGGCAGTTTTCCGCCGGCGTCTCGAGGGTTTTGTTCGCGTGATCCGGCGGTCCCTGCGTTCGTGGCTTTGGAGGGTTCCTGTCGAGCAGGAAGTCGAAGAGGAGATCGCCCTGCACCTGGAACTGCGAACCCGGGAGCTGGTGGCGCGGGGCATCGACGCGAAGTCCGCTCGGGAACAAGCGCTTCATCGAATGGGCGACCTGCGAACCATGAAACGTGAACTCGTGGAATTGAGCAAGAGGAGAGACCGCGAAATGAAGATCACCACCTGGCTCGAAGAGCTTCGCGACGACGTGGCCTTCGCGTTTCGGCAGCTGCGCGGCGCCCCCGCGTTCACTCTGATTGCGGTGACCACCCTCGCCCTCGGCATCGGAGCCAACAGCGCGATCTTCGCGCTGGTCGATGCGACTCTCCTCCGACCGCTTCCTTTCGGCGACCCCGATCGCATCGTGGCCATCCACGAAACCAGCGCTCAGACGAGCCGGGGCGGAGCTTCGCCCAACAACATGCATGACTGGAACACCCGCAGCCGGAGCTTCGAACGGATCGCGGGCTACACCCCGGGTGTGGCCAGCATGGTCATGGCGGGCGCGGATGGCAACGCCGAGACGGTGGCGCGACAGTGGGTAAGTGCCGGGATCTTCGATGTGCTCGGCGTGAAGGCCATCGCCGGGCGCACCTTCCTGCCGAGCGACGACGAGCAGCGCGCGCGGGTGGTGGTGATGAGCGAGACCTTCTGGCGCTCGCGATTCAACGCGGATCCGAGCGTCATCGGGCGCGAGATCCGGCTCGACGGCTCGATGTGGACCGTGGTGGGCGTCGTACCGGGGAGTTTTCAGCTGGTGGGTCAGAGCAGCATCTGGGGCATGCGGCCGATCGTGGGCGCACCCGAACGCGCACGAGGGGCGTACGTGTTTGCGGCGGTCGGCCGCTTGAAGCCGGGCGTCACGATGGAAGCGGCGGAAGCGGACCTTGCGAACATCGCCCGGGCCCTCGCCCGGGAGTATCCCGCGACAAACGCCGGACGAGGCATAGCGCTTCAGCCACTGCACGATTCGATCATTGGCGGAGACCTGCGCCTGACCTCGATGATGTTCCTGGGCGTCGTGGGCTTCGTCCTGCTCATCTGCTGCGCGAACGTCGCGAACCTCCTGCTCGCCCGGGCCACCGCGCGCACGCGTGAGCTTGCGGTGCGCGCGGCGCTCGGCGCGGGCCGACGCCGGATCATCCGCCAGCTTCTGACCGAGAGCGTGGTGTTGTCGATCCTGGGCGGAAGTCTCGGCGCTGCACTCGGCGCCATCATCATCAGCCTCGCGCCGTCGCTCATTCCCGAAGGCCTCATCCCTCCGACCGTGGCGCTTGCCTTCGATCTGCGCGTGGTCTCGTTCTGCGCGGCCGCGGCGCTTCTCGTGGGGCTGCTCTTCGGCATCGCCCCCGCGTGGCAGGCCACGAGTTTCTCGTCCGCTGAAGTCATGGGTTCCGACACGAGGACGACCACGGGGGGCGGAGGAAGGCTTCGAGGGCTGCTGGTGATGGGGGAAGTCGCCACCGCGGTTCTGCTTCTATTCGGCGCCGGTCTCCTCCTGCGCAGCTTGATCGCGGTCGACTCGTTCGATCGCGGCTACCGCGCGGAAAGCGTCCTGACCATGCTCGTGGATCCGCTGGGTTCGAAATACCCGACGCCCGAACTGCTCCAGCAGTTCTTCGACCAGGTGGAGGGCGAAGTGCGAGCGACTCCCGGGGTGGCGGACATGGGATGGACGAGTTCACTGCCCCTCGCATTCTTCGAGGATGGGCCGCTCTCCTACGAGGTGGTGGGAGAAGCGTCCGTCGAAGACAGCCGGCGACCGTCGACGGAATTCCAGGCCGTGAGCCCGAGTTACTTCACGACCATCGACCTTCCGATCGTGGCCGGGCGCGCTTTCGACTCCCGCGACATTCGCGGTGCGGTTCCGGTGGCGATCGTCAATGAGGCCTTTGTGAAGGCGCTGGGCGGACGGTCGCCGGTTGGACTGCAGGTGGCGCTGCGGCCCGCATCGTCGCCGCAGGCGGAGCCCGTGGTCCGGGAAATCGTCGGCGTGGCCCGACAGGTCAAGGGCCGGCCGGACGAAGCGCAGGACCTCATTCAACTCTACGCGCCGATCAGTCAGGCCCTCTCGGACGACGTCTACATGGTGGTGCGGCCGAAGTCCGGGGAGGCGACAGCACTCGTGGGCGGCGTCCGCGCGGCGGTTTCGCGGATCGACAAGGAGCAACTCGTGAGCCTCCGCGACGTCGTCACGCTGGCCGACATCGATCGCGTGGCCACGGGACGGCATCGATTCCGCGCGGTGATGGTGGCCTGCTTCGCCGCTCTCGCCCTCGTTCTCGCGATGGTCGGTGTCTTCGGGATACTCGCGTACTCGGTTCAGCAGCGCGTGCGCGATCTGGGCGTCCGCCGGGCCCTCGGGGCCACGACGAGCGACGTGGTGAAACTCGTCGTGTCGAGCGCCGCCCGCGTGATCGCCGGAGGAGCAGTTATCGGCCTGATCCTCTCCGCGATCTTCAGCCGTCTCATTGTGACCGTGCTCTTCGGTGTTCAGCCTCTCGACTTCGCGACATTCGCCGGCGTCACCGCCGTGATGGTGATTGCCGCCGCGGCTTCGATGGCAGGACCCGCGCTACGAGCAGCGAGGGTCGATCCGGCGGCGGCGCTCCGGGTCAAGTAGTCGGCGAAGGACGGCCCTCGAGGGGCAGGGTGAGGCAGAAGCGTGAACCTTCTCCCGCGATGCCGGTCGACTCGACCCAGATCCGGCCCTTGTGGAACTCCACGACTCGTTTCACGATGGCGAGACCGATCCCCGTGCCTGGCGCCGACCGGTCCAGGCGCTCGAAGAGGTCAAAAACCCTGTCCTTGAACTTCGGATCGATGCCGACCCCATTGTCGGAGACCACGATCACCGGCTCCGGTCCTTCCCGAAGGGTTACCTCGATTCTCGGGGCCTTCTGCGCGCCCATGAACTTCACCGCGTTGCCGAGCAGGTTCTCGAATACTTCCACGAGTCGGATCCGATCTCCTGCGATGGTGGGGAGACCGGGGCCCAACATCAGCTCCACTGTCTCGATGCCGGGGACCCGTTGCGCGGCCTCGCGGATCAGCGCTTCAACCTCCAGGGGTTGAGGCGGACCGACCACGCGACCGATCCGCGAAAGGTCGAGCAGCTGGTTCAAGAGGAGGCCCATGGTCTCGGCGGCTCGATGGACACGTTGCAGGTCGGCGTTCAGCTGATCGAGGCGGCCCTCGCTCGCATCCTGCTCTGCGAGTTGGGCGAATCCGCGGATGGTCACGAGCGGCGCCTTGAGATCGTGGGAGACGGTGTAGGTGAACCGCTCGAGTTCGCTGTTCTTGGCCTCGAGTTCGGAGATGAGGCGCTGCCGCTCCTCGACCGACTCCCTGAGTTGGGCGTTCAGGGATTCGAGATCCGCATTGCGTGTCCCGAGGCGTCGCAACCGGATTTGATGGCCGGTCCAGAGCAATGATCCCAGGGCGAGAAGGGCGAACAACCACACCAGGGGACGCTGCGCCCAGGGTGTCGGCACGCGGATCTCCTGAGACAGCGACTCCGGGCCCCAGGGCCCATTGGCGCGCCAGGCCGCGGAGACTCGCAGTCGATAGGTCCCGGGGGGGAGGTGGGTGTAGCGGATCCCCGCGCTCGTAAGGGACGCCGGCCCCTGCCAGTCTTCGTTGAGGCCATCGAGGCGGTAGCGGCACACCACTTCCTCCTCCCTGGAGAAGCTGATCGTGCGCGCGCGGAAGACGAGCGACTTTGGACTCGAGGACAGGCTGAGGATCTCGCCGAGTGCGCGATGTTCTCCGTCGACGTCGATGCCCTCGATCTCAACCGCGGGCGGCGTGCTCAAACGAACGTCGAAGGCCTCGCGATAGATCGAAAGTCCCTGATCGGTGCCGATCCAGACCCGTCCTTGGGAGTCCACGATGCCGGCCCCGCGATTCGTCTCTCGTCCCGCGAGCCCGTGCCGAACCGAGAGCTGACGAAATCCTCCTGGTTCCGAGACGAAGACGCCGTCATCGGTGCCGGCCCACAACCTGCCCGATGCATCACGCAGAAGGAAGTAGACGGGCCGGCTGAGGGCCAGGGCGCCCGTGGTCGGTTCGAGGACTCCGCCGGCGAGGCGATAGAGCCCTCCCGCGGTTCCCACGAGCACCTCTCCATTCCGAGAGGCCGCGATGGCGTAGACATTGTCGCCCCGCCCATCTCCGCTGGCCGCGCGATGCCACGGCGCGCCCGGATCCAGTTCGGAGGCCAGGAGGCCGGCCCTCCAGAAAACCCCCGAGGTGGTGGCGATGAAGAGCCGATCGGCTCCGTCGGTGACGAGCCATCGGCTGCCGCTCGGAGAGCGGCCTTTTCCGAACGCGTAGGGGAGTTCCACGAAGCGCCCGCCTCGTCGCACGTGGAGGTTCTGTGCGCCCAGCACGAAGAGACGTCCCCGAGCGTCGATCTCGACGGACACCGCCCGATCGGGAGAGCGGTGGATCTGCACTTTGTGGCCGCGGCCGATTTCGAGCAGGGCGACGGACGCGGCCGCCCAGATCGTGCCC
The DNA here is from genome assembly GCA_964396875.1 of uncultured Acidobacteriota bacterium. Classification (GTDB taxonomy): domain Bacteria; phylum Acidobacteriota; class Vicinamibacteria; order Fen-336; family JAGNNV01; genus JAGNNV01. The sequence continues at coordinate 26,933 of CAYNHK010000011.1, read as the reverse complement.
GCGGAATCCGTCGCGATGTCGAGAACGCGAGAAATGCCCGCCCCGCCCCTCGATGAGAATTCGGGGATCTCGAAGGCCTTCTCGATTCCCGCGCCGTCGCGATCGAGGAAGGTCAGCCCCGAGTTGTGGCCGATCAGGAATCGGCCGCCTTGAAGGTCGGCGATCGCGGTGACCTCGTTCTCGGCGAGACCGGATCGGGCGTTCAGGGACCGGAAGCGGCGATTGCCCACGCGGGTCAGGCCGCGAAGGCTGCCGACCCAGATGGCTCCTTCCCGATCGGCCAGGATCGAGGTCAGACCGCCATCGCCCAGCAGGCCCTGGGCGGGGCCGAGTTCGCGAGGCTTCGTCTCCCCGGGCTCCATCAGGTAGCTGCGATAGCGCGTGCCGAAGAACACCGCGCCCGTGGGGTCGATGTTGATGGCGGCCTTCGCCATGCGGGGAGGGTCGCGCGGGTCGAACTGGCTCGCCAGATCGAAGTCGAACGGACGACCGAACAGGCTGAAGCGGCCTTCGACCAGCGCGCCGACCCAGCGGCGACCCAGCACCAGGAGGGCCGGCCGTCCGTCCATCTGCGCGGCGGTCAAAGCCAGTATCGGCTCGCGCAGCCGCGGCTCGTCCGTCCAGGCGCAGTCGAGCGCGTCCCGGACACGGCACACGCCTGAGACTCCGCCTACGAACAATTCGTCGCCCACCCGGCTCAGCGACGTGATGCCCTCGTCCAACCGGTCTCCCGGCTGATCCTGTCGGCGCCACGCCCCCTGGTCCCAGAGCATCAGGCCCCTCGTGGTGCTCGCGAGAAACTTCTCCCGCCCGTCTCGTATGGTCTGAGCGAGCGCCAGCACGTGCCCCGCGAACGGCAGTTCGATGCCCGGGGTCTGTTGACGCCACGCTCCGTCCTCATGACGGAATACGCGTCCGTCCAGGGCGGCCACCAGGGCTCGACCACGATCGTCGATGGTAAGGCCCGCGCTCTGCGTCGCCACCAGGCCGTGTTTGACGCCCTGGGTCTCGAACGAGGCGCCATCGAAGGAGACGATGCTCTCGCGGTTCAGGATCCAGATCCGCCCGGCTGCGTCCTGGGCCAGTTGATAGACGAGGGCGCTCGGCAGCCCCTCACCGACCGAGTAGGTGGTGATGGGCAGAAGCGACTCGGCCCTCGGGGCCTCCGCCCACGCGAGGGGCGAAGCGAGGGCAAGAGCGAGAGCGAGAGCCCACGTTCGTGCCATCAACGGAGACTACCATCGGGCCCTCAGGCCATCAGGGCTCTCCGGCTTTGCGGGCCCTTTCGGCTCGAGACGATTCGTCGGTTCCCACCGTCCGCGCCGCGGCGATGAAGAGCGCGGCGGCGACGAGGCACACGACCAGTCCGAAGAGCAGGGCCTGCCGCAGGTCGCCCAGGTAATCCGAGAGTCGTCCGATCGTGAACGGCCCGAGCGCCAGGCCCAGGAGCGTCACGAAGAGCAGGAACACCGCCGAGGCCCGCGCGCGCATGCGCGGAAGGACAAGATCCTGAACCGTGGAGACACCCGCTCCCACCCAGAGCGAGGCGAGCAATTGGACAATCGCGTAGAGCGCGAGCGAGACATTCGGATCCGGCGCGTAGAAGGCGAGCAGCGAAAACGGAATTGGTCCCAGCGCGTTCGCGAGTCCTACCCACAGACGGCCTTTGGGGGACTGTCTTCTGAAACGATCCGCAAGCACGCCCCCAAGGGTTACCCCCACGAGGCCCGCAATCGAGGAGATGAGTCCGATCAGCAGTCCGATCTCGGACAGCGGAAGGCCGTGGTACCGGACGTAGAACGCGGGGATCCAGAACAGGACGGCGTACCCGTTGAAGGCGAGGAGAGAGAAGCCGATGGTGGCGAAGGCGAGTGAAGGTGTCCTGAAGATCAGCTCGTAGGCGGGCGGATCCACTTGTCTCAACTGCTGGGCGTAGGTGATCGCGACCAGCGCGCCGAAACCAACCGCGACCCATTGCTGCCAGTTGCCGGACCAGATGGACAGGATGAAGGCCAGGACCGAAACGCCGGCGGCGGCGAGAAGATTGGCGCCGAGCGGCCCGCCCCGGCGCGCCATGAAAACGAACGACGCGGGAGGCATGAGCGACGCGGTTTCCAGAAGCGCCGCCCGGACCGGATGGGGATGCGACGCCTTGGCTGCGAGGCCCTCACGCCCGCCGCGAACGGGTTCACGAATCATGAGCAGGAAAGGGGCCAGAATCATTCCCGGAGGACCGACCACCAGGAACGCGACCTGCCAACCCGCAAGGTCGAAGGGTGCGGTTCCCACCGCGAAGGCCCGTTCCCATCGTTCGACGATCTGGGCGCCGATGAAGAGGCCGAGGCCGGAGCCGATATAGATGCCCGCCGAGTAGAGGGCGAGCACGGTCGCGCGCTGCCGCTTCGGAAACAGGTCGGAGAGCATCGAATACGCGGCCGGCGCCGAGGCCGCTTCGCCCACGCCCACCCCGATTCGCGCCAGGGCCAACTGCGGGAAGCTGCTGGCAAATCCCGAAAGTGTCGTCATGAGGCTCCAGAACCCGAGGCCCGTGGCGATCACCGACCGCCGGTTTCCAAGGTCCGCGAGCAGCCCGAGGGGGATTCCGAACACCGCGTAGAAGACCGCGAAGGCGGTGCCGTAGAGGAAGCCGAGTTGGGCGTCGCTCACCCCGAGGTCGGCCTTGATGCGCTCGGCGAGGATGGCGAGGATCTGCCGGTCGACGAAGTTGAAGACGTAGACGATGATGAGGACGGTGAGGGTGATCCACGCGCCCCTTGTCGCCGGCGTCTCATCCTGTCCCGACGACACCTGTTCGTTCTTTTCGCTCATCTCGTCGAGTCGCTCCAGGAATTCACCGGCGCAGCATGCCGTAGCGCAGGATGTCCGCGATTTCCCTGACCACGTCCTCGGAGTTCTTTCCGAAGTGGTTCCTTACACCGAAGACGATCTCCACCGCGTAGTAGTGAAGCAGGAACCGGCTCGCGAGCATCACCGCGGAAACCGGCGAGACGCCCGGACGAAGCTTCTCGAGGAGAGCCTTCTCCCCGGGATAGGCCGCCATCCACGCTTCGAACTTTCGCGCCATGTCGGCATAGAAGCGACGGATGTGTTTCCCCTCGAACTCGACGACGTCCACATAGATGAGCGCGACGTAGGGCTTGTAGCGGCGCACGCTCTCGCGCGAGGCGCGGCCGAGTTTCTCGAGGTCGTCGGGGAAGGCCCCGTCGGCGAGAGCGCGGTTGAAAGGGAAGTCGGGCGCCTTGAGGACGGTGAAGTAGCGATCGAGCAGCGCGCGGAAGATCGCTTCCTTGTCCTTGAAGAGGTGGTACACGATGCCGGTGGAGAGTCCCGCCCCGGCCGCCACGTCGCGCATACTCGTGCCGTGGTAGCCCTGCTTCGAAAACAGGCTGAGCGCTTTGTCGAGGATCGCCTTCCGGCTGCGATCGGACCGATCCTGTTGCTGCACGGGCTAGGGCGCTTCTGCGAAGAAGCGGGTGAGGCTCTCTTTCGCCTGCGGCTCGGACAGCGTGGGCGCGTGCCCCACGTCGTCGACCTCCACGAAGCCCATTCCGGGCGCTTCCTTCCTCATCCGATCCGCGGTCTTCACGTCGAGCACGTCGGAGATCTTCCCGCGCACGAGAAGTGTCGGTCTGCCGTTGGCTAGTTTTCGAAACACTCCCCACACCATGGGCGTGAGGAGCCACACCAGGATCGGGTGCATCGGGCGGAAGACGCCCGAATCGCACTCGAGCACCGGCGCGCCTGTCGGCCCCGCCTTGAAGACGCGGCGAACGAAGACCGCCCATTCGTCATCGGTCCATTTCGGAAAAGCGACTCCGCCCGTCTGCTTCGCGTAGGCCAGAGCATCGTCCCAGGTATGAACCGTCGGTGTCTTGCCCGCGTAGCTCGAAATCCGGGCGATCCCTTCTTTCGCGATGACCGGACCCACGTCGTTCAACACCGCGCCCCCGATGCGATCGAGGTTCTTTCCCGCGAGGGTCATCGTCACGATGCCGCCCAGCGACGTCCCCACGAAGAGGGCCCGCGGAATCCGGAGGCTGTCGAGCAGGGTCACGATGTCTTTGGCGTAGGTGGGCGGCGCGTACCGGCGCGGGTTGGGATCCCGGTCGGATCGGCCGCGGCCGCGAAGGTCCACCGCGATGACCCGGCGGCCAAGGGAGGCGATCCAGGGCGCCAGCACCTCGAAGTCTCGCGCGTTGCGGGTGAGGCCCGGGATGCAGATCACCGGGAGCTTCTGAGCGTCCTGGCTCCCATACTCGGTCGCGACGAGATTCAGGCCGTCCGGACTGCGCCAGGTGATTTCTCGGGGTTCGGTCATCGGGGGAGCACGTCCTTTGTCTGATTTGAGAACTGGTCGCGAATCTCGCGCTTGAGGGTTTTCCCCGCGGCGTTTCTGGGGAATTCGGTCAGGCGGATGACCTCGCGGACTCTTTGGAATTTCGCTTCGACGTTCTGGTTGATCCAGTCCCGGAGTTCCTCGTTCGAGACTCCCGCGCCGTCGCGCAGAACCACCGCGGCGATGGCCGCCTCGCCCCACTTGGGATCGGGAACACCGAACACCGCGGCTTCCTTCACCGCGGGATGGCGAACGATCACTTCCTCGATGTCGCGGGGGAAGACATTGGCGCCGCCCGAGATGATGAGGTCTTTCTTCCGGTCCACCAGGTACAGGAAGCCGTCGTCGTCGAGGCGGCCCATGTCGCCGGTTCGCAACCATCCGTCGACGATGGCGAGGGAAGTGAGGTCGGGGCGCTTGTAGTAGCCGGGCATCATGATCGGCCCGCGGCCCGCGATCTCGCCCACCTCGCCCTTCGGCACGTCGCGTCCTTCTTCGTCGAGGATGCGGATCTCGAAGAATGCGGGCGGCACGCCAACCGAACCGGTCTTCCGGGGCGCGTCGTCACGATCGAGAATGGTCACGAAACCTTCGGTCAGGCCGTACAACTCATAGAGGCGATTCGGGAAACGCCGCGCCAGTTCCTGCTTGTGTTCGAGATGGAGCGGGGCGCCCACCGACCCGATCATCTCGAGCGAGGGTTGCCGCGTCTCGTTGAAGTCGGGGGAGTCGAGCAGGGCCACGATCTGGGAGGGCACCAGCATCACGTGAGTCACTTTCTCGTCCGCCACCGCCTTGAGGTACGCGTGAGGGTCGAACTGGCGGTGCAGCACGAACCGGCAGCCGAGGTACAGCCACGGCATCAACGTGAGGAACGACCCGTTGAAGACCAGTGACCCCGCGTGAAGCACCACACTCTCGGGCGTCATCCTCCAGGCCGAGGCGAACAGGGTGCAATAAGCCGCGCGTATCGCGTGGGTGTGAACGATTCCCTTGGGGAGGCCGGTGGTGCCGCTGCTGTAGATGATGTTGAAGGGCGTGTCGCCGTGGATGCCCGGGTCTGGCGGCTCGGCCATGGAGGCCGCCGCGACGACAGTGGCGTAACTCGTGCCCCACGCCGGCGGCGTGCCCGTGAACAGGTAATGAGCGCTCGCGATTCCCGGCAGGCTGTCGCGAACCGAAAGGAGCGCCTCCGCGAACGTCCCGTCGGCCACGAGCGCCCGGGTGTCCGAATCGTCGAGCAGTGTCTTGAGCGCCGGTCCCCGGAGCAGGGGACTCAGCGGCACCACCACCATCCCGGTGCGCGCGGCCGCGCAGTAGATTTCCAGCAGCTCGATGCAGTTCCCGAGAATGGTCGCGACCTTGTCTCCGGGGCCGAGCCCCAGGTCCTGGAGCGCGTTCGCCACGCGGACCACGCGCCCTTCGAACTCCGCGAAGGAGAGCCGGTGCTCGCCGCAGACCACGGCGGGATGGTTCGCCCGGTAGCGGGCGTGATGAGACAGGAGGCCGGCGATGTCCATGCTGGGGTTTCCTCGCGCGTTGTTGATAAAACCGAACGTGCGTTATGTAAAGGAAGGTACTCTCCGGCCCCGCGGTCCGTCAAGGTATTTCGAAAAATCTCTTGACGCGGGCGGGGCTCCCGGGATACGGTCCTCCATATAACGAGCGTTCGGTTTGTTGTGGAGACGAATCGGAGCGCTTGCCTCTCCTGGAGAAACCGCATGACTTTCACCCGATCCGACCTCGCCTTCCGTTCCCGCCTCGTGAGCGCCGCCGCCCTGGCCCTCGCCCTCATCGGGGCCCCGCAGGCGGGAGCCGTCCCTCCCGCGGAGGTTCGCGCGAGCGAGCCGCAGAGCTCCCCGACGCCCCAGGCCACGCCGGCCGAAGAGGCCAAGGACGTGACCCGCGCCGAAGACGTCACCGTCACCGCGCGCCGCCGAGAAGAGAACGTCCAGAAGGTCCCGCTCGCGGTCACGGTGAAAACCGGCAACGATCTCGAGGTGGCGGCGGTGGCCGACATCTCCGAGCTTCAGGGCGAAGTGCCCAACCTCTCCATCTACCAGGGACGCAATCAGTCGACCACCCTCACCGCGTTCATGCGCGGAGTCGGTCAGGCCGACCCGCTGTGGGGCGTCGACCCCGGCGTCGGTCTCTGTATGGATGACGTCTACATCGCGCGTCCCCAGGGGGCGCTGCTCGATGTCTACGACGTCCAGCGGATCGAGGTTCTGCGCGGTCCCCAGGGCACGCTGTACGGCAAGAACACCATCGGCGGCGCGATCAAGTACGTCAGCCGGGATCTTGTCGACAAGTGGAAGGGGAACGCCTCGTACACCGGCGGCAGCTACAGCACCAACGACTTCCGGGCCAGCGTGAGCGGCGCCCTGATCGAAGGCAAGCTCCGCGCGCGCGTCGCTGGCGGGTCTTTCCGCCATTCCGGCTACGGCAAGAACCTCTTCACCGGCAAGGACGTTTCGGACAAGGACACGCTGGCCTTTCGCGCCGGTCTCGACTGGTTGCCTTCGACCAGCGTGAAAGTGCAGTTGAGCTACGACCAGACCAGGGATGACGCCCAGCCCAAGGGGATCACGCGCCTTGCCGCCAATGCCCTTTGCCCCCTGTTCTCGGGGGGCGCCTGCCCGCCGGAAGCGAACATCTTCGATACCCGCAGCGGTCTTGCTCCCATCAACAGCACGGACAGCAAGGGATCCGCGTTGAACCTGCACTGGACCATCAATCCGAAGTGGCGCTTCCGGTCCATCACCGGTTATCGAGAGTCCGATTCCGAGAACAGCATCGACTTCGACACCACGCCGGGCCGCATCGCCGATGTCGCGGCCACCTATTCCGACAACCAGACCACCCAGGAGTTCCAGCTCCTTCATGACAGCGGGAACAAACTGAGCGGCATCCTCGGCGTGTACTACCTCCAGGGGGAGGCGGGCGGCGTGGTGAAGAACATCTTCGTCAACTCGAGCTTCGGCACCACCGACGGCACGGTGAAGACCGATTCGATCGCGGGTTTCATCGACGGCAGCTACAAGCTGAGCGACAAGCTCACCCTCAACGCAGGCGCGCGTCTGACCTCGGAGGAGAAAACCGCCCACGTGTTCAACGCCGCCTACACCAACGACACGTTCAGTCGCGTTCTCGCGGTCGCGGCCTCCTTCGACAAGAGCAAGAAGTTCTCGTCGTTCGCCCCCCGTGTCGGCCTCGACTACGGCCTCTCGGAAACCGTGATGGGATACGTCTCGGGCTCCCGCGGTTTCAAGAGCGGCGGCTTCAACGTCCGCGCCAACACCCTCGCCGCCCCGGGTTCGGACCTGCCCTTCGATGACGAGATCCTCGATGTCGTCGAAGTCGGCATCAAGTCGGTCCTGAACGACCGCAAGCTCGTGCTCAACGCCGCCGCCTTCTACGGCGACTACAAGGATGTCCAGGTCAGCACGTTCACCACCGTCAACGGCGCTTTCTTCGGCCAGTTCCTCAACGCCGGCAACGCCACGATGAACGGGCTTGAAGTGGAATTCGACGCTTCGGCGGTCGGGTTCAACTGGCTCAGCATCTCCGGCCAGGGCAGCTACCTCGGCGTCGACCCCGACCCGCTCGACAACAACCGCGACGGCTTCGTCGACACTCAGGTGATCACCAACGCGCCGAAGTTCACGGGCGCGATCCGGGCCACCGGCCGCGGTGTGGTCGCGCGCGGTGTGCTCGTCGGCAGCGTCGGCTTCGCTCATCGCGACGACTCCACCCTCACCAACGAAGGCGGTCAGTATCCGGGCCGGCCGGGCACGCCTCTTCTTCCCATCACGCAGACTGCGTATGGCTTGTGGGATGCCTACCTCAGCTGGCTTTCCCCCAACGGGAAGTGGCGCGTCGCGGTGAACGGAAAGAACCTCGCCGACAAGGAATACCTGACGAACGGCTACAACATTCCGTCCCTCGGAATCCTGCAGGGGTCGCAGGGCAATCCCCGTACCGTGACCGGCACTATCGAGTTCAAGTTCTAGCCAGCGCAGGCGGAATTGACTCCCGCCGGTGCGAACCATGAAAGACTGAGCGTGTGGCTTCGAATCACGCTCGGTCTCCTTGTAGCCCTTACCCTCGCTTGCGGTTCGGGCCCGACCGGGCCTTCCACCGTGCCGACGGGCGCCGCGTCTCTGCCCGTCATGGGGAACGCGCGACTGAGCGCATCGCAACTCGTGAACTGGTTCTCGCGACGGCAGCCGCAACCGGCCGGCGTTTATGGCGCAACTGAGCCGATTGCGGCTCTCGCCGTGTACTTCATCGAGGAGGGCGCCCTCGAAGGTGTGGCGGGAGATGTTGCTTTCGTTCAGAGCATCATCGAAACCGGCTGGTTCCGGTTCAGCGGCGCGGTCCCGGGGTCGAAGAACAACTTCGCGGGCATCGGAGCCGTGGACAGCAACCCCGGCGAGGCCGCCTCTTTCCCGGACGCCCGGACCGGCGTCCGAGCGCAGATCCAGCATCTGCGCGCCTACGCGGATGCGACCGCGGTGTCGTGCACGATGCCGCCCCTCCACGCGCCGTGCGTCGATCCTCGTTTCGCGCTGGTGACGCCCAAAGGCCGGGCGCCTTTCTGGAATCAGTTCGGGAATGGTGTCTGGGCGACCGCGCCGACCTACGGGAACGACATCGTCGCCAGGTACCAGGAAGCCCTCAACTTCGCTGGTTTGTAGAAACCGGATCAAACCGCGTCCATGAAGCGGGGGATCTGAGGCGCTTGCTGCTGGCATGGTTACTGCTCGATCAGAGGGCGACTGTCGCGGTGACAGCTCATCCCAGACCCACGGAGAACCAAAATGACCAACACGCGAGGCCGGAAGGCCGTCGGCGAGCCAGTCCAGAAGACAGGTGGCGACAAGGGAAGCAAGAAGAGCAACGACTTCGAGGGTTCGGGCCGAGCCGACGAAAGACCGACGCAGGTACAAGCCCCCGAGGCGCGTGCCGTCGCGGACAACGTAACGAAGAAGCACTCTCAGGTGCCCGCGGTGCCGGGGCCTGACGCCGACCCCAAACGAAAGCTGCGCAAGACTTCGAAGGGCGAGGAAGGGAGCCGGAAGCCCGGAACCGAACTGACGAAGGCGGAGCAGAGCGCCCTCTGAGTCGCACGTCCGCGTGAGCGTGGGTAGCATCACGGGAATGGACCCCGTCGATTGGCTGCTCGAATCCGACCCGGCCATCCGCTTCCAGGCGATGCGCGACCTCACCGACGCCTCGCCCGGCTCCCTGGCCGCGGAACGCGTGCGCATTGCGCGCGAAGGACTGGGCGCGGCCATCCTTGGTTGCCAGGGGCAGGATGGAGCGTGGCATCGCCCCGATGAGCCCGACTGGCTGCCGACCCTCTTCATGATGCAGCTTCTCCGCGCCACCGGCGCCGACCCGTACGACGCTGCGGTGGAGTCGTCGGTCGCGCGCCTGGCGGCCGGCTACAGGTGGGATGCGGAGTTCGGAGCAAAGCCGTTCTTCGACGGGGAAGTGGAGCCCTGTATCAACGGGGGCGCGCTCGCGCTTGGCGCGTACTTCGGGCGCCCGGCCGAGAGCCTCGCCCGACGTCTCGTGGGCGAGCAACTGGAGGACGGCGGCTGGAACTGCGAAGCGCCGCGGAGCGTTCGCTCGTCCTTTCACACGACGATCTGCGTGCTCGAAGGGCTCCTCGAGTACGAGCGCGCGGCCGGGTCCACCGCGGAAATCGCGGCGGCAAGGAAACGCGGCGACGAGTACCTGCTGGAGCGGAACCTCCTTAAACGGCGGTCGACAGGCGAAGTCGCGAGTCCGAAGTTCCTCGAGTTCGCGTTCCCCCCGCGCTATGAATACGACGTTCTGCGCGCCCTTGATTACTTCAGAGCCGCCGGTGCGCTTCGCGACGACCGCATGAGCGCTGCCGTTCGCGTGGTTGAGAGCCGGCGTCGGCCTGACGGCCGATGGTTCTTGGATCGGACGCACAATGAGGTCCTCTGCTTCGCGTTCCCCGAGGTGGTGGGTGAGCCGAGCCGGTGGAACACCCTGAGGGCGCTGCGCGTGCTGCGTTCGTACGGTTCCCGGTAGATCCTTCGAGGGTGAACTTTCCCGGCGGAGCCCACGTAAATGAACACGTGAGGAACCGCCGGCCGACCCGTTCCGTGGGCCCACGATGATCCCGGACTTTGGGCCTCAGGCGGCCCTTGTGTCCTGCGTCGCCGCCGTGATCGTTTCGGGAATCAGCGTGCTGGGCACGTGGTGGTTCGGGCGACGAGCCGCCGGTTACAGCCACCTGCGCGACACCATCAGCGAGCTTGGAGCCGCGGGCATGAGAGACGCGCGGGCGGTGGCGTGGCTCTGGTTTGCGCCGAGCGGCGTGATCTTCGTGGTGGCCGCGCTCGCTCTCGGCCAGGGGCTCGGGACCGATGACGCGAGCCGGGCGGCCTCCATACTGGCCTTCATCGGCGTGGGGTGGATCGGCGCCGCGATCTTCCCCTGCGACCCGGGAGCGCCCGCCTTCGGCACGGCGCGGAACCACTTCCACAATCTGCTCGGTGGGGGCGCCTATCTGGCAGGCGCGGCAGGAATGATGGAGATGGCGCGTGCCCTCGAGGACACCCACCCGCTCTTGGCGACGATCGCGCGCGTGTCCGGTCCGATCGTCCTTCTTGGACTCTTCCTGATCAGCCTGCCGGAAATTCCGATGCGCGGACTGATCCAGCGCGTGATGGAGACGATCCTTCACGGCTGGCTGGTGTTCGCGGCGATCGTCGTTCTGACGATACGGTGAAGTGAGCCGTCAGGCCTGCCGGTTTACGCCATACGCGGTCTGCGACTTGCGGCCCGCTCGACAATCCCTCGCGCCGCTTTGAGGGCAACCGGGACGGCGGTGCCGAGGAGGAATTTTCCAACCCTGCGGGACTTCTGCGCCACGGAGGGCGCGATGCGTCCCAGCTGCGCCGGCAAGAGCCGCGCGGCCTTCCGGCGCGAACGGACAACGCCCGCCACCGCTCCCACCGCGGCAGACACCGTGGCAACGCCCACACCAATCGCGAGAGCCTTGTGCTTCCTGAGTTGAAGCTTCAGATCAAGTGCGTCATGCCGTCGTCGGTCCAGCTCGGTAACGTAGGAGCCCAACCCGTCGCGCGCGTCCTCGATCTCTGTGCGGAGGCGATGGACGTCAGCGACAGGTTTCTTGTGCGCCCCGGCCCTGGTCTGTTGCGGAGCTAGGCGAGTCGATTGTTCATCCATTGCACGTCCTCCTTCAAGCTGGCTCGAGTCGCCTCGAGCGGGTTCTTCAAACGGTTGCTCCAGGCAATGGCCCCGACCGCGGCGCCCAGCGCGAGGAGCGCGGCGCCGACGATGAGCGCGGACGTCCACGGCTCGATGACGGTCGCGAGGCCTAGCACAGCGGCGACCAGAAGCATGTTGAGCCCGAGCAGGGCGCACACCGCGGCGGCGCCCAGGCTCTTGGCCGTTCCGAGGCCCGCTTTCAGATTGGACTGAAGCTCAGCCTTGGCAAGCTCGGCCTCCTTGGACGCCAGCACTTTCACGCCGTCGGTGATATGCGAAAGAAGTTCCTTGAGCGGAATGTCCCGCAAGGTGTCGTCTGTCGACGCGTCCCGCCAGTCTTCCGGCCGAGCCTCGATGGGTGTGGGGGTGATCATTATTTCCTCCTAAGGAAATGTCGGCGCGGTCTGCGGGTTTTCCCGCCGGACAGCGATCGTCTGCAGGAAAACCATGATGGCTAAGTAGAGCAAGATGCGAGCCAGCCTCCGGTTGCTTGATTGGATTTGGTCGTCGGCGCTATCGTCGTTTCATGGCCGTCTACTCAATGGAGAACGACGCCGCTGAAATCGCCGCCTTCGAGGCGCTGAAACCGAGACTGCGGACGTTGTGGAGCGACGTTTTCCCGCACGAGGATCAGCCGTACACCTCAGTGATCGTGCCTTCGGTCACCCTCGACCCGGGTGAGATCGCTCAAAAGCCCGGCGCGATCCACTTCGAAGAGGCCCTGCTCTTTCTCCTGATCCGGCTGCGAAACCCGCGTGCGCGGGTCGTCTACGTGACCTCCGTGCCGATTGCCCCGACCGTCCTTGAGTATTACCTGCAGTTCATGGCCGGGGTGCCGGCGAGTCACGCCCGGAATCGTGTGACCCTCCTCTCCGTGCAGGACCACAGTCCGCGGCCGCTGACGGAGAAGATCCTGGAGCGGCCACGTGTGATCGAGCGGATCCGGGCCGCGATCTTCGATCCCGAGCGCGCCTATCTCACGGTGTTTCGGTCGACGCCGCTCGAGCGACGGCTCGCCGTCGTGCTCGGCATTCCGCTCAACGCCGCGGATCCGGGGACGGACGCTCTCTACGGGAAGTCCACCGCGCGCACCCTGGCGCGGGAGGCGGGGATCCCCGTGCCGCTTGGGCGCGAGGACGTTCACGTCGAGGCGGAAATCGTCGACGCGGTGGACTTCCTGAGGAGTGAGCGCCCGGGCCTGCGCCGCGCCGTGCTGAAGCGAAACTCGGCGACATGGGAACAGGGCCATGCCCTGATGTCCTTGCCCGCAGGGCGGTCGTCGGACGACACGCGCCGAGCCCTCCGGGAGCTGGCCTTCTCGGTCCCGGGCGAGACGCCTCAGTTCTTCCTCGACAGGTTCGCCCACGAGGGGGGCGTCGTGGAGGAATTCATCGATAGTCCCGATCTCGGCGCGGCAAGCGTTCAGCTGCGGATCAACCCGCTCGGCAAGGTCTCGCTCACCTCGACCCACGACGAGTTGCGCGGAGGCCCGCTCGGTATGGCCACGACGGGTTGCCTCTTCCCGGCCGCGGACCCTTATCGCCTCGAAATTCAGCGTGCTGCCCTCAGAATGGGCGGCCTTCTCGCGGCGCGGGGGTTGGTCAGTCGCGTCTCCATCGAGTTCCTCGTCTGGCAGGGTGGTCAGAACATAGCGGTCAGCGAGATCAACCTGGGCATTGGCGGAACGACCCATCCGCTGCTCGCGGTCCGCCTCCTTTCCGGCGGCGAGCTGGATCCCGAGACCGGGCTGTTCAACTCTCCGACCGGCCGGCCGAAGTACTACCGGGCCACCGACCACCTGGCGAACGAGCAGTATCGGGGATTGCTTCCTGAGGATGTGATCGAAGCCTCGACCCAGAACCGCCTGAGTTACTCACAGCGGGACGAGGCGGGCGCCCTGTTCTACATGCTCGGCGCGCTCTCCGAGCACGCCTGGGTCGGGATGGTTGCCATCGGAAACAGCCGCGAAGAAGCCGAGGCGGTCTATCGCCAGGCCGTTGACGCCCTCGACCGCGAGAGCCGCAGCCGCTGAGCTGTGCCCGTCGTCGTTTGCGGTCAGGCGACGAATCATCACCGCTATTGGCCCGCGCCACCCACTTTCATCCCCTCGGCGGCAATCGCGTTCTGGCGGCAATTCTTCAGGTGATCGCTGGGGAGATGGCGGCTCCTTGTGATCGGCAGCCAGTAATGCAGAGGCAGGCGAACCCTTAGGATTGGTGCCGATGATGGTCTTGGAGCGTGTCGCCCTGGTTCGGGGCGGGTCGGCGGGTAGTGGTCGGATGGGGTTGCTTCGTTGCTCTGCTTCTCGCCGGGCCCCTCGCAATGACGTTGGCAAGAAGGGCCCGATAGTGGGGGCGGGCTGGGGTCTCGCAATTGCGTTGTGGATGCCCTGGGCGCTGCCGGGCTGCGGGGGCACATCGACGCAGACGCCGGTCACCGCTCAGCCCTCGGCCACCGCTGCGACCACCGCGACACCTTCGGGCGGCAGCGGGTTCGTTGACTTTGGCCGGGTGCTCACGCCCACCGACTTCGGGCGGCCAAGCGGGTCCATCATTGGCGATCCCACCGGTGTGCTGCTTCAGGATGGCCGGATCCGGCTCTTCGTTTACGTGGAGGGTCAGGGCGTGTGGCGAGCGCTCTCCACCGATGCCGAAGGAACCGCCTTCCGCGTCGAAGGGGCGTGCACTCTTATTCCCGATGCCGCGACGAACACGATGGGCACGCCTTGGGGCGAGCCGAGAGTGATCGTGATCCCCGGAGGGCTTCGCATGTTCTACATGCAGGACCGCGGTATCGCATCGGCCACCAGCACCGATCATGTGACCTGGCGACAGGAGAGCGGCCTTCGAATCACAGCCGCGCAGGCGGGCGTGCGGGCCACGACGACGGGCAGCGTCGTGCCTCTGTCGAGCGGCGCGTATCGCATGTATTTCAGTGAGCTGCGGGACAATCCATCCAATCCCGCGACGCCCATGAAGAGTGCCACGAGTCCCGATCAGCTCACCTGGACCGTGGACTCCGGCGTTCGCGTCGGACCAGGGGCGCCGTTCCTCGACCAGAACGCGACCGATCCCTTCGCGATGGCGAACCCGGACGGCTCGGTGACCGCGTGGTACTTCGTCCAGGTCGCTTCGGGGAGTTCCTTCCAGGGCACGAACGGGCTCTACGCGGCGACATCGACCGATGGCCTGGAGTTTCGAACATCGACGCTCACCGGGATCCCCGGGGGCAATCCGAACGTCATCGTTCGAGCGGATGGCGTGCGGATGATGTACCTGAGCTCATCCGATTCGAATGGGCCAGGGATTCGGGTTGTCCGATTGAGATAGGGACTCCGGTAGGGGTTGCTTCGTCGCGGTACCAACGGAATTGGCTCCTCGCAATGACGCAGGGAAAAACAGGCTGAGAGTTGGGCGACCTCGCAATGCGCTTCAACGAGTGAGGGTGTAGAGCACGCCCCACTCCTGCCGCGCCGCGATTCCGTTCGGGCCTTCTATCGCGGCGGCGGCGGTTCTGATGTCCACCGGCGTTCCGCACTCGTCCGACTGGTCGAGCACGACATCGACTCTTCGCCTGATTCCCGGCCCCAGCTCGAAGGCGCCGACGCGGCCGATCAGGCAGGCGCGCGTGTTGGAGCCGTGAAGGAAGAAAAGCCCTCCGATGATGGGGCCGCCGGTGGGCGAGAGCAGATCGAGGCTGACGGTGATTCGTCCCGCGCACCCGGCCGCAGAGGCGCCGCATCCGGTGAGCGTGGCACCGGGCAACGGCGTCGCGTTGGCCAGCGTGATCTGCGTGATGCCGGTTCGCGCGCCGATCACCACGCCGGGGAGGCCGCTCGGCGTGGGCGACGGCGTAGGCGAAGGGCTTGGCGTCGGCCCGACCGCAGGCGACCCGTCGCAGCCGCACATCACCAGAACGGCGATTCGTTGGGAAAGTCGAGATAGCCGCGCGTGCATCACGTCCTTCGGGTTCACCTTAGTCCCGGCATGTGCTCAAGCGAACGGAGAGAGATCCGCAAGGGCGTTGCTCCCGGTGAGCACGTCCTCCCGCAGGATTCGGTTCATTCGCTCCGGCTCCTCGAACATCGGGCTGTGGGCGGACGAGTCGAAGGTGTAGAAACCCTTGACGGGCGCCTTGATCGCGCCGAGGTAGTCCTTCGCGAGTCCGTAGTTCACGGTGTAGTCGAAGCGGCCGTGGAAGAAGTACACCGGCGTCGCGATCTCGGTCAGCTCCCGCCGCAGATCCGTGGTGACCATCCGGTTCCAAAGGACGCTGATGCCGGACCGGGACTTGGCGCGCCACAGGTTCACCTTCTCCTTCAAGGTGTACTCCCGGAATTGGAAGGACGGGAGAACGAGACCGGTGAGCAGAGACCGCATCTCGCGCATCGTGCCGATTCCGAGCCGATGCATGGCCACGTCGCGGATGGCCGCGTACTGGGGAGGAACGCCGCCTGCAAGCGTCACCGGCGCGGATTCCAGCTTCCTCACCATGGCCATGTTCGCGCTCGCTCGGAACCGCCCGAGCATGTACTCCCAGCCGAGCCGCTCCGATTCGAGCTGATACGACATCTGCGCCACGCCGATGTACGCGTGATAGCGGTCGGGCGACCGCGCCGCCGCCTGAATGCCGATGAAGCTGCCGCCGGAATGTCCCATCAGATAGATCTTCGACTTTCCGAATCGCCGGCGGAGGTAGTCGGTCAACGCGAGGACATCGGAGATCAGTTGCTCCATCGTCATTGTTTCGCGTCGAATGTCGGGGCTACAGGAGATGCCGGAACCGCGCTGCTCCCACCAGATCACGGTGAACGTGTTTTCGAGACCGGTAGGATGCCGCGCGCTCAGGAAGTAATCGGGCATGCCGCCGTGCAGATACAGCAGCACGGGATGAGCGGCATTCACGCTCTTGATGAACAGGCCCTGCCGGCTTCCGTTGACGTCGACAAAGAGCTTCTCGGAGATGCTGTCCGGTAGGGGGTTTCGAGCCGCGTCCAGGAGGGGCTTCGGCTTTCCCGGGCTCATGAACTGCAAAGCGGCCCCGAGGACGAGGAGTCCGAGAAGCAGGGCCGCCAGCAGAATGACCATACGAAGGTCCGAGCGTGGTCATGCTACAGGGCATGAACTGGCCGTGTGCTGGCTTTGGAGAGGGAGAGAGAGGAAACTGAGCGGATGACCGTCATCGACATCCACACTCATGCGTTCACGAAGGGGTGGCTGGAGCTTCTCAAGAAGGAGGGCGGTCACTACAACCTCAAGACCCGGCCGGACGGCCAGGAGGAGATCTTCCGCGGCGATACGCCGGTGGTGATCCCGCAGAAGGGCCATTTCGACTACGGCATGCGCATCCGGCACATGGACGTGGCCGGCATCGACGTCTCGATAGTGTCCCTCACCTGTCCCAACGTGTGCTGGGGCAAGCGGGAGATCAGTCTCAAGGCGGCCAAGGACAGCAACGACGCCATGGCCGAGGCGCAGGTGAAGCACAAGGACCGTCTTCGCTGGTTCACTTCGCTGCCCTGGGAATTCCCGCAGGCCGCGATCTCGGAACTGACGCGCACCTGCGACAAGGGCGCGGTCGGCGTGATCGTCATGGCCAACGTCTCGGGGCGCAGCCTCACCGATCCGATGTTCGCGCCGATCTGGGCGGAGATCGACCGTCGCGCGCTGCCCGTGCTGGTGCATCCGACCGACCCGCCGGGGACGGACGTCATGGACATGAAGAAGTTCGACCTCAGCTGGTCCGTGGGCTTCGCTATCGACACCACACTCGCCATCACCCGGATGATCTTCGACGGTTTTTTCGATCGCTACCCCAACCTCAAGCTCATCGCCTCCCACGGCGGCGCGGCGCTGCCTTCCCTTGTGGGCGTCTTCGAGAAGGGCGACGAGGTGGAGATTCCTTCCCGCCGCAGGATGACGCGCAAGCCCATCGACTATCTCCGGCACATCTACTACGACAGCCTCACCTACGACGTTGGCGCGCTCCGACACCTGATCTCCGTGGTGGGGGCGGACCGTGTGATGTTCGGCACCGACTGGCCGCAGCAGGTGCACGACACGAAGGGAGCCTTCGCGAATACCGCCGCGCTGTCTTCTGCAGAGCGCGATGCAATTCGCTCAGGGAATGCCCGGCGGGTGTTCGGGCTGTAGGAGTCCATCTTCGGCGCCGTGCTACATTCGCCGCGCCTTGTTGACCCGCAAATTTTTGGTCCTCCTCGTCGCGGTGTTTCTGGGATGCTCCTCGCGGCCAGTCACGCCGCAGCCCCCGCTGTCGCTCCTGCTGGCCAAACCCGACGGGGCGCGTTCGAAGGTCGACGTCGTCGAGGTGGGCGACGAATCGCGCGAGGCGCTCCTCGCCACGCAGTCGTGGACCCTGGACTTCCCGCGGAAGGCCGTGCTGACGTTCGGGGTGGGCGCGCGATTCGGGGGTGAAGGCGAGATCCCGGGCTGGGGCCGATTCGTGGTGGCCATCGACGGCAAGGAAATCGCGCGTGAGACCGTGAACCCGCGGGTGGCTCACGATTGGAAGGACGTGACCGTCGAACTCGACACGCCTCCTCGCCGCGGCGTCCTGTCGATCGACATCCGCTTCACCGACAAGGACGGCGCGGTTCTGCCCCAGCCGGGCGAACTCGCGCTGGCGGTATCGGATCCCATCCTTCACGACCTCTCGGCCTACGGAACGCACCGCGGGGTCATCCTCATCTCGATCGACACACTTCGGCGCGACCACGTTGGCGCTTACGGCTACCCTAAACCCACGACTCCGACGCTCGACGCGCTCGCCCAGTCGGGCATCGTGGCCGACGACGCGGTGAGCGTGAGTTCGTGGACGCTGCCCGCGCACCTGTCGATGTTCACCTCCGTGCTGCCCGGGACGCACGGCGGCGTCGATTCGAAACAGGGCTTTAATCGCTCGGTTCCCACACTTGCCGGAATCTTGAAGAGGCTCGGTTACGCGACCCACGCAGTCACGTCGCATCTTTACGTCTCGAAGACCTATGGCGTCGACGAGGGCTTCGACTCGATGAACTTCCGGCAGGATCGCCTCGCCAGCAACGTCGCGAACCACGCGATGGATCTGGTCGATCGCTTCGGCGACCGTCCCTTCTTCATTTTCCTGCACTTCTACGATCCGCACTGGCACTACGACCCGCCACCCGAGGTCCTGAAACTGTTCGAGACCTCCTACTCCGGGAAGCTCACCGGGAATCTCAAGGCCTTCCAGAACCTCCGTCCGGATCAGGTGTCGAAGGCCGACCTCGACCATCTCCTCGCCCTTTACGACGGCGAGATCCGATACACCGACAACGAGATCGGCCGCCTGGTCACGCATCTCAAGGAGCGGGACGTGCTGCGCAACACGATGCTCGTGGTGACTTCAGACCACGGCGAGGAGTTCCTCGAACATGGTTCGTGGGAGCACCAGAAGACGCTCTATGAGGAAGTTGTCCGCATCCCCCTGATCGTGTCGGGGCCCGAAGTCGCGGCGCGGCGGGAGAACAAGCCCGCGGGCCTGCTCGACATCGCACCCACGATTCTGGATTTTCTCAAGGCCAACGGCCCGCCCTCGATGCAAGGCGTCTCGTTGCTGCGGCCGCTCGCGGAGACGCGGGAGATGTACGGCGAGACCGATCAGACGCTCGACGGCACGCGCCTCTCGTTCTTGCGGGGAGGCGCTTCGTCGTGGAAGGCGATCCTGCGCCTCGATCCCCTGAAGCAGACGGTGAAAGCGTCGGAGTGGTACGACCTCGCGACCGATCCCATGGAGAAGATGAATCGCCCGCCCGCCGAATCGTTGCGCGCGTCGATCGAAGGGCGGACCCGCGACGCGGCTCTCAAGTCGCGCTCGGCGGCGGCGGCCCAGCCGGTGGAGCTGTCGGCGGAGCAGAAGGAGAAGCTCCGGGCCCTCGGCTACATCGGGCGATAACTAGAGGATCACGGAGCGGGCGGCGAGCATCGGTTTCGCCAGTTCCGCATCTCCGGTCACTTGGATACGGTCCATCAACCCCGGCGTTTTGACGGCGTTATAGAGAAGGCGCCATGCGTCGTCGGTTTGAGCGCGCACGGTCGCGCTCGGGTTCTCCGGTTTTCCGCGAACCACCCGACGGGCAGGCCCCTCAAGAACCACCGACCAGGCTCCCGATGTCGGGCCATGAACCTCGAAGGTGACGACCGTCCCGAATTCCGCCACCGCGGATGCGAAAGCCACTGGGAATGCGCGAGCGGAGACGTCGAGGAAGGGCACCATCCATCGCGGCGTGAGCAGGCGGTCGGCTCCCACGGCGTCGCGGATCTGCATTTGATGGTGCCACTTCTCGGTGTACTCCCGGCCCGTGTCCATCCAGTTCTGCGATTCCGCCTCGCCGGCCCAGCTCACCGCGAAGAGGGCACGGCCGTCCAGAGGGAGTCTCTCCACGACCTCGGCGCCCCACGATCCGGCGATTTCGAGAAGGTCGACGATCATTCGCGCGCTGAGCCGCGCCGCCCAGGCGACGCCACTCGCGTTGAGACCGTTGACGAAACGCGCGAGGTCCCGATCTGAGCCGATGGGAGCATCAAGAGGGAGGAAGTGTGAGTCGCGGTACACCGCGATCTTTCTCAACTCCCCGTCCAGCAGATGCGCGGCAATGTCCCGCACTTTCCACGCCCCTGCGAGCGTAGGCCGATCCCAGTCCGCGGGACTCAGGCCTCGAAGAAGGCCGGTGAGTTCGCCGAGCAGTGGTCGAAAAAGAGGAGACGTGTCGATCGGGGCCAGTTCGGTCGACCAGGACGGCATTGATGTCACCGTCCGATCAGCCGGTGCAGTTCGCTGCCGGCGAGGATGAAGGCGCCCGCACCGTAGATCTCGGTCTGGTCGGGGCCGGTGGCTCCGGGCGCCGCGCCGACGGGTTGAACGTAGCCCAGCATGCCGTCTTCGCGGACCGCGCGGTTCAATGCCGCCCAGCCGCGCAGGATCACGGTTTCATGGGCGGCGCGGTCGAGAAGCCCTTCGTTCACGCCCCATGAGAGAGCGTAGACGAAGAACGCGGTGCCGCTCGTCTCCGGGCTCGCGTACGTCTCCGGGCTCAGCAGGCTGACGCCCCAGTAGCCGCTCGGCCGCTGAATCGCCGCGACCTTCTTCGCCATGTCCTTGAACAGCGAGACGTAGCGATGCCGCTCCGGATAGTCGACGGGGAGGTACATCAGAACGCGGGCGAGGCCGGCGAGGACCCAGCCGTTGCCTCGGCTCCAGAAGACCTTGGCCCCGTTCGGTTCGCGCTGTTCGAAGTAGCGGCTGTCGCGGTAGTAGAGGTTCTCTTGCGGATCGTAGAGATAGTCGGTGGTTTTCCACCACAACCGGTTCATCAGGTCGAGGTAACTCCGGTCGCCGGTGGCGCGGGCCGCGAGGACCATGGCCGGTGGGGCCATGAAGAGCGCGTCGCACCACACCCATTCGCGCGAGGTCTTCTTCTGGTCGAAGCCGAGATCCTCGCTGAAGGGCATGCCCTTCATTTCGTCGAAAAGGGCGAGCACCTTCGCGGTCATGCGCGGGTCCTTCCGCTCGGCGGCGAGAAGGAAGTAGCTCTGAGCGATGGCCTGGTCGTCGGCGTGGAAACGGTCGGGGCCGTGGTTCCATTCATTCGCCTCCCCGGTGCGCGCGATGGCGTCGAGATACTTCGAAGGCTCCGCAGACAACGGAGCGAGGGCGTGAAGGCTCGCCCAGAAGGGCGCCTGGTGCCATTGCCAGAGTTTGTGGCGCGAAGGATTCGCGAGCTGCCAGTCGGCGACCCGGGTCATCGCGGCCACGACGGAGGCCTTCGTCGGGGGCGTCTTCACATCCACGGGCGCCGCGGCGAGGGCGGCGGCCGAAGGTGGTGCTGGCGGCGCAGCGGTGCGGCACCCACCGACAAGCAAGGCGAGGCCTAGAGCCGATGCGATTGAGGCGGGGTGGGGGCGGGCGTTCAAAGGGTGGTTCTCCTCGGCGATTTTGGTGTGGCCGACATCTTAGCGACGCAGTCGCAGGAGTCCGGCCGATGCCAGGGAGTGTCCGACTTTGACTCCAGATTGGGACACTACCGATGCCGGGATCCCGGAAAGAGCTTGGTATCATCCTTGCTCTCGTTCCCGTCGTGCGCGCCCGTAGCTCAATGGATAGAGCGTTGCCCTCCGAAGGCAAAGGCTACTGGTTCGAGCCCAGTCGGGCGCACTATCGGCAGGTCGGGCGACTCCGGCCCTCCAGGGAGCCACTATGAAGACACGCCTCATGCGTTCGCCGGTATTCGGTTTTCTGACCCTCGCGGCCTCGCTCGCGACGGCGGACGGCCTCAAGCACCCCTACTGCGCAACGTACCCGGGCAGCGACCTGATCCAGGTGGTTCAATCCCGCGAAGCGCGCGCGAGAGGCCAGGTCCGGTCGGCGGCCAATAACGTGAAGGCCGCCTCGGTTTCGCGCAGCGGTGACGTCGCGGTCCTGCGCGATGAGGGCGATCTGCTTTTCAAGGCGAATAGCCTCGACCTCCAGGGCAAGGGCCTCGAGTTTCAGCCCGGCTACACGGTTTCGCGCGTCGATAGGCCCCTGGGGGCCGATGGAACCTCGATCGCCCTCGCCGACGACGATTCGCGCGAGGTGCCGCTGCCTTTCGCGTTCCCCTTCTTCGGAAAGAGTTATGACCGCGCGTTTGTGAACTCGGACGGCAATCTCACGTTCGAGGCGGCGGACAGCGCGTCCACGGCCCGCACGCTTTCGCGGCTCATCTCCGGCCCGCCCCGCGTGGCGCCCCTTCTCGCGGACCTCGATCCCAGCAAGGGAGGCCGGGTCACCACTTCCTCGAGTGCGTCCGCCTTCTCGGTCAAATGGACCGAGGTGCCCCAGTTCGACGTGGCGGACAAGAACAGCTTTGAGCTGACCCTTTTCCCGGATGGCCGCATCACGTTCTCGTACGACGCCATCAACCTCACCCCCGGACTGGCAGAGGGCGCGGTCGGCATCGCCGCCGGTGGTTCGGCCGAGGGGCTGGTGACGACCGACATGTCCCATGTCGCCGGCCAGTCCTTCTCGCGGTCGATCGGTGAGTCTTTCCGCAACGAGTCGGGCATCGATCTCACCGCGGTGGGGCGTGCGTTCTACTCGCGTTTCGGCGACGACTACCAGCAACTGATCGTCTACACGAACCGCGGCTACATTCCGAGGTCGCAGGGCGCCTTCGCCTTCGAGTCCACGGTGAGGAACACGATCGGGGGCATCGGCGGGTCCGGCAGTTTCGACAACGGAGGCGACTACGGCTCTGCGCGCACGCTCGAGAGCGTGGTGATGATGGACTCCTTCGCCAAGTACTCGCAGAACCCGACCGACCGTGTGCTGCGCGAGGAGACCACACTCTCGGTTCTGGCCCACGAGGTGGGTCACCGCTGGCTCGCCACCGCGCGCTTCAGCGACAACGGCGTTTCGAGCAGCGAACTGCTCGGGCGTCAGCAGGCGCACTGGAGCTTTTACATGCACTCGTCGGGATCCCACGATGAGGGGAACCAGATCGAGGATCTCGGCGGCGGCGTCTTCCGGACCGGGCCTACCTCGCAGCGTTACGGTCCCCTGGATCAGTACCTGATGGGGGTTCGGCCGGCCGAGGAGGTTCCGCCTTTCTTCTTCATCCGGAACCCCATCGCGGACGGACCGCAGACCGCCGAGCGGGCGCCCGAGTCGAACGTGGACATCCGAGGGACAAAGAAGGATGTCACGATCGCGGACGTGATCGCGGCGATGGGCCCACGGTCTCCTGCTCCCTCACCCAACCCGGCGCCGTGGCGCGTGGCTTTTCTCTACGTGACCGACGGCAGTTCCGAGGACGGCAACGCGGCCGCGATCGTCGATTCGATTCGTTCCCAGTTCGAGAGCTATTTCGAGCGTTCGACCGAGGGCCGTTTCTCGATTGACACCCGGCTCAAGTAACGGAGACACCGTACCCTCGCTGAACGGCGTCCTCTTCGTTCTGGGCAAGGGCGGCGTGGGGAAGAGCGTCGTGGCCGCGGGTCTTGCCACCCTCGCCGCGAAGCGGGGCCGGCGCACCCTTCTCGTCCGCATCGGGGAATCGCTCGAAGCCGAAAACGCCGGATCTTCGTCCCCCGCGCGCACCCGCCAGGGCTTCGACGAACTGGATCTCGAGCCCCGGGCCGCCATGGACGAATACGTCCAGCATGTGGTCCGCATCCGGCCCCTCGTCGATCGGATCACCCGAAGCGAGATCTACAAGAAGTTCTTCGCGGCCGCTCCCGGCCTTCCCGAACTGGTTCTGCTCGGCAGGATCCGCGCCTACTTCAACGAGGTCTCGCGTCCCGCGACGCCGAGATACGAGACGATCATCGTCGACTGTCCGTCTTCGGGCCACGGCCTGTTGATGCTGGAAACGCCGTTCGCCGCGTTCCGCGCGGTGCCGGTGGGGCCGTTCGCGCGGCTGGCCGCGCAGATCATCGAATGGCTCGAGAACTCCGTTCGGATCGCGATCGTCGCCGCGCCCGAGGAGATGGCGGTGGTCGAGGCGGTCGAGTTCAAGGAAGAACTCGAGGAGCGCACCGGCCTCGCTCCCGCCCTCGCGATCATGAACCGGATGCGGCTCGATACACTCTCGCGGGCCGCCCGCACCGCACTCACGGACATCGAGGCGGCGAGCGGATCGAACGACGCTCTCCTGCTCCACGCCGCGCGCGAATCGGTGAGACGATCGCGCCTCGAGGCGTTCCATCGCCGCCGCCTCGCCCGAGGCTTGGGCCTCGAGCCGCTGTTGATCGCAGAACTCCCCAACCCCCGGCCGACAACCGTCGCCGATGCCCTCGCGGAGGAGTTCGCGTGAAGGGTCATCTCGCGATATCGAACGCTCTCGCGGGGAAGCTCGTGGTGGTGTGCGGGCCGGGCGGGGTGGGGAAGACGACCACGTCGGCCGCCCTCGCGCTCGCCGCGGCGGGTCGGGGCATCAAAACCCTCGTCTGCACCATCGATCCCTCGAAGCGGCTGCGCACGAGTCTGGGACTCGCCCGCCTCACCGGGACGCCCCAGAAGGTCAAGGGGAAGCTCTTCGCCATGCGTCTCGACCCGAAGCAGACGTTCGACGATCTGGTTCGCCGGCACGCGTCCTCGGACGAGGCGCGGGAACGTGTCTTGAAGAACCGTTTCTATCAGCAGATCTCGCGGCACCTCGCGGGCACTCACGAAGTGATGGCCATGGAGGCGCTCATGGGCGTGGCCTCGGACTTCGACCTCATTGTGCTCGATACGCCCCCGGCCTCGTCGGCCATCGCTTTTCTCGATGCGCCGAAGCGCGTCCTCGACTTCGTCGATGGCCGGGTCCTGCGCTACTTCCTGAAGCCCTACTTCGTGGCCGGCCGCCTCGCCATCGAGCCGAGGACGATCGTCGGGCGCACCTTCCTGCGCATTCTCGATTCCGCGGTGGGTCTCGCCTTCCTTCGCGAGTTGTCGGAGTTCTTCCTCGCCTTCGAAGGTCTCTTCGATTCGTTCCGCAAGACCGCGGTTGCGATGGAGGCGCTGCTCCGCGAGGAGGGCACGACTTTCATCCTCGTCACCACACCCTCCTCGTCGCGGGTGAGCGAGGGGGCGCTTTTCGCCGACGCCCTGCGCGCAAGATCGTTGCGCGCTTCGGCCGTGGTCGCGAATCGCGTGCACCCCTGGGCGATCCCGGGAGCCGCGAACGTCCCGTCGCTCGAGCCCTCGGCCGGCGGCAGCGTCCTGCCGGTCGACGTTCTCGCCGAACTGCGCGCCCTCGCGTCGCGGGAACAAACGCGAGCCGATACCGAGGGCCGATATCTTCGACAGATCGCCGCGAAGAGCGGCCTTCCCGCGATCGCCATCCCCGAACTCGAAACCGACGTCCACGACCTGCGCTCGCTCGGAACGATCGCGACGTGGCTTGCCCCCCAGAGCGCCGCCTCATGAGGATCATTCTTTTCTCGGGCAAGGGCGGTGTGGGGAAAACAACACTCGCGGCCGCGACCGGCGTGCGCGCGGCTTCGCTGGGACACCGCACCCTCGTGATGTCGACCGACGCCGCCCATTCGCTCGGCGATTCCCTGGCTTTGCGGATCGGTCCCGAGCCCACTCGCGTCGCGCCGAATCTCGACGCGATGGAGATCGACGTCCACCACGAACTGGAGCGGGAGTTCGGACCCATCCGGAACTTCCTCACCCGCTTCTTCAAGGGACAGGGCCTCGACGAGGTCGTGGCCGACGAGATGGCGGTCCTGCCCGGGATGGAGGAGCTGTTTTCTCTGCTGCGGGTGGCCGAACTGGCGCAGACCGGAAACTATGACCTCCTTCTCGTGGATTGCGCGCCCACGGGAGAGACCCTGCGGATGCTCGCCGCACCGGACGTGTTGCGCTTCTACTTCCGGAAGATCTTCCCCGTGCAGAGGCTGCTCGCGCGGACCGTGCGACCCATCGCTCCGCTCGTCACCTCGCTCCCCATGCCTGAAGACGATGTGTTCGCGGCGGTGAAGCGCCTCTACGAGCGGATCGAACGGCTCGATCCCCTTCTGCGCGACCCGCAGGTGACTTCGATCCGGATCGTCCTCGCCCTCGAGAAAATGGTCATCGCGGAGTCCGAGCGTCTCTTCACCTATCTCGGGCTCTACGGATACTCGGTCGACGCGGTGATCGCGAACCGCGTGCTGCCCGCGTCGTTCAAGGGGACATATTTCGAGCGGGTGGGGAAGGCGCAGCATACCCATATGAAGCGCGTGCGCGAGGGCTTTTCGTCGATGCCGATCCTGGAGTCGCCGCTGCGGGAGGAGGAAGTGATGGGGCATCGGCTTCTCGCGACCCTCGCCGACGAGGTTTACGGCGAACGCGACCCGCTCTCGGTGTTCCATACCTCGCGGCCGCCGAAGGTCGAGCGTCGGGGCGACCAATACGTCTTCTCGTTCGATCTTCCCTTCGCGAGCAGCGATCGATTGACCGCCTACGCCGCGGGCGACGAGCTCTCGGTCACCATCGACAACTGGCGGCGTAACATCATCCTGCCCCGGTCCCTGGCGGGGCGGGAAGTCAAGGAGGCGCGCCTCAGGTCCGGCCGCCTTCGCGTTTTGTTCGGAGGTAGGTAGATGGCGAAGGCCGAAAGCGGTTCGAACCCGCGCAGCCTCAAGGCGTGTTGTCTCGTGTCCGAGATGCTCGAAGAGATGGGCCTCGACTCGAGAAAAGCCCGGGAGATCCGGCGTCAAACCCTGCTCGGCCTCATGACTTTCTGTCAGTGGCAGCTCGCCCGGATGGATGAAGCCGCCCCTCCGGCCGAGCCCGCCGAGCCGCGGAAGGCGAA
>CAYNHK010000010.1:0-44917 GCA_964396875.1 uncultured Acidobacteriota bacterium | reverse complement strand
CGGCGATCCTCGGCGCCTACACCTGCCGTCCGGCGAGCTTCTAAGAGCCTGCGGCTCCAGAAACAGAGCAGGCTCCCGGATTCGTCTCTGAGTTGGGGGGCCGCAGAGTGCTCAGCCCCCCATGGCCCGAGGCCAGGCTCCGCCCTCTGGCGAGGGCTGCGCGCAACCCCCGCGCTCCGGCCGAAGTCAATTCGGCCTGCGCTAGGCACTTGCCGGTCGCGCAGGCCCGAATGGAGTGCAACCGGGTTCCTTTGCGAACATGTAGGTCTTGATACGCAGGATCGCCCGCTTCAGCCGCATCACACTCGTGGCCATCGCCCTCATCGGGCTCGTGGTTCTGACCGTGGTCGGCCTCTTCGGCGAGAAGATGCTCCGTGCCCAGGTTGAGAGCCGGATGACCCTGGCCCTCGGCCGCGAGGTGCGCGTGGGCGCCTTGTCCGTGGATCTGCCGGGCCGCACCGTCGAACTCCGGGACGTGGTCATTCCGGGCTTGCCGAAGTCAAAGCGCCCGACATTGGTCGCCCCGAAGATTCGCCTCGCCCTCTCCTTCAGGTCGCTCCTCACTTCGAAGATCCTGCTTCGTGGCCTCGACCTCGAAAAGCCCCAGATCTCGATCCAGGTTTTCGAGGACGGTTCCACCGATCTCCCCCAGACCGCCCCTTCAAGCGGCCCGGCGACGCGGCAGGTCTCGATCGGCAGAGTATCGGTGACCGCGGGCGGCGTTTTTCTCAACGACGAGGAGATCCCCCTCGAAATCGTCTGGCCCAACTTCGAGGCCTTGCTCAAAGCGGATGCCAAGAACCTGCTCGCCGGCGATTTGAGCGCCGGCCCCGGCCCGATGCGTTTCGGGGACCTTCCCGCGCAGGATGCGCGTTTCGAGGTCGGCGTTCGGTTCGCGGATTCGACTCTTTACGTCGATCGGGGTGAGTTCACGGCCTCCGGTACGAAGGTCTCGATTGCCGGGCAAATCGACCTCCACAACGAGCCCAAAGGCGAACTTCGCTTCGCCGGTCCTTTTGACCTCGAGAGTTTCGACCAGAAGATCTCGGGGGCCGGTCTCGAACTCACGGGGATCGCTCAGGCGAAAGCGGTGCTCACGATCGATGGTGCGAAGTTCGCGCTCAATGGCACTCTTCACGGTCAGACAGGGTCCTACGCCGCGTTGCCGATCGACACCTTCTCCACCAGATTCTCCTGGGACGGAGCCCATGTTCGCCTGCAGGACCTGGCGCTCCAGGCGCTTTCCGGAACGGCCGTCCTCGACGTCGACGCCCCTCCAAACGCCGCGGTCAGGGTCAAGGGCTCGCTCCAGCGCTTGAGCGCCGAGCCGCTCCTGCATTGGCTCTTCGACTACGGAACCGCGGGACTCGGGGCGCGTGTCTCCGGGCCTATCGACCTCTCGTTCCCGAAAGGAGCCGCGAACCTTTTAAGCGGTTCCGGGGACCTGGCGTTCGAAGGCGACCCAGCACTTGGTGAACCGCTCTCGGGCGCGTTCCCCTTCAAGGCCGAGCGGGGTGTCGTCACCATGTCCGGCGTAGCGCTCAACATCCCCGACACCGCGATCACGATGAGCGGTTCGATTCATCCAGACAAGAGGATCAACATCGACCTCAAGCTCGTGACCGAAGACCTCGCGCGGACCGACGCTCTCGCGGTTCGCCTTCGCGGCGCTTTCGGAACGCCGGGAGCCCAGCCGCTCGGGGCCACCGGCCGGGGCACGTTCGAAGGCCGGGCCCTTGGCTTCATGGCGACGCCGAGTGTGTCGGGCCGCTTCGTTGGGACAGGGGTTTCATACCTCGGTGTGTTGTGGGGCGACGTCGACTGGACGGGAACCGCCTCTGCCCTCGAGTTGAAGAGCGACCGGCTCGTCGCCGCTCGGGGCGCTTCGCGGGCCGAGATGAATGGCATGCAGAGACTGGGTCCATCCGGAGTCGACGACGCCATGGACCTCAACGTCGCGATCCGCGACTGGGCCGCGAAGGACCTTCTCAAGGTCATCGCCTCCGATCTCGATGTCGACACCGCGGTGTCCGGCACGTTGCGTCTGATGGGGACGCGCGCCAAGCCGCTCGGCCAGGCGAGCCTCACCAGCGTTTCCGGAAAGGCCATGGGCGTCGCCTATGCCAAGGCCGACTTGAAACTCCGCTTCGAAGGGGAGGCGCTGCGCGTGGAGAGCCTGACCGCGACCGTGGGCGGAGGAAGTCTCGCGGTCAAAGGCGTCCTCGCCGATGAGCAGGGCCTTCCCGCGTTTGGCGGCGAGGTCGACTTCAAGGACGTCGAGCTCGCCGACCTCGGTCTCCAGGAGGAATCGGCGGCGATGATCGGCGGCCGCATCACGGGCCGAGCTACGGTGAGCGGTCCCATGGAACGGCCCCGGGTGGACGCCCACGTCGAATCGAGGCGCATCTTCTACGGCGATGAAGGTATGGGCGCCCTCACCCTCGATGTTCGGGGCGCGGGCGACGGCATCCTCCACGTGGTGGCCCTGTCCGACTCGCCCCGTTTCCGCGCCGACGTCACCGGCACCATCGCGGCGAAGGCGCCGTACGCGAGCCGGCTGGACGTGAAGCTCACCAACGCCCGGATCGACCCGGTCTTGCGCGCGCTGGGGTCTCGCTTCGAAAACACGGTGGTCATCACCGCTTCGGCGAACGCCCGGATCGAGGGCCCCCTGCAGGATCCCGATTCGATCACCGCGCAACTGCGGGACGGGAAGCTCAAGGTGGCGGTTCCCGAATACGCGATCGAGGCCGCGCCCGGCGCGATCATCGATGTCGAGAAGGGCGAAGTTCGAATCGCGGGTCTCACGCTTCAAGGAGAAGGAACCTCGTTGAGTGTGTCCGGCAAGTGGGCGCTCAAGCCCGACGATCAGAACGATCTTTCGATCACCGGTCGCGCAGACCTGCGCGTGCTCTCCGGGTTCCTTCGGGAATGGAGGTTCCGCGGCGCCGCTACCTTGAGGAGCCAGATCGGCGGGACCCCGCGCGCGATCCGGGTTTCAGGCGGCCTCGACATCGAAGACGGGTCGTTGAGGCTCCGGACGTTCCCCCAGGGCCTCGACGGTCTGAATGGCCGCATCGTCTTCAACGAAACCCAGGCGAGAGTGGCAGGCCTCGAGGGCCGCTTCGGCGGCGGGCGGGTCACGGTCTCCGGACAGATGGGCTTTGGCGGTGCGGTTCCGGCATCTTTCGACTTCCTGATGAACGGCACATCCCTCGGCCTGCGCTATCCCGAAGGACTGCGCTCCACTTTCGACGGCGCGATCCGGCTTCAAGGGACTACACAGAGCCACTGGCTCACCGGCAACCTCATGGTCTCGAAGGCCCACTGGACACGCAAGTACACGATCGCTTCCGAGCTTCTCGGATCGCAGGGAGAGTCCCGGGGCTTCTCGCGCGGCTCGACCAGCTTCAGCGCCTCGCCGATGCATCTCGACATCGCCATCAAGGCCCCGGGCACACTCCGGCTCGACAACAACCTCGCCGAGCTCGTGGCGTCGGCCGACCTGACCCTCACCGGATCGCCGGTCGAGCCGCAGTTGATGGGCCGGGTCGAGATCGAGCGCGGCAAGGTCTTCTTCCGCGGAAACACGTACGAAGTCCGCAAAGGGGTCGCCCACTTCTCGAACCCCCGGGAGATCAATCCCGTCTTCGACATCGAAGCGGATACCAGGGTGCGCACGTACCGGCTCACCCTGCAGGCGAACGGAACGCTCGATCGCGTGTCGACCAGGATCACGTCGGACCCGCCGCTCACCTCCCCGCAGATTGCGAGCCTGTTGACCGGAGGAAGCGAGACCGATGTAGCGAACACGAGCGGCTCGGTCACCGACTTCAAGACCCTGGGGGCCGGGGGCGTCAACTCGCTCGCTTCCTCGGTGGTTGAGGAAGCGATAACCGGGAGGGTTGCCCAGGGTGTCGGCCTCTCTCGTTTCTCGATCGACCTCGGGAACAAGGGATTCCTCAATCGAGGCGGAGCGCGAGTGACCCTGGGCAAGAGGGTCGGGAGCGACTGGGAGATCCTTTACTCCAGAAACCTCGGAGGCACGGGCGAACAAGCCGTGACTGCCGAATACTCCCTCACCAATCGTTTTTCACTGATCCTGACCTGGGAGGACCCGGACGGGTTCGGCGCGGATGTTCGTACCCGGTTCGTTCTGGGACGAAAATGAAGGCACTCCTCTTTCGCCTCTCGTTGGTCGTGCTCATCCCCTTGTGCCTGGCCCCGACCAAGGCTCTGGCCCAGGCCGCTTACCCCGTGGTTTCAGACGTCGAACTGCGAGGCGCGAGCGATCCCACGGTCGTCCGCTACCTGACAATCAAGGCCGGAGAACCAGGCGACCCGGAGAAGATCCGATCGAGTGTCCTGCTTCTCTCGGCGATGGACCTCTTTGATGAGGTAAAGGTGGAACAGGAGGACGAAGCGGATGGCCGCCTTCGCCTGATCTTCCACGTTGCGGAGACACCGCGGGTGGGCGAGCTCATGTTCGTGACGCCCTTGAACGGGTCAGGCCCCGATGTCCCCGTGGATGGTTCTCTCGCCAAGGCGCTCGCGCGCGCCTCCGGCCTGCGGGCCCGCGAACCGTTCCGGGAAAGCGCGCTGGCGGATGCCTCGGCGCGGATGACGGAGTGGCTTCGGGCCAACGCCTATCCGCGAGCGACCCTTGTGATTGAGCCTCAGCCCGGTGTTGCTCCCTCGCGTTACCTCGGTTTCGTTCGTGACTTGAAGATCCGCGTGCTGCACGCGAAGCCCGAGACGCTGGTGTCGTCGCGAATCGATGGCTGGCCCACCACGCTGCCTGCCCCGAAGTCGCCGGCCGAGCGAGGCGACAAACTGACCGTGGAGACGCTCGATCGCTGGAAAGAAGTCCTGCTGCGCCAGCTTTGGAAGAGTGCCTACTACCGGGCGCAGGTGAAGACGGTGAGCGTCGACGGGGATCTCGTCTTCTTCGTGACCCCCGGCCTGCCTTTCGACCTGAATCTCGGCTTGCTGGGCGAGGACGCGAAAGCGAAAGCCCGCTCGCGATTCGAGGACGAGGGGCTGTCCCAGGAGGCCATCGAGGAAACGCTGTCGGCCATCGAGTCCGACTACGTGAAGCGCGGGTATCGCGACGTCGACGTGGATTTCCAGGAGGTGCCTGCAGGCGAACGGGCCGCGGGCGAGTTTGTGGTGCGGGTGGGGCCGGTCTGGATCCTGACCGGCATCGAGTATCAGGTCAACGGCCTGCCCGCTGAGGCGCCACCGGGCTCGAATCTCAGCCTTGGCCCCTGGATCGACAGTGAGATCGGAAATGAGAAGCAGCGCTTGCTGGCGCAGTTCGGCCAGGAGGGTCACGCCGGGGCGAAGGTGACCCACGAGGAATCCGGCGAGCCGGGTAGCGCACGGGTCATCTTCAAGATCATTCCCGGCTCCCTGACCACGATCGGTTCGGTGATCCTTCAGGGTGCGCCGCCGCCCGCCGAACGTAGCCAGACCGCCGCCATCGAACTGCTCTCACGCGAAGGCGCGCCGCTCCGGAACGGGGAACTGGCCCGGGACCGGAATGCCCTTCTCGCCTCCCTTCGCGACGACGGCTACATCGATGCCCGGGTCGATGTGGTCACCGATTTTTCGGACGACCAGACCAGCGTCGCGGTCACGTTCGACGTGACGCCCGGCCCGCGCATCAAAGTCGGGCGGATTCTGGTGGTGGGGCTCGAAGACACGAAAGAGACCGTCGTTCTTCGGGAAAGCCGGGTCAAGGAGGGGGAGTTCCTCTCGTACCAGAAGTTGCTGGACACCCAATCGGGCCTGTCGGGAACCGGCCTGTTCACCAACGTGGAGATTCGGGAAATCCCATCAGAGGGCGATCGCCGCGATCTCATCATCAGGGTCACAGAGGGCGCGCGCACCACCATTGTCCCCGGCCTTGGTTATGGTGAAAAGGACAAGTGGCGCGCGAGCGTCGAGCTGACCCGCCTCAACATCTCAGGCCTCGGCCGAACCGCCGCGCTGTTTCTTCGTTCGTCCCTCAAAGGCTCGCGAGCGCTTCTTACCTTGACCGAGCCCTACGCCTTCGGACGCCGTCAGGCTGTGAACCTGAGGCTCTACGCCGAAGACGACCGGTCCCGTGACGCCTTCGACTTTCACCGTCTTGGTTTCCAGACCCAGACCATTTTTGCCTTCCGCTCCGCCAATTTCCTCGTGCAGTACACGTTTCAGAAGACCTCGACCTCAAATGTCGACACCGATTGCGCCGAGATCAACCGCGCGCTTTGCGACGGCAAGATTTCCGGTCCGTCGTTCGGTTTCGTCCACGACACGCGAAGCGACGCGCTCGATCCGAGGCGTGGCACCCTCTTCTCCCTGGAGACACTCCTGTCGGCGTCCGCACTCGGGGGCGATTCGTTCGTGAAGGGCTCCGCGCTCATCGCGCGCTACGAAGAAGTGCGGGCCGGCACCGTCATCGCGGGCGCCGCCCGACTGGGTCTCTCGAGAGCGTTTGGCGACTCCGTCGAACTGCCCCTGCCGGAAAGGTTCTTCGCCGGTGGAGCCTCTGTGATGCGCGGCTTCAAGACCGATGAGGTGGGGCCCGGAACCTTCAACCTCGACAATGTCTTCGTACCCGCGGGAGGTAACGCGCTTCTCGCCGCGGCCCTCGAGGTTCGCGTCGACGTCACGCAGAGGATCGGGTTCCAGATCTTCGCGGAGACCGGGAACGTCTATTCCCGCGTTTCCGCCATCAAACTCAAGGAAATGCGCGAGGTGGCCGGCGTTGGCCTGCGATACCGAAGTCCGATAGGACCGCTGCGCGTCGATTGGGGATTCAAGCTCGATCGCCGGCCCGGCGAGAGTCTTCACGCCTGGCATCTTGGAGTTGGCTATGCCTTCTAACCCCTTGCCGCATCCGCGTCTCGCCGCTTTCTCCCTCGGCGCGATCCTGGCTCTTTGCGCCTCCGTCCAGGGGGGCACGATCGTTGAGCGGACGCTGGCTTTCGTCAACAAGAAGCCGGTCCTGCTCTCCGATGTGGCGCTCACCAAAGCCCTTCTTCAAATCGACGAGAAGGACGCGCTGGAGCGGACGATCGAGGAAGTCATGATGTACGAAGAGGCGCTGCGTCTGCTCAGCGAACCGCCGCCTCCGGAAATCCTCGAGGCCGCGGTTCTGGCGCTCCGGGAGAAGGCGGGTCCCGGATTCACCACGCCGGCTCTGACCCGGAAGGCCGTGGTCCAGCTCGCGATCAAGAGCTACATCGACATCAGGCTCCGCCCGCTCGTCCGGGTCGACGACGCGGAGATTCGCAAGGTCTTCAATGACCGACTCGCGAACGCTGCGCTCCCCGAGGCTTTCAGTGTGGTCGCCCCGGAGATCCGCGACCAGCTGGAGCGGCGCGCCCTCGATCAGCGGATCGAGGAGTGGGTGACGTCGCTGCGCCGGCGCGAGGAAGTGCGGCGGCCGCAGCCGCGCTGATCGCCGCGTTACGCCTCAGCGAAAACGCAGGCGGAACAGATCGACGAAGGCGGCGAGACCGCGGCCGAAACTCACACGCGACTGCTCGTCGTTCCGCCAGGTCACGGGCACTTCGGTGATCTTGAAGCCGGCACGCCGCGCGAGCACGAGCGCCTCGACG
The DNA here is from genome assembly GCA_964396875.1 of uncultured Acidobacteriota bacterium. Lineage (GTDB taxonomy): Bacteria > Acidobacteriota > Vicinamibacteria > Fen-336 > JAGNNV01 > JAGNNV01. The sequence continues at coordinate 37,307 of CAYNHK010000010.1, read as the reverse complement.
TCGAAGGCGAAACCGTCGAGGGTCGATTCGGTGAACGCGGCCCTTGCCGCCGCGGCCGAGAACAGCTTGAAGCCGCACTGGGTGTCCTTGATACCGGGGAGATGGAGCGTCCGGACCAGGAGGTTGAAGAACCGCCCCGAGGTTTCACGCATCATCGACTGGCGCTTCTCCAGGTTCGCGCCGCTGACCGCGCGCGATGCGATCGCGATCTCCGCGCCGCCGCTCAAGGCCGCCTTGAGCCGGTCCAGTTCTTCGATCGGCGTCGACAGGTCGGCGTCGGACATCAAACGCCACGCGCCTTGCGCGTTCAGCATTCCATTGCGGACCGAATATCCCTTGCCGCGGTTCCCCGGGTTTTTGAGAACACGCACCTCGGGCCCGGCGAGTGCGGCCACTTCGGCGGTGCGATCACGGGAGCCGTCGTCCACCACCACCACCTCGAAGGTCTCGCCACGCGAACGCAGGAAAGGCAGGATCGTGGCGAGTGTTCCCGGGAGGCGCTGCTCCTCGTTGAACGCGGGTATGACGACGGAGAGGGAGACGGGCGCGGTCACAATCCTGCAAGTCTCTCAAAGACGTTCGGTGGAAGGTGTGCGAGACCGAGGCTTTGGGCCGCGGCTTCGATGTCGTTGCGAATCGGCTCACGCAGGCCAGCGGCTCGGGTCTCGCGCTGTCGGAGGTTGGCCTCGAGACTCGGCCGCTCGACTGCGACTTCGCGAATGAACTCCACGAGCCTTTCAGTGAGCGGCTCGACACACCGTTGCGCGGCCGCGGCCCAGGCCAGCCTCTCGAGGCGAAGACGCGCCGCATCGTCCGTGAGCAGAAGGCGGAGGATCGCGGCGAGTTCCGCGCTTTCGCCCGGTCCAGGATTCACTCGGGAAACCACGCCCATGGGCAGGTCCTCATCGGCAGTGGAGCCCGTCGAGACGACGACGGCCCGCCCCGCGGCGAGGGCGCGCATCACGACGCCCGATGCTTCACCCCGGCTTGGAAAACGCAAAGCGACCACTACGTCCGCGGCGACCAGAGCGTCGCCCAAGGTTTCGAGGTCCACCCGGCCGAGACTTGTCGCCCCCGAGACACCCTCCACTGCACCGCCCCCGACGGTGACCAGGGCGAGGCGCCGGACTTCACGACGGACTGCATCGACCGAGGCCGCGACGATCTCGAGGGATTTGGACGACGTGCCGAGACCGGGAGCCAGAACGACCGGGACTTCTGCGGAAAGGCCCAGTCGTCTGCGGGCGTCGGCACGGTCCGTCGTGTGAGAGCGGAGCAAAGCGTGGTGAGGCAGGTGGAGCGAGGGCGTGCCGGGAACTCGCGCGGCGGCCCGGGCGGCGGTGGAGCCGGCGAGGGCGACCACCGCGAGCGCTCGCTCCAGAATCTCCAGGTTCAGGGGGAAGACGCCCGTCCAGTGCCGCCCGCCAAGGGCCGAGGCGATGGTTTCCGCCGCTACCGAGCCGCGCTCGCCGTGTTCCCGTCGCATCATCCGGCGATAGGCATCGAAGTCGTTCGCGTTCACCGCGAAACCGAGAAGCAGTTCGTGCAGGTTCCACTCGTGAAGAACCACGATCCCGGGAACCCTCACGGCTTCCCGATAGATGAAGCCGTGCAGCGGCGAGTTGCCCACGTGGTAGAGGCGCAGGGTTTTCGGGTCGCTGCGCTCCACGGGCACGACGCGGAAGCGCTTCTTGATGGCGCCTGAGATCACGTCCGGGTCCTCGACCACCAGGGTTAGCGCGAACTCCCGCCCGAGGACTTCGAGTTGCTCCTCGACGTAGTCGGCGACGCCCGAGGCCTGAGGCGGCAGGGGCGACCAGATTTCGAGAGGAAACAGGGCCGGCACTATCGGATCGTCTCGGTGAGGGTATCGATGACCGCGTCCCACTGGATGGGGGCTACCTTCTTGCGGCCGACTTCCGCCATTTCTTTGAGGCGGGAGACGGGAGTGTTCCAGGCTCGCGTCATCTCGGCGCCCAGGCCAGCCGCGGTGGGTTCGCCGATGAAACCGCTTTCGGGAGTCGCGAATTCGAGGACACCGCCGGTGTCGTTCGTGGTGACGAGCGTCTTGCCGGAGAGAAAGGCTTCGAGCGTCACATAGCCGTAGTCCTCGTTCACCGGTGTGTAGACGGCGGCGCGTGCCGTAGCGAGCAGCGTCAGCAGATCCTCGTCCGAGACGAAACCGAGGAAGTCGACGCGCGAGGCGACACCGCGCGCCTCGGCCAGCGACCGCAGCGAGCTCTCGAGGGGTCCGCGTCCCGCGATCTTGAGCCGGACGTCTTTCGGCGTATGCGCGAGCGCTTCGATCAAGAGGTCGACACGCTTGAGGCGATCGAGTCGTCCGGCGAAGAGGAGGAAGTCGCCGTGCGACTCGAAGCGATATCCCCCGGAAAGCGGCGGAGGAGGATAGAGGGGCGTTGAATCGAGGCCGTTGAACTTCAAGAGCCGGTCAGAAACCGTCCGCGAGATGGTGAAGCGGTCGCGGCATTCGGAGAGGGCTTTGGTGTCGAGCGAATGGATCGTGGCCTTGATCTCGCTGTGCTCTTTCGATTCCGTGAAGGAGCAGTACTCGCTGCCGAAGAGGTCGTAGACCTCGCGATGCTGGTGGAAGATCCAGGCGACCTTGCGCGAGTGTTCGGCGAGGAAGGTGGGGAACTTCGTGGTGATGACGAGGTCGATCTTCGCCCCGTTGCTCTCCGTGACGTCGATCAAGCGCCAGGCGAGAGCCTGCCGGACAATCTCTTCGGGCGGGTACCACTTGAAGGGCACCTGAGCGACGTCGGCCAGAAAGCCCCGCTTCGTGAGTTCGCGCTGGAGGGAGAGCACCAGCATCTCCGCGCCTCCGTTGATGAACGGCGCCTGAGCGGCGCAGATCAAGATGGTCTTCATTTAGGCGGGGGGCCGCAAAAGCACTTGGATCCCATGCTCAGCCCCCCGCACCCCCGTCGCTGCGCCCGAGTAAATCGGGCTCCGCTCATCTCGGCGCTTCAACGGAGCTTCTCTTCCAGCGCGCGCAGTCTTTCGCGGAGCGCGCGAAGGGCGGCTTCATGGGAGACGCGGCCCTTCTCGCCTTCGCCCAGGACCACGTCGATCCGCCGGGCCATTTCGTGGACGTGGCGGACGAGTTCGCGCTCGAGTCCGCGGTGGCGCGCGTCGATCTCGTCCATTCGCTTCTGCATCTGGCGGATAACCGCGTCGTAGTGTTTGTGGGTGGCCGCGAAGTGTTCGGCGGTCCAGGTGACGAGGGCATTGTCCAGCTGAACCTGGTCGGAGTTGAACCGGATCTGCGCCTCGCGGTCCTTCTCTCGCGACCCATCCAGCAGGGATGCGATCGCCCCTGCGGGCTTCGAGGCGCCTTGCTGCCACGACTCGTTGACCGGCCGAAGGTCGGGAGGTGTCGGAGGACGCCAGGCCGGAACGTCAGGCGTTTTTGCTTCGTCTCCAGCTGGTGTGACCGTGAGTCCAGGTCCGAGGATGTTCTCCGGGCTTCGGATCGCCTCAGCGCCGCGAGCGCCGTCGACCGCGCGGTCGAGCGCCGCAGCACTCTTGAGGCGTTCGAGTTCGAGTTCTTCTGGCGTCATGGGATGGGTTCGACTTCGATTCTATGCGTCCGGTTTTCGAGCGACCGCGAAGACGCTGGCTCCGATCGGCAGGTTGAACCAGCCCACGAGCCGCGCCTCGATCCCAAGCAGGCCGCCGAAGATCTTCTCGAGAGGCGGCGGAAGAAGCGCCACGTCCGAACCATGCCGATCGAAGAGGCGATCGAGGAAGCGCCTCGAAAGGAGAACCGGAAAGAGGAGAGAGTTCGCGTAGGTCGATCGGATGAGTCTGAGGCCCGCTCGGTCGAGGAGGCTCTCGACTTCGGCGCGCGTGTAGCGGTGTCGCGAATGCACCGCCTCGTCATGGGCGCCCCAAAGGATCCTGAGCGCGGGGACCTTCACGAGGATCAGACCCCCCGGTTTCAGGACACGCGCCAGTTCGCGCACCGCCTGAACGTCGTCCTGAACCCACGCGTGATACAGCACGTCGAACGACGTGACGACATCGAAGCTCGCGTTCGCGTACGGCAGGCCGAGCAGATTTCCCTGGATCACGCGGCCGCCGCGCCTCTGCGTGGTGATCACGGCGAGGGGCGAGAGATCCACGCCGTGGGTTTCGCCGAAGGCGGTCAGGTCCTGGAGGTTCCAGCCGGTGCCGCAGCCCGCGTCGAGGAGGCGTCGCGGTCGTTCTCCACCCGCCCCGAGAAGCGGGGTCAGAAGCGCCCGTGCGATCCTCCGCATTCCGACGTACCACCACTGGACCCCTTCGAGGTCGGCCATCCGCCGATACTCTTCGGGGTTCACCGCCTCTTCGCCTCGTGGATCAGCCGTTCGTACTCGACGATCACGCGATCGGCGATGCGTGGCCAGAGGAACGGCTCGAGCAGGCGGGAGGTTTCGGTCTTCATCCTTGCCAACTCCACCGGTGCGTTCGCGAGCCTGACGATGGCCTTCGCAAGCGCATCGATGTCACCTGGGTTCACGAGCAGGCCGTTCACACCATCCTTCACCTTGTCCGGGATTCCCCCGGCTCGAGTGGCGATCACGGGCAGGCCGTGGGCCATGGCTTCGAGGGTCACGAGCGAAGAACCCTCGAAACGCGTGGGGTGCAGGAAAACATCGGAGGCGGCATAAAGCGCGTGCAGGGCCTGTTCCCCGACGCGGCCTGTGAACTGAACATGGTCGCTGATCGAAGACGCGGCCGCGCGGAGCGAGAGGCGCAGCGGGCCTTCCCCCACCACCAGCCAGCCCCAGTCCGGTGGCAAGGATGGCGCCGCCCGCTTGAACGCTTCCAGCGAATCGCCGAAGCCCTTGTACGACTCGAGCCGGCCCACCGAGATGAAAAGCGGCTGCCGCATCGACATCCACGGCAGGACCTCGAAGGTGAAAGGCATCGCGTCGTGGGGGGTGAGGGCTTCGAGTTCTTCGAGATCCACGCCGTTTGGAATCACCCGAACGCGGGCCGGATCGACGTCGAGGAGGCGCGGCACATCATCCTTGGTCGCCTCGTCTGTGGCGATCACGCAGTCGGCGAGTTGAGCCGCCTCTCTCGAGAGTTGCTTCAGCCGGCTCAGGGCCAGCGCCTTGAAGCCGCGCACGTGGTGCTCTTCCATACCCTGGGGATTCATGACCAGCGGGGCCTTGAGGCGTCGGTCCTTCTGCTTCTCGCGACCGTAGCCGAGAGCGGTGAGTCCCTGCGCGTCCACGATGTCGATCTCGCCCGCGCGAACCCGGTCCGCCACCTCTTTGCCCATCAGTGTGCTGAACGTGGGGTAGTTGAAGGTGCGATCCAGGACGCGGCCATGCGGCCCAAAATGGAAACGCTGATACTTGATGGGGACAACGTGCCCGGGGAAGGCCTCGGGGTTTTTGCCCGGCCTGGTGAAGAGCGTGACGTCCACGCCTTTCGCACGCAGGTGCTTCGCGAGCGAGTAGACGGCGCGTTCCATGCCGCCGGGCGGGTGGAGCGGATGAGCGCTGCGCGAAAGAAGGGCGACCCGCATCACTTCTCCCCCCCGTAGAGAGCTTCATAGCGGGGGATGAGGATCTCAGGCGAAAACGCTCGCGCGCGAATCACCGCCCCTTCTTTCAATCGTGAACGCACGTCCACATCATGAACGATTCGGCCGAGTGCGTCGCCGAGCTGCTCGACGTTTCGGGCGAGCAGACCGGAACGGTCGTTCTCGATCAACTCGGACGTGCCGCCGGTATCCATCGCCGCGATCGGAGTTCCAAGGGCCAGGGCTTCGAGCAACACGCGGGAAAGGGGCTCCGGCCAAGTCGATGGAAAGATCAGGGCCTCGGTCCGCTTCATGGCGCGAAGCACATCGGCGCGCTCCGCCCAGCCCGGGGTTATGACCTCCACCTTCAGACGCTCCGCCTCTTCAGAAATCGCGCGTTGTTCGGAGCCGCTGCCGAGGATGACCAGGGGCAGGCGCACCTTCGCCCGCGCGAAGGCGGGGATGAGGTCTTTGGCTCCCTTGTTGGCCTCGAGTTTTCCGACGAACAGAACAAAGCGGTCGGGAAGGGAGATTGTCGGCGCCTCGTCAGCGATGGCATTCACCTCGCGAGCGTCCACGATATTCGGCAGGACATGGACCGCCCCGATCTGTGCGGCGCGGAGTTCGGCGGCGATCGCCTCGCTCACCGCGATCACCGCGTCCGCCCGTCGCAACGCCGCCTGTTTGGACGAGAGGTCCCACTTCATGTACGGAATCGCACCGGGAGCGCTCAAGGCGGGAAGACGGCCGTCGAGGCAACGCCACATGCCGCCGGTCGAACACTTCGGACAAAGCTCCCCGCGCGACATGCGCGTCGACCAGAAACAGACGGGCCAGTGGTCGCGCACGGTCACCACCGTGCGCGGCGGGGTCTCGAGAGCCAGGGCGCCGAGGGCGGAAAGGGAATGCTGGGCGTGGATGACGTCTGCACCCCGGACGAGCGCTTCTCGAAAGATCTCCACCATCGGGCCGCGTCGGAAACGCCCCGCCACTCCCGCAAGACGCGTGACGGGAACACCGCATTCGTCGTTGGGGCCCTCCGCGGTGGTCACCACCTTCACATCGTGACCCGCGCCCTTGAGTCCCAGGGCCAGCGCCCGGGTCGACCAGCCAGCACCTCCGGCCAGAGGCGGAAACACCTCACTTACAAGCGTGATCTTCATGCGGCGCGCATTCCGGTGAGGATCGACTCGACCTGGGCGGCATGGGCGGCCCACGAGAACTGCGGCGCACGATCTCTCGCGTTCTTGGACATCACGAGGCGACGGTCGCGATCCGACGCCAGCAAAGCGATGACACGCGCGAGATCCGCGGCGTCGTTCTCCTTGAAGAACACACCTTCCCGTCCCTCGCGCACGATCTCGTTGAGCGGCTGAACATCGATCGTGATCGTGGGCACGCCGCTCGCGAGAGCCTCGAAGATCTTGAGGGGCGACCAGAAGAAACCGAGTTTCAAGGATCGCAGGCGGGAACGATCGTAGGGAGCTACGGAAATGTCGGCCGAGGCCGTGACTTCGGGCATGTCACGGTAGGGCACGCGCCCGAGGGTTCGGCCCCGGAAATCGGTCGCGATGGCGGCCTTCTCGCCTCCCGCCAGCACGAAAAGAACATCGGCTCGATCCTTGAGAAGACGAGCCGCGGCGCGAAGACTCGCGACACCGTGCCATGGCCGGTGCGAGCCGCTGAAAAGAACGACGGTGGTCTCGGGCGAGGCGCCCCAGCTTGCACGCAACGCATCGCTTCGCCGCGAAGGATGAAACGCCTCGACATTGGCGCCCCAGGTCACGGTGTGGGTTTTCGTCCGCGCGAACTCGGGCACGATCTCCTTGATCGGCGCGATCAACGCGGAGGCCGAGCGAACCAGGTTGTCTCGATAGGCCCGCATCGGACGAACGATGAGCAGGGCGTCGAGAACCGCCTTGAGGGATTCGTGATGATCCACCACCGGCGAGTTGACCTCGAGAAGACTCGGGATATGCGCGGTCTCGGCGGCCAGGATGCCCTCGCCTCCGAAGTTGTAATAGCGCTCCATGAGGACGTCCGGCTCCAGCCGGCGGATCAAAGCGTCGATCTGGGGCCGCGCCAGGAAGCGAAAGAAGCGATGCGATGGCGTCCAGCGGATGCGGTGGATCGTGTACCCGTCGCCGGGGCTCGTCTCGCCGCGATCCTGGACCACCGCGTGGACTTCATGGCCCCGTTTCGCGAGTTCGCGCGATACCTCGTGTACGTGGACGCTGCCGCCCGTCTCTCCGGGAAGCGTCTGATCCGACGCGACGTAGAGAATTCTCATCAGGAGCCGGTAGGGGTCAGGACTCCAAAAAACGGTCCGGTCCGGACCGAGCCGAAGAAGGCCACATCCAGCATGAGGACCTCGGTGAGACCCCGGGCCAGGAAGCGCGCCGAAGCCGAGGGCGCAGGTCGGCCGACGATGTGGCTGGCTGGTTTCGAGTCCGCGGCCGCCCCCGCCCCCGTCCCGTGCGAAGCCGCCGCCTTCTTCTGCCTCCTTTGTTCGATGACCTTGAGTGCCAGGTCCTCCACCACCGCCTTCGCGAAGACGTTGTAGTACACCCGCTTCTCGACCTTGAGGCCCGCGGATTTCGCGATTTCGTCGAAGTGTTCGTGCGAGCGGATGGCGTTGATGTGGTCGCTCTTCCGCATCGCCTCCTTGTCGGAATCGACGAGGCCCATCTTCCCGAGCCGCTTCGCGAACGTGTTCACACCGCGCTGGAACGAGGCGATCTTCGATGACTCCATCGCGTGGGTGTAGACGAAGATACGTCCGTCCCTGGAGACCGCCCGTCGGGCCTCCAAGAGCACCTCGCGCACACCGGCCTCATCGAGATGTTCGAGAACGTCGAGCGAATAGGCCCGGGAAGTGGCGCCGTTGCGGAAAGGAAGGCGGCGCAGATCGCCCACGACCAGGCTGACCGAATCGATCGCCGATTTAAGGAAGAAAGGCGCCATGTCGACGCCGCACACCGACGCGCCCTGGCTCGCGAAGTGCGTCGCGAACTTGCCCGCCCCGCTGCCCAGATCGAGGACGTTGTCGCCGGAGCGCAGCCCCAGCATCTTCGAAACCATCCGCGACTTCACGCCCGCGGAGAGAACCGGCTGACCCTCGCGCACGCCGAGCCGCTCCTGGAACTCTTCATCCGCGTAGTGCGACACGCGGCCTACCTCGGTGCGGGGCAGGAGGTCGACGTAGTCGCGGCCCGGGCCGAACTGATACCGGGTCAAACAACAGGAACAATAGAAACCCTCGCCGCGATGCTCGAGCGCCCGCTTGTTCGGCCCTCCGCAGGGGCAGGAAACGCGCGTCGCGTACGAACTCTGGCAGACGTCGTGACCCCCGGTTTTTACGCCGCACTTCTCACAACCCGCCTTGTCGAGACACACCGGGCAGGCGAACTGCTTCATCCAGTCGGGGTGGATCATCGCGTGCTCCGCACGAGCGCATCCGGATCGGTGAAGTAGAGCTTCGCCGTGTTGAGGATCCGCCTCGGGACCTCGGTGACCTGCCGGACGGCCACCCCCGGCCAGTCGAGCTGCTGACGATCCATGAGTTTCAAACCAAACTGCACCATGAGAGAGACGTTCCACCAGATAGCGAGAGCCACGACGATTTTCTGGGTTCGAGTTCGAACCGCCATCAAACCGAACGCGAAACCAATGACGAAGAGAACGGTCGAGTCCACGAAACGTCGCGACCCGAAAGCCCCCGCCTGATGCCAGGAGAGGACCGAACCGTTGATGTAGATCTGTGCCAGCAGAGCCACAGTCAGGAAGGCGCCCAGGGCGCCGAGCCGCCCGATGCTCCGGGCCAGACCGAAAAACGCCACGATGAGTAGAGGCGTCCACAACAAGAGCCCATGCGCTGGACTCACGAGAACGTCCACGAAATGCGGCGAGCCGAAGTCCATCTTCCTCTGGACGAGTTGCGTAGGCCCAAACGTGCCGTTCAACGCCTGGTACGCGAGGAGTTGCGGAATGAACGCGAGGAAGGTGGCGCCCAGCACCGCTACACCGCGTTCGAGCGAGCGTTTGACGTCGCCCTTCACGAGGCGCAGACCGAGATCGAGGCCCGGAGCGATCAGAAACAGGGCCGCCTGTTCGCGGATCAGCATCGCGAGCCCCGTGCAAAAGCCCACCAGCACCCAGGCGAACACGCTGTCTTTGTCCCTTGCGCGAAGCCAGAGGTAGAAGAGCAGCGAGACCGCGAAGATCGATGGTGCATGGGCGAAAGCCGGGGCCACCGTCATGTAATAGAGCGCGGGTGTTCCGAACCAGACCGCGAAAACCGCGGTGAGAGCCAGACCCTCGGTCACGCCGAGGTATCGCTTGAGCGTGACGAAAGCGATCGCGAAGCCGAGGATTGCGAGCAAGGACGAGCCGTAAGCGACCGCCCCGGTGTAGGCGGGGGAAAAACCATCCGCGGGGCCTTTCAAGACGCTGCTCGTGACGAGGGTGTGAGCGGCGAGGAAGAAGGGCGACCAAACAACCGCAGAACCTATGGGCGCGAAGTTGATCGGTCGCCCGGTTTTGGGCTCCCGGCGATCGAGGAACGTCTCCTTGAACGCGGCGAGACCCTTCGGATTGGCGCTGTAGAAGTGTTCGTATTCGTTCGTGAAGTCGAGGTCTCGATCGAAGAACGCGGAGCGAAGATGGGAGTAGTACTCGATCTCGTCGGCGCCCCGGATCTTCGTGGAGACAAGAGCCAGGGTCACGAGACTCGCGATCAGGAAACCGATGATGGCGCCGCGGCTCATGCGGCCGCTCCGAGGAACTCTTCGATCCGTTCCGCGCGTCGGGCCCACGAATACTGCGTCGCCTTCTCGAAGGCCGCGCGGGCGAGGGCCAGCTGAAGGGAGCGATCGGAGAGCACTCGTTCGAGTGCGGTTGCCCAGGCCTCGATGTTCCCGGGTGCGACCACCAGACCGGTCTTTCCGTCCTCGACGATCTCGCGCGAGGCATCGGTGTCCGAGATCAGCAGAGGCCGCCCCGCGGCCATGGCTTCGAAGGCCTTGATGGGAGAGGTGTGCTCCGAGGTCATGGCACTCTTCAGGAACGGCGCGGTGACCACGGTCGCTCGAGCCAGTTCGGCCGCCACGTCCTTCTGCGGCAATGAGCCGAGAAAGCGGATCCGATCGCCGAGACCGAGGCTTCTGGCGAGTTCCTGGATACGATCGAAATCGCTCTCGCCCTTGAGGCCGCCCACGATGACGAGTTCGCCACGGCGAAGCCGCGCGAACGCCTTGATAAGGACATCGACGCCCTTCCACGGATAGAGCTGGCCGGCGTAGACGACGCGGCCGGTTTCAGGCGGCGGCGTGAACATCCGGTCGCGCGGTGTGTCGCAGCCGTTTGGGACCACCGCGGTATGCGGCCTCGCGCCGAAGAGCCGTTCGAAGGTGGTGAGGATGCCTTGCGTGGTGGCGATGAAACCGCGCGCGCCCATCCACACGCGGCGCTCACGGTTCTCGATCCGGCGGCGCTTTGCAGCACTCGGTGGTTCCTTGAGGCCATAAAGCTGATGACGCTCGTCGTACATCACTGCTTCCACCGCGTGCGCCTCGTAGATGAGATTTGCGCGGCCCACGCGCAGGAGGAGATCCGCGAGTTGGAGGTCGCGGGTCAGAACGAAGGCGCCTTTTCGGGAAGAGCGCCGGCCAAGCAGGAGGGCCTGGGTCAGGTAACGCAGGCGGGGGATGAAGGAGGAATTCGGCGCGTGGCCGACCTCCAGACGATCGACGTGAAGGTGGGGGGCGGAATCCACGCCGAATTCCGGGAGGATCTCGGCGGTGGGTCTTGGGTCGGAATGTCGCACGACCAGACGAACGTCACGCCCGCGCGCGGCCAGGGCGTGGGCCGTCTTCACCACTTGAATCCCGTTCGCTCGCGGCGAAGGGAAGCGGATGTCCGAGAAGAGGAGGATCGGGGCGCGCGTGGTCACGGCTTCTCCAGGACACATTCGATCTGCGACACCATCACATCGCCCAGCACCGGGATTCCGAGAAGGAAATTTCGCAGGAACGAGGGCAAAGCGCGCCGGAAGAAACCGCTCACATAACGCTGTTCCGAGATCAGCCGGAAGGGCGAACCCGCGATCCACGAGGACATCCCGCGCAACGTCACCGGCGTGAGCAGATCGTCTTCCTTCTCACGGCCGGATTGCGCGAGCTGGACGAAGGTGTTGGCGCTCGCTCTCTCACTCAGCATCCAGGGCGCCCTGGCGGCGAGGAAAACGAACGTACGGAAGGCGAGACGCCGGCCGAGAAGGAGGTGGATGGGGACGGGCACGCGCAGCCGCGGCAGATGCGCGCCGGCGAGGGAAAGAGTGGGCGCGGTTGAAAGATAGAAACGTCCGCCGCGTTTGAGCACACGCGCGCATTCCGCGATGTAAGCCTCGGCCGAGGGAAGGTGCTCGATGACCGAGTGCGAGAGAACCACATCGAACGATTCGCTCGCGTAGGGGAGCTTGAGACCATCGCCCTGCACGAACGCGACGTTAGGGACGCGTTTCTCCCGGGCCAGCTTCGTGCCCGAGTTGGAGAAACGCGGCGAGAGATCGAGGCCGGTCGCGAAGGCGACCTCCTCGGCGATCGAAATCGCGGTGCCGCCGCTGCCGCAGCCCGCGTCGAGCACCCGGCCCGTCAGTTTCACGCCCGACCGCTCGACCGACTGGATCACCTTCGCGCTGCGGAGGTATTCGAAAACGGCGTAGTCGTATTCGCTGCGAAAGCGAATTTCACCCGCGGCACGAATGGCGTCGTTGTCGATCCGTCTCATCGGGCTTCTTCGTAAATCTCGCAGTAGCGATCGACAAGCCCGCGAAGAGAGAAACGCTCGTCGATAACCCGGGAGGTGCTTTCGCTGATCCGCCGATTTTCTCGCAACGAGGCGGCAATGCCATCGGCCAGGGCCTGAGGGTTCTCTTTCGGCACGATCCGGAGGTCGTCGGGGAACATCGCGCCAAGCTCGAGGCCGCCGGGATTGTCCGTCGAGACGACACGGGTACCGCAGGCGAGAGCCTCCAGCACCACGGTCGGTGTCGCCTCGAGCCGCGAGGAGAGAACGAAGAGGTCGGCGGCAGCGTGGAGTTTCGCCACGTCATTATTGGGAACCAGGCCAAGGAAACGCAGGCGGGGAGAAATCCCCAGTTCGACCGCCAGATGCTCCAGCCGCTCGCGCTCCTCTCCCGAACCCGCGATCACCAGCTTCGCGCGGAATTCCGCAGGGTCAAGGAGAGCGAAGGCGCGAAGCAAAGTTTCGTGGTCGGCCAAAGGATGCAGACGCTTCACATTGAAAAGCAGCGATTCGCCCGAACCGACAAGAGGCGCGCGCACCGCCTCGCGTTCCGGGGGACCGAGCGGCGAGAACATCAGATCGACCGCAGGGTAGACGACGGATGCTTCGCGGATCGGTACGTTCAGTTCACGGGCGCGGGCGAGAAGGCCGGCGCTGTAGAAGGTCGTGTGAGCGGCCTGCTGGTTGAGCCTGCGGAAGGCTCGGTTCTTCCCGTCGTGATGCCAGATCTCGGTGCCGTAGTGGGTCAGGACGTAGGGTTTGCCCTGTCGCGCCGCAAGTCGCGCCGCGACCTGATTCATCCAGGTGTTCGAATGGATGTGGACCACATCCGCCGCGTCGATCAAGGGCAGCGCCTTGCGCCGGGTTTCAAGCGCCTCGAGCAATTGAGGGATGCGCGTCACCCGGAAACCGGTTCGGCGGGTCACGTAGGCCGTGTTCTCGCGGGCTGGATCATTCGTCTTGAAGGTCAGAAAGGAAACCGAGTGCCGGCGCTTCGTGAGTTCGAGTCCGAGGACGTGAGGCAGGAGGGCATTCGCCGCCTGATAGGGCGGCAGATGCGGGGTGACCATGAGAATCCTCAATGGGCCGGCCGTGGGACTTGCAGCGCGCTCGCGGCTTCGGCGTAGGTGACGCCCCGCGCTTCGAGCCGCTTCATCACATGCTCGAACACGCCCTCCAGCCGTGAGAAGAAACGATCCACGTCGTCGGCGCTCTTGTTGTACGGCGATCCCCCGGGAACAAGCTCACTTGAGTGAAAGAGCATATTCAGGGTTGGCACACCTCGAGCCACGAGAGTGCTCGCGAGGGCCTTCGCGTCTTCGACACTCGAATACGAAGGCCGAAGCCAGACCGCCCGAAGGCCAAGTCGTTTGAAGTAGCCCCGCCACGGTATCGCCGGCATCGCAGTGAAACGGGACTCGAGCGACTTCGGGAGCCAGGGCGAAGTGGCGGAGGAAACCGGTATCTCGAGCACCGGGGAGTTTCCGGCAACCCGCACATCCTGATGGCTCGGCCAGTACGGGGCGACGGGCGCGCCCGCGAAGGAAGGCCCACCCTTTCGCGTCTCGTTGAAAAGGGGATCGACGCTCGTATCGACGCGATAGTCGAGCTTCTCGAGAATCCGCAGCGATCGGATATCGAAACCATGTCGCCCGGCCCGATAGCTCACCGGCCGCACACCGAGAGACGACTCGATCGCGGACGTGAGTTCACCCAACTGGGCCTCGAGTGAGGCGTCGTCGAGCTGGCTGGGATAGCGGCCGATCAGGTCCTCCTCGCGGTAAGGGGGCGAACTCCAGGGATGGAGGTGCGCCCCGATTTCACATCGGCCAGAAGCCGCCAGGTCACGGAGGATGGAGCGGGAGGGCTCGCGCGTCGCCATTTCGTGGGTGACGAGGTAAGAGGGCCGAACCCCGAAAGCGTCGCAAACCGCCTGCAGACGGGGAAGCGCACGCGCGTTTTCGACGGACAGCCGCTTTCGGCCTTCGAGCGTCCACTGGTCGTCGGCCTCGGTGTCGATGCCCACCATGAATAGCGGTTTGGGACTCATGCGCGGTCCAAGTCTCCATCGCCGATGAACAGATTCCAATTCGCGACCTGGTCCAGAACCGTCCTTGTTCCCGCCTTGCCGTCGGGTGTGCCCCGATAGGCGACGCAGTACTGCACCCCGGTCGTTCCGGAGCGGAAACCGTGACGCCGCAGGGCCGCGCCAAGGCGCGCGTTGAAGCAGTAGACCTCGATCCGCACTCTGCGCTTTGTAGAAAAATCCGCAATCGCCGCAGCCAGCAGAGCGTCCTGGGTGTCGATGTCCGTGGTGTCGCAGAAGAGGTCGGCGATCACGCCCCGGTTGAAATTCGCCTCGCCTTCGTCGCGCAGGACCGCGTATCCTGACAAAGCTCCCCCTTTTCGCGCTTCGAGAACGCGGTAGCTTCGGAACGGGCAGGCGAGGAACTTCCAGCGCAGATACCGGGCGTCGCGGCGGACGCAGGTGGCGAAAGACGCGCGGGCGCGGAGCCACAAGTCGTCGTACTCATCGCTGAAACTTTCGACCGGCCGGACCTCCACATCGCGCCCCGCTCCCGGACTGCGGACGATCAGTGAAAGCCCAAAGCCCAGGAGCGGTCCCGCCACACTCCCGGCCAGAGCGCCCCACTTCTTCCTGGCCACTGCGGTGGCGTCGAGAATCTTGAGATAGGAGGGGACGGGGCCCACATCGGTGAAGATCTTCTTGAAGAGCGGATATGAGGAAGGAGTGAGCCCGAGGGCCAGCGCCACATCGTCTTCATCAGCCCAGCGGTTCGAAAGCGCGATGCCAATACCGCGGCCCTGAGCGCTTTTCCGGACGAAGTAGTCGTTGCCCGCGGACGCCCTGACCTCCCGATCGCCCCACCACATCGGAAGGGGCATCGTGGCCATTTGTCCGAGCAGTGTGTCACCTTCCCGGGCCATCCAGATCACCGGACCGTCGTCCGGAGTGTTCGGATTTTCGAAGTACTGCCAGTCGTAACGGCGCCGGCTGCGTTCGAGGTTGCCGCCGCCGAAAACCTCGGCGTACAGGGCAAAAAGCTCCGGGTCGTGTTCCGGGCGGCGTCGCACAATCTCAAGGCTCGTCATGCTTCAGGTGGGCGGAGAGTAGCCGAAGTGCCGTCCGTTGCAGTTGGCGGGCCAGAATCCGGCGATTTGGGCCGGAAATTGCTTTTGGGAGGGAGCGCAGCTTTTTGCTGCGTCCCCTCCCGAAGCGCTCCTCCCTTGGTGGGAGGTTCCCGACTTTACGGGAGCAGAGTTTGGTTTGGAGGGTATTTGGAGGGTAGTTACGACTTCTGGAGCATTAGACGAGCAACAGGCGTGCCATGGTTGCAGTTTTCTTCCAGAAATTTTGAATTCGTGAGGAGCCTCACCGAACTTCCCCCCGGCGGCACGTCTTATGTATTGAAACCCATGAGGAACAGACCAACTCCGATGCCTTTTTCCCCCTCCCTGGGTTAAAAGGCGTGGAAAGTCGGACACGGACTGTGAGCCGACTTGTGTTGTCTTGTACACTCGCGCGCTTTGGAACGTTCTTAATGAGGTCCACGTAAAATGAAGAAGAACAAATTCGGTGCTTTGCTCGTCTTGGCTGCTGCGGGCTCCCTCGCGGCCAATTTGGTGTGGGCCGACATCAAGACAGATCAGGCGATTGCCAAGGCCGAAGAGCAGTTCGCCAAAGGCAAGACCGAAGAGGCCATCAAGGCGATGGTGAAGCTCACCAGCGGCTCGCCTTCCGTAGAGGCTTATCTGGCGCTGGCCCGTTTTCAGGAGATGAACGGCAACGGCGAGGAAGCAGTCGCGAGCATCGCGAAGGCCGTTGAGATGGGCGCTTCGGCTGGACCATCCCTCAACTCGCGCGCGCTTGCGACGTCCTCGCACATGACCCTCAAGATCGGCTCGGGAAAGGCCGCACTGGACCTCGCCAACAAGGCGGTGGCCGCGGAGAAGAACGGCCATTCGCTCGGCGCCTTGGCCTCCGCACAGGCCCGGGTGGGTGACGCAAAGGCTGCGCACGCCGCCGCCGACGCCGCTATTGCTGCGGGCCCAAATGTTTCCGCCGCCCACGCCGGCAAGGGCGATGCGTTCGCGGCCTCCGGGCAGGTCGCCGAGGCGGTCGCCTCCTACCGCAAGGCCGCGGAGCTCGATCCGAAGAACACCGAAGCGCACGTGGGTCTTGCCTATGCGCTCGTGGCCGCCAACAAGGCCGCCGAGGCAAAGGCGGTGGCGCTCAAGGCCACGGAGTACGACAAGAACTCGGGCGCTGCGTTTGCAGCCCTCGGCTATGCGATCTCCGCGGAGAAGAACTTCAACGGCAACGATCCTTCGTGGAGCGATGCCATTGCCCAGGGTCAGCAGGGCGCCTTCCTTGCTCCCAAGGATCCCCAGGTGCATGTGGTGATCGCGAAGCTCTTCGAAGCGCGCGGCAACTACGATCAGGCGAAGGTATCGCTCCAGCAGGCGATCACCATTGATCCCGGCTTCGCGCCGGCGCGCACCTCGCTCATCTGGATGAAATTCCGCACCGGGGATCTCGACGGCGCGCTCAAGGACGCGAGCGAACTCGTGAAGCTCTCTCCGGAAAGCCCCGAAGCGAACAAGATGTATGGCGAGTTCCTCGCCCGCAAGGGTCAGTACAAGGAAGCGATCCCCGCGCTCGAGAAGGCCACCGCAGCCATGCCGAAGGCCGGCGATGCCTTTGCGCTTCTCGCTCACTCGTACCACATGACTCGTTCCTTCGAGGATGCGAAGGACGCCTACGCGAAGGCCGTGGAACTCAATCCCACCAACAACGAGATCAAGTCGAACTACGGTCTGCTCCTTGGAATGGCCGGGGATCCGGACAAGGGCGCGCAGGTGCTCGTGACCCTCATCAACTCGCCGGGCTACAAGAGCGCCGCCGGTTTTGCGAATTACGGCTGGGTTCTCTCTCGCGTGAAGCCGCCCCGCGCCGGCGAGGCCATCGCCGCCTACCGGAAAGCAATCGAGCTCGATCCCAAGACCGGGGGACTCTATTTTGGCCTCGCCTGGGCCCACATCTTCGCGGGCCAGAACGTGGAGGCGATCGCCGAGTTCGAGAAGGCGGCCACGATCGACAAGACGCTCCTTCCGGACGCTCGAAACGGCATCGCGCGCGCAAACTATCGCCTGGCCGTGGAGGCCAGTATCGCATCCAAGACCGTGGCCGACTTCACAAAGACGAAGGCGGCCCTTGCGGCGGCCGAAGCCGCGGGACGCCCGGATACCTTCGTTGCGGACGCGGTCGCGAACTACGAAAAGCAGGTGGCGCAAAACGCCCAGGCCGCGCTCGACGCGGCGAAGCGCGCCGCCGAGAACGTGGAAGACTCCTCGTCGGTCGATGTCGGAAAACTCTCCCGCCAGCTCCAGAAGGGTTCCATCTCCCAGCGCGTCGATGCCGCGAACGCCCTTGCCGCGGCCGGTGCGGATGCGGCCGAAGTCCTGGGCTATGCCCTCGAAACCGATTCCATCATCTCGGTTCGTCAGGCCGCAGTCAGGTCTCTTGGCCGCATGGGGGGCGGCGCGCGACGGGCTCTGCCTGCGCTCAACCGCTACATTCGCACTCAGCCGATCGTCGACGTGAACGGCGGCACCGAAGTGATGAGGCTCGAACTCATGGAGTCCGACATGCGGAACGACATCAAGGCGATCATCGCGAAGCTGCGCTAAGCCTCGGACGCATCGTCCCCGATGGCGGTGAGCCTCAAGCTCACCGCCATTTTTTTGCCCGCTTGAGTGCCTCCAGCGTTCGCTGGAGCTGCCGGTCTCGTGACTGGGCGGCGCGCCCTTCAGCCCGTCCGGATCCCCAGAAGCGCCGGGCCGGAACAACTCTCGAAAGCACGCCGGGCCTCGCCGAAGAGGGCCTCCGCGCGGCTCATGACGGCCGCGAATCCCTGGTGTTCGCGCAGGCCGGCGATCCACGGGTCCCCCAGGAAATAGGGCACGCAGAAGTAGCCCCCCTCGACCACTCGCTCGAAGTGGCGAAGGGCTTCCTCGTGAAGTCCGAGCAGGGCGAGCGAACGAACGCCCATGTAGATGCCCTCCGGGTCGCGCATGCCCGCGGCCAGAAGGACGCTCATGGCCTCGAGGATCGCGCCGCGGTCGCCCTCCACGCTGGCCCGCTGGGCCCGCAGCAAACCACGTTCGGCGCCCTGCGCCGTGGGCTCCAGCTGCCGACATATCTCGAGGACCTCCGCTCCGCGGCCGAGTGTCGCGAGCGCATAGTTGCGGGCGCCGAAGAGGTCGCCGGGCGCATCGGCGGCGATGGCGCGCTCATATTGTCCGAGCGCGAGATGCGTGAAGTTCACGCTCGTGCGCACCTGGGGATCGAGGCGTCGCGCGTTTTCGTGCGCGGCTACCGAGGCCTCGAGGAGGCCGCAATAGCGGCAGGCATGCACGAGGCCCACGTAGAGATCCACCTGCGCGCCGGCTGCCTGCACGCGCTCGAGCAGCCGCAGCATCGCGTCTTTGGGCCGTCCCGATTCCACCTGAAACTGGGCGTAGAGACTGTGCGGGAGGGCGAGTTCACCGTTCAAGTCGAGGGCTCGTCGGAACGCGTGCTCGGCCTTCTGCTCGAGCTCGGGCGATTGGCGCGCCGCGTACTTCGCCAGCAGCCGATAGACGCGGCCAAGTTTCGCCCAGGCCGGTGCGTAGCGAGGGGCCGTTTCGACACACTGCAGGTACAAGTCGCGGGCCACGGGCCAGGTGCTGGAGTCGAGTGCCAATTGGTTGGCCCGAAGGTAGAACTCGTAGGCCTTGGGGCTTTCGGGCACGTCCTGCGCGAGCAGCCGGTGCTCGCGGGCGGTGAGGGGCAGGGCGAGCGCCTCGACGATGCGGTGCACCAGACTGTCCTCGAGTTCGAAGATGTCCGTCAGCGTGACCTGCGCGCTCTGCGACCACAGCAGGGTCCCCGCCGGCGCCTCCACGAGCTGGGTCGTCACTCGCACCCGATCCCCGGCGCGAACCAACGTGCCGGTCACCACCACATCGACATCCGCTTCGGTAGCCATGCGTCGAAAGTCGGGTGAATCCCCGCCGAAGCGCGCGGCCACGGCACTCGAGAGCACCACCAGCGCGGAAAGGCCGGAGAGAGATGTGGTGATCGCGTCGGGCAGGCTGAACGCGAGGAAGTCGGTCTCCGCATCCCTTCGCAGGATCTTGAAGGGCAACACCATCAGCCGCGTCATGGCCACCACTCGCGGCAGCGCGCCCGTGTCGTCCGCGGCGAGGACCGAAGCGAGGTCTCTCGCCATCGCTGCGGCGCTCGGCGGCCGATCTGCCGCCGCTTTGGCCAGGCCGCGCCGAATCACGCGGTCCAGGTTCGCCACCGACGCGGACCCTCCAAGAGCGGGCGGCTGGTCGTAGAGAGTCGCGTGCAGGACCTCCATGATGGTGCGGCCCCGGAACGCTTTTCGTCCTGCCGCCATCTCGAACAACATGGAAGCCACCGCGAAGAGGTCGGTGCGAGCGTCGACGGCTCCGCCGGTTACCTGTTCGGGCGCCATGTAGTGAGGTGTGCCCAGAATTTCTCCGGCCTGGGTCAGCACGCTCTGGGTCAGCCCATCCGCCGATTCGGCGAGGGCCACCGGCCGAGCGAGGCCGAAGTCGAGAAGCCTGGGGCCGTTCGCGGTCAGGAAGACGTTCGAGGGTTTGAGGTCCCGATGCACCAGGCCTGCGTCATGAATCGCGCCGAGCGCCTCCAGGACACTCAACCCCAGGTTCACCGTCTCGCCCAGCGGCAGGGCGCCGCGCTTCATCCGCTCCGCGAGGGACTCCCCTTCGAGCAACTCCATGGCGATGTAGGGCGCGCCGTCCACTTCTCCGACCTCGAGAATCCGGCACACCCCCGGATGATTCAGACTGCTTGCGACCCGAGCCTCGCGCTCGAAGCGCTTTCGCGTCAGGGGATCCCGCCCCGAATCGCGGATCACCTTCAGCGCGACCCGCGCGCCGCGCGCGTCGAGAGCGGAGTAGACAATCCCCATCCCGCCCTCGCCCAGCTTGCCGACCACCCGATACGGTCCGAGAGTGTCCATCGCGAGTCAGGATACCGGAAGGCTCCCAGGCCGCACCGCGGCGGCCGCCTCGCAGGTCAGGCTCTGGCCAGCCTCGCTCCGAGCCAGGCCATCGGGAGATACGCCGCGATCAAGTCGAGAGCGATGAACCATGGGGGGGCGGGGATCATCGTCGAGGCCGCGATACCGCCGACGAGAAACGTGCCGCCGATACCCAGTGCGATCGGCATCTTGTGATCGACGGCGACCCTGGCGGCGACGAATGCGGCAACCAGGGTCCCGAGCGCATGCGCCAGGAATGGAAACACGAAGTGCTTCGCCTCCATTCGTGGCATGGCGGCGGTAAGGCCCTCGACGGTGGTCATGTCGGCGCCCACGGGCGGGGCAATAACCGAGGAACTGATCGTGACGAACGCCATGTTCACGATGCTGCCCAGCACCAGGCCGGCCATGATCCCGAAGATGTTTATCAACATGGGGAGCATTTGACCCTACCTTCGGCAGGTCGGCGAGGCTCCCCTTCTTCGGCCGCAGCGGGCCGCTTAGGCTCGGCCAGGCATCATTGGAATTTTGGAGCCGCAGCCCTCGTACGGCCGGATCTGCTTGTAGATCTCCGGAGCGACCGACGGGCCTTTTCTGGCGCAGTGTGCTTCGAAGGCCTTGCTGAGCGCCTCGGCGACCTGGGGCTCGTTCATTCGCTGAAGGTCGGTTCGCTGGAGCATGAAAACCTGCTTGCCATCCTTGAAGAGGCCGATGCTCGGGGACGAAGGCGGATAAGCGCTCATATGGCTTCGCGCCTGCTCCACCGCGTCGCGATCGACGCCCGCGAAGACGGTCACCGATCGATCCGGGATAATCGCGTTCTGAAGGGCGAGCATGACGCCCGGACGCGCCTGGCCGGCGGCGCAACCGCAGACCGAGTTCACGATCACGAGCGTGGTGCCGGATTTTGTGACGACTTCGTCAACCTGTTCGGGTGTGGTGAGAGGCTCGACGCCTACCGCGGCGAGTTCCTGCCAGAGCGGTTCGACGGCCTTGGGATCGTAGATAGGGGGGAGGGGCATCCGATCAGTCTATGTCGCGGGTCTGTTGCGCCTGGAAAGCGGGAACCGGGCTCAGGAGTTGGGCCGCTTGCTGAGCGGTCGCTTCTCGCCACGATGGCAGGTGTAGCAGGTGACTTTGGGGTCGCCCGCGGTAGCGGGCTCTCCCAGGCCCCTCAAGAGATCTTCGTTGACGACCTTCACCATTCGCATCATCGACCGCGCGCTGGCTTTCGCCGTCTTCTCGTCGCTCGCGAAGTCAAACGCGGAGAGGTCGTCCGGGTTCTCTCCCCTGTACACGTGGCAGTGCTGGCACCGAACGCCCAGCCCCTGGGTGAAACCCTTCATCACCGGAAGGAGTTCGCGGACGGTTGTCGTCGAGGCCAGGACCTTCAGGTTCGTGGGGGGCGAAGGGGACCACTGCTGGGCGAAGGCCATCGACGCGACGACCAGTGACATAGCACTTCCCGCCAGCGCCTGTTTCTTCTTGATCATGGAGAGCCTCCTCCGGGACGTTCGAATGAGCTTGCCACACCGAACCTCAGGGTGGACTCAGTCCTCTCCGCGGACGGGGGGCGACCTGAACGCCTGACCAGGAGGATAGGCGCGCTAGGCTTTCGCCCCAAATGAAGATTGCATTCAAGCAACTGCCCCATGGCGAAGGCCTTCCCCTGCCCTCGTATCAGACCACAGGGTCGGCGGGTATGGACCTCCATGCCGCGATCGCAGCAGATTGCGCGATCGCTCCAGGGGCGCGCCAGTTCCTGCCCTGCGGCTTCGCACTCGCCATCCCTCAGGGGTACGAGGGGCAGGTGCGATCGCGCTCGGGTCTGGCGCTCAAGCATGGCGTCGCGGTCTTGAATTCGCCCGGGACGATCGATTCGGACTACCGCGGGGAACTCGCGGTGGTCCTGGTCAACCACGGGGACTCACCGTTTGTGGTGTCACGGGGTATGCGGATCGCGCAGCTCGTGATCTCGCGCGTCGAACAGGCGGAGTGGACCGAAGTGGCCGAACTGCCAGACACCGCGCGGGGTGAGGGGGGGTACGGCCACACGGGCGGCTGACCGGCTATCGTTTCTGCGCGGCCCTCACCATCGTGTCCAGTTCGACGGATCGGTGGTTGACGCCCTTGTGCGTCAGGTGAGCATTGATCGCGACAAGATCCGGACGGGTGTCGAGAAGGGCTATCGCATCGCGCGTCTCCACCAGAGGTCCCCGGTCGAGAAGTTTGAAGATCTCCCGCTGAAGCCTGATGTCCTCGGGGTGGTCGACGGTGAGCCGATAGGCGGGCCGGAGGAGCTCTTTGTCGAGATCCAGCATCGCGATCCGGAAATCCGCCGGATGTTCTTTGATGTAGAGGGTCACGAGTTCCGAACGATGTTTCGGCTCGCCTTCATTCCACGAGGTCTCGAGGGCGTCGCTTGAAATCACCTCGGCCAGGATGCCCATGAGGAGCGCTTCGCCCGGGACATACGTGTAGTCCGCGTTTCGCTCGTGATGGAGCTTCACGAGGGCGTCCATCGTGCCTACGTCGGTGAGCGGATTGTCTCCGGTGACGCGGACTACGGTGCCCGCGTCGAACGCCCACGCGGCTCCGATGTGCCTCTTGAGCACGTCTTCCTCTTCACCGCGGAAGACGCGAATGCCGAGATTCTTGCCAAGGTCCGCGATGGCGTCATTCTCCGGATGCACCGATGTTGCGAGCGCCACCTCGTCGACCGTTTTCGACGTCCGCATTCGGGCGATGAGAACCGCGAGAAGCGGCTCGCCGGGAAGCAGTTCCAGGAGCGCCTTGCCGGGACAGCGCGCAGAAGCCATGCGCGCGGTCACCAGGCACACGGTTCGGCTCAATCGAGCATGTCCTCGCGGATGGTCGCGTCGGCTTCGATGGGGTGCCTGGCGTGGCGGCCGAGAATCCGGTTCATATCCCGAGGCGAGAGGCCGGGATCTTTGTTGGGATCGATCCGCTTGTAGTCGAGTTTTTCGGCCGTGATCACGTCGCCGCGGCCGATGAGTGTCTTCGCCACGATGAAACGCGCCATCTTGCGGTGATAGCCGTCGGCGGCCACAGACATCGGCTGGCCGGCTTCGCCCCGCGCCAGTTCGGCGGTGCGGATCATCTCCACCATGCGGTGAAAGTCCTCGGGGTTGAGCGAAGACTGGTAGTCGAAGCCCTTCTTCGACCGGTCGAGTGTGAAGTGTTTCTCGACAAGGTCGGCGCCATAGGACACCGAGAGTGCGGGGGCCATGAGCGCGAAGAGCGTGCCGCCGTCGGTGTGATCGAGGAAACCGATGGGGACGCGATACCGCGACTTCATGCTCTCGAGTTCGCGGAACCGGATCTCCTCGACCGGGGTGGGGAAGGTCTGGAAACCGAAGAGCAGGCCAAGTTCGCGGGCGCCGACAATGGCGAGAGCGTCCGCGAGGGCCTCTTCATGGACGCCGCCCGTCGCGAAGAAAATCGGTTTGCCCACATCCGCGACCGCGCGAATGAAATCCTTGTTCTCCATGTCGGTGGTGTGGACCTTGTAGGCGTCCGCCCCCGCTTCCACCGCGAGTTCGAGGGACGGCGCATCGAAGCATTCCGCAAAGAGCGCGAGGCCTGATCCCTTCGCCTGGGTGAGCACCTTCCGCCATTCCTTGTCCGTGAGTTCGATCTGCTCGAAGTCTTTCCTTGAAGGATGCCGGTTCACCACCAGGCGGTCGGCCTTGAAGAGCTGGAACTTGATTCCATCGGCTCCCATGCGGAACGCCGCGTCGAGCATCTTGAGCGCCTGATCAGCCGATCCCTCATGTGCGGAGGCGACTTCGGCGAGCACGAAACAGGGAAGAGGGGAGCCGACTTCGCGCGATCCGATGCGGATCGTTGTGGGATTCATGGGTGCGAGTTAAGCCTAGCAGTGTGGACGCGATAGGACCCGATCTGGCAGTATTGAGGCGAAAATAAGGCAAATGTTCCAAATGGCCCAACTCTCCCTTTTTGAACCCTGTGAAACCGTCCTCGTGAACGACGCACGCGGTCGGATCGTCTACACGCCCGCCTTCGTGTCGGAGTACGAGGCGGACCATTGGTTCCGCGAACTCCGCCGCATGGCGGAATGGAAAGCGGAACGACGCGTCATGTACGACCGGGAACTCGATGTGCCGCGGCTGACCGCGCGCTACCGTCTCGACGGCTCGGAGGGACCTCTGCCTCCATGCCTTCGCCTGGCTGCGGAGCGGGTTGTGCGTGCGCTCGACGTACCGTTCACCAGCGTTGGCCTCAACCTCTATCGCTCCGGCCACGACAGCGTCGCTCCCCACAACGATCACCTCAACGAATTGGAACGTGGACAGCCGATCGCGTTGCTCTCCCTCGGCTCCACCAGAAGGATGACCATTCGCGCGAAACAGCCTCCACGCCGCGCCTTCCACACGGATCTCGAACGTGGGAGCCTTTTCGTGATGAGCTACGAGACGCAGATTCACTACGATCACGGAATCCCGAAAACGGAGGATCCAGTGGGCGAGCGCATCAGTCTCGCCTTTCGGGTAAGGCCGCAGGCCCCCCAGACGGCTGCGCGTTACTGACCGGGCGCCGGCGCTTCCTCGAGATCCGCCATCGCGCACACCAGGCCGAGCAGCCGATTGAGAGCCTGTCCGTCGACGCCGCAGGCGACGTCCTTCAAGAAAGCGTCCCTCGACCTTCGCCACGCGGCGCGAGACGCCTCGTCCGTTAGCAACGACTCGATCGGTCGACGTGGATCCGCGCCGTCCGGCACGCCGAGCGCAGCCCCACTCGCGACCACGTCCCGCAGGTTGGAGGGATGTCGAAGGACCACGACGGGCACGCCGGCCACGAGCGCTTCGGTGGCCGAGAGCGACTCCACGGTCACGAGAAGATCGGCGGCGGGGAGGATGTCGGTGAGGGAGCGATCCGCGATGACGCGCACACGTTTCCCCAGCAGGGAGGCCGCGATGTCCTGGTCGTAGGCGTCTTTCGGCTCGGCGGGATGGGGCTTCACGATGAGACGCGCGCCTTCGATTCCTTCAATCGCGGCCAGCAACCCGGCGAACGCTGGCCCGGACGCCTTGTGGGTATCGCGTATGCCCGCGTATCGACTGGCCAAGACGACCAGTTTTTCGTGCGCCGAGACGCCGAGGTCGCGGCGGCGCTCGTCGCGGTTCACGGTTCGAATCTCCGCGGCGAGAGCGTCGTATCGCGGCGAGCCGGTCGAGACCACCCGGCCCTTCGGATAGCGGAAGGTGTCCTCGAGGAGACGGACGCCGTCGTCGCCGTACATGGCGGTCGTGTCGGCGAGAGGCGTGCCGTGCCTCACGTCCTCGGCGGTCCTCTCGTACGAAAAGTAGTTGGGATACAGGATCCCGTGCTGAACACCGAGCGATTTCACACCGAGGGTTCGCGCCGCTTCGATCGCCGCTCGTCCGAGACCGGAACTCTCCGCGTACAGGCACACCAGGCGAGGGTCCAACTCGCGAAACGCAGCCTCGAACTCGATCAGGCAGCGCGCCGCCCAGGGCACTTGATGGAGCAGGGTTCGGCCCAGATCTTCGTGGGAGAGGTCGTCGAACGAGACGCCGCGATGAGAGAACGCTGCTTTGAGCGACGCCGCGTTCTGGAACCGGTTGCGGATGGAGAGCGCATTTCCGAACGCCTTCAGCGCGGCCGCGGCCACCTTCGGGGTGACGAAGCGGTTGATGTGGACATACCGCTCGTCCTTCGGGAGCTTTCGGGTGAGCCGTTCTCTCCACTTCTCGCCCGTGGTCCGGGTTCTGAACGTGGTTTGCGGTCCAACGCCCAGGGTCACCATCGGAATGCCGCGTTGCCTCGATTCGTTGAGCAGCGCATCCAGGTAGTGCTCGTAGTTCTCCTCGCGTCCGTCTTTCCCCTTTCGGGTTTTCCAGAACGCGGCGTGGGACACGAACACCACCGCTTTCGAAAGGAGCCGTTCATCGTGCTCGCCCCTCCCCTTCGCCGCGGTGGCCACGAGTTTCGAGGCCTCGAGCAGCCCCGCGGTCATCGCCGACCGCGCGGCCGGATGGACTTCTCCTTTGGCGGGGCCACGCGCGAATCCGAGCTTCCTGGCCGTGGCCAGACGCTCGAGCAGGAGGGTCTCGTCCATGGCTAGGCCATGCGTCCGAACCGCCGACCCGTCGAAGCGCTCGATGACCCGCGACGCAGTTTCGAGGAAGCGGACCCGCCGCGCCGCGTCGGTGTTGTGGTGCAGATACAGCTCGGCCCACCACCACAGTGTGGTTTCGCGGTATCGAAGCGCTTCCTTGAGCGTTTGTGCGCTTCCGTCCACTGCCTTGGTGCCGAAGGCCTGCGTCCAGTCCGCGGCGGCGCGATAGAGCGGCATTTCGGGATCGTCGCCCAGGGCTTCGATCGATCGGGAAAAGGGGAGGGTGGCCGCACCAAGCCGGTTCGAGGCGGCGTCCGAAAAGGCGATCACGCGCTCGCCCCGACTCGTGGCTCCCCTCGCTGCTTCCACGTCCGCGCCGTCGAAGAAGAAGAGGGGCTCAGCCAACGCGCTCTCCAAGCTTCCCAAGCGCGCTCAGCAGATCCGGCTTTTCCTTGAGCACGCCGATCAGAGGGTCGTGGCCAAGCGCCTGAAGACGCGGGACCGCGTTTGTCACCGTGAACTGGCGTGGCGTGAGTCCTTCGCGGACCTCGGACCACTCGAGAGGCATGGACACCGGCGCGCCGGGCAGCGGCCGAACCGAAAACGGCGCCACCAGCAGTTTGCCGTGGCCGTTCTGGAGAAAGTCGATGTAGACCTTGCCGCCGCGATGGGCCGGGATGCGCACGATGGTCGCGATTGTGTCACGCCGCGTGACGATCACGCGGGCGAGCAACTCCGCGAACGTCTTGCACTGGTCGTGGGTCAACGCACTTCCCGTGGGCACGAGAACATGGAGACCGGAGGAGCCCGTGGTCTTGACGAAACAGGGCAGGCCGATTTCGTCGCACAGGGCCTTGGCTTCCTGGGCGAGGGCGATCACGTGCTCGAAAGGCGCTTCCTTGGGGTCGAGGTCGAGAATGATCCAGTCGGGTCGGGCCGGATCGGACGCGCGCGCGTTCCACGCGTGCAGGACGATGGCGCCGAGGTTCGCGATGAAGAGCAGGGTCTCGAGGTCGCCCGCGGAGCGGTCCCCACCGATGATGAGGTCGAGTTCTTTCCCCGTGTCCTCGCTCCACAGGCGCTCGGTGCGCATCCAGCCGGGAATGAAGGGCGGCGCGTCCTTCTGGAAGAAGCTCTTACCGTGGATGCCGTCGGGATAACGGGTGAGGGTGATCGGCCGGTCCGCGAGGTAGGGCAGGAACCAGGGCGCCACGTTGCGGTAGTAGTCGATGAGATCGCCCTTCGTGTACGCGACCGTGTTCACATCCGAGACCGGCCAGAAGACCTTGGTGAGATTGGTGAATCGGACCGCCTTGTCGACCACCAGCGGCTCAGCCTCTCTGGCTTCCCTCGTCTCTTCCGTCGTTGCGAAATCTTCGCCGGGCCTCACGCACTCTTCGGGCGGCTTGTCGTCGCGCCAGCGAAGAAACACAGGCTGACGCAGGAGACTCTGCGTCGACCACGACTTGAAACGGACTTCGACCACGTGACGCGGGGCCACGTACGTGCTGCCCTTCGGCTCATCGACAATGGCGCAGGGCGCCACCGCCACGACATCCTTCTCGAGCAGCCTCTTGTAGTCCTTGAGCTGGTCTTCGGTGAAACCGCTTCCCACCCGGCCGGCGTAGACGAGGCGCGGTTCGCTCGGGATCCCGCCCGCTTCCAGAGGCGCCCGCGTGTAGGCCGCGAGGTGCAGCGCTCCAAAGCCGGTGCGCGCACCTTCGGGCGGCGTCATTCCGATGACCACGAAGTCCGCGGTCTTGTCGGTCTTCAGTTTCTGCCAGTCGCTCGTTCGCCCCGCGCGGTACCTCGAATCGGCGCGTTTCGCCATCACGCCCTCAAGGCCCATGCGCTCGACTTCGTTGTAGAAAAGCACGCCTTCCTGCGGGATGTGATCGACGAAACGCAACGGACCGGCCCTTGGCAGAACGTCGCGCAGAAGACTCTTTCGTTCGAGCAGGGGCAGCGAGCGCAGGTCGAAATCCTCGAAGGCGAGGATGTCGAAGGTCTGCAGGGTCGCGGGCAGTCTCACCGTGGCCGCGGCCACATCCGCGGTGCGTCGCAGCTGCGATCGCTGCTGCAATCGCGAGAAGCTCGGCCGAGCGTTGTCGTCGAGGCACACGAGTTCGCCGTCGAGGATCAGGCGCGAGAAAGGGAGAAGCGACGCGGCGCGCGCGATCTCCGGATAGAGCTCGGTGGCCTTGCTCCCTCGCCGATAGACGAGTTCGCATTTCCCGTCCTCGATGACCACGAGCAGGCGATAACCGTCGTACTTGAGTTCGTAGATGAAGTTGGGATCGGAGAACGGTCCTTTCGCGTCTTCCGCGAGCATGAAATCGGGTGCGGGCTCTACCGGTGCGCGCGGGGCTCCGAGTGCCAACAGACGTTCACGGATCGCCGCCGCCTTCTTCGAGCCGTTCTGGATCTCTTCGAGGGTGAGACCAGAGTAGATCGACTCGGGGGTGAGGAAGCGGGCCCCTTCGGCGCCGGCGTAGGCATCCGGCTTCTTGATGAGCAGCCATTCTTTTGAGTCCTTCTGTCCTTGCCGCTTTGTGCGCACGAGCGTGAAGCGCCCATGCAGCTTGAAGCCCCGCATTTCGAAGAGCAGCTTCCCCTTCTCGAATCCCTCTTCCGGGTCCTCGAGGGGAAGCCAGAGACCCTTGTCCCAGACGATGACTTCACCGGCGCCGTAGTTGCCCTTGGGAATGACGCCCTCGAAGTCGGCGTATTCCACCGGATGGTCCTCGACCATCATGGCGAGCCGCTTTTCCGCGATGTCGGTGGACGGGCCCTGGGGAATCGCCCAGCTCACGAGTGTGCCGCGCCACTCGAGTCGGAAGTCGTAGTGGAGCCGGGTCGCCGCGTGTTTCTGGACCACGAACATCCGGGGTTTGGTCCAGTCGGTCTCGTCGGGAAGCCCAAGGCCGCCAAAAGGTTCGGGGGTCTGGGAGGCCGCGCGTTTGGCCCGGTACGCCTCGAGGGCAGCTTCCTTGTGCGCCGGCATCTCTCGCTTCTTAGCACAGGGGCCGATTTCTACAATTCGGCGGACCTTGAGAGAATAGCGGTCCTTCCCCGGTTTGACTTGAAACTGGCCCGCTGATACAAGTCAGCTTCGGAGCTTGAAGCGCCGTCCGACTCCCCATGAATCCCCTCAAGAATCTCTTCAACAAGGTGTTCGAATCGACGCCACCAGAGGGTGCTGTCTCGCCCAAGGAGGATTCGTCTTTCGAGTGGAATCCTGACGAAGAGACGGTGGCGCCCACGTCGTCGCGCGCGACCTCCTGGAAACGCGGCGACACCGCCGACGAGAGCCCACGCGGCGCGCCCGGAGAGGCCACCCCGGAGGCGATCGCCGCATCCTCGCACTCGCTTCCCATCCCGGAGTTCGAGCGGGTCAAACCCTCGGTCCGCGCCGCTGCGACCCCGGCCGTATCTCCCGCCCCCGCTGCGCCCGCACCCAAGTTCGACGAAGCGGCGCCTTTGACTTCACTGAAGACAGCTGCTGCCCCAGCACCTGAGCAGGCCGCACCTGTCGTGAGTCCTGAGAACTGGGTGCGGCCGAGCGCACAGGACGCGGCGATCGCCCCGGCTCCCGCCGCGATGGCGGTGCCCGCCCCGCCCCAGATTCCCGTTTCCGATTTCGAAGAGGTCTATCGCAAGGCGGGGATCAAGTCGCCGATTCATGGCTACGGAGTCGAACGCGTTTATCGCCTGCTCACGAGCCGGCGTCTGGTTGGCCTCGATCGTAACGTCCGCCGAAGCGCCCTTCTGACCGCCCTCGATGCCGCGGGTGTTCCGCCTTCCGACGTCTCTCAAGACGCCGTGCTGCGCCGCAAGGCTCTTGCCGCCTACGAGGCCGAGAAGGCTCTCGAGCTTCAGAGCCTGCGCTCCCGCAACGAGAGCCGCGCCGAGGCGCTCCAGGACACGGTCGAGACGTTCACCCGTCAGAAGCAGAGCCAGATCGAGCGCCTCGCCCAGGGGAGCACCGCCGCGGTACGCGCGCAGTCCGACCTCGAGATCCGCAAGCGGATGGAGCAGGACCGCCTGTTCCGTTCCCTGGCATATTTCGTCGAGCAGCTTCCTTCGCCGGTGGCAGAGTCGCGCCCCGCCCTTTCGCAGGCCGCGCGAGTCATCGAGCGCTTCGATGCGACCATCGAAATGCGCCCGTTTTCTCGTGAAGAGGCCCCCGCCCCCGAACCGCCGCCCGCCCCGGAAGTGGCCCCCGTTCAGGAAGCCGCGCCGCCCGCCCCTGTGGTCGAAGCCGTGACGGTGACGCCCGTCGAGCCGGTCGAGCACGGCGAGGTGGGCGCAGACACCCGCCCGCTGTCGCAGTCCGGTCTCGAGATGGCCCTCAAAGCCGCGGCCGAAGAGGCGCGGAACGCGGGCTGGGGTAAAGCCGCCCTTGTGGAAGACGGCGCCGCCAACCCGGTGGATGCCCTCAAGAGGCTTCGCGAAGGCCAGAAGACGGATACCGAGTCATGAGCAAAGTCCGTAATCTCGTGGGCCGGGGCGTTCGGTTGATCGAGCCCACCGGCCTTGCCGACGGTTCGAGCGAGAGACTCGTCGAGATCCTGCCTCAGGCCTACGACCACAAGCCCGCGGACATGCCTCCCTCAAAACTCCCCGCGGAGATCATGGACTTCGGTGAGGTGTATCGCGAGGCCCGCATCGAGCCGCCGCCGCACGGGTACGGGATCGACAAGGTCGAGTCGATGTTGAACCATCCCCGCCTCGTGGCCATTCGTCCCGAGCAGCGCGCCGCCGCCGTCCTCGCCGCACTCGAGGCCGCGGGCGTCGAGTTCACCGACGTCTTGAAAGACGCGGTTCAACGCGATCACGCGATCGAGCGTTTCGCCCTCGCCAAGGAAGCCGAGATGCAGGCCGAGCGCCTTCGCGCGGAAGAAGCGGTGGTGCGCGCCCGGCAGGAACTCGACGCCTTCGTCACTGAGAAGCGCGCCGAAGTCGAGAGGCTGCGCCGGGAGATCAAAGAAGCCGAGGAGCGTTTCGCCGAGCTTCAGGAGCGGCGCCGGGCCGAGGAGAGGCGCATTGTCGAGGTCTCGGACCATCTCTCGGACACCGTGTCTTCGGATCGTGACGACGCGCCCCTTCTGGGCTCGCCGGCCCTCCTGCGTCCGCAGGGAGTCTGAGCCGGGACCGGTAAGTCTTCACGGGCGCCGTCAGTAAGTCCCTCCTGAGCGAGGTGGCGATGTTGGTCAGAATAAAACGGAACTCGGGCGTTCCCGTCAAAGACCAGATCCGGGCCCAGATCGAACTCGCCATGCTCTCCGGCGAACTGCCCCGCGGCTCCCGCCTGCCCCCCATCCGAACCTGGGCCCGCAAGCTCAAGGTCCATGCGAACACCATCTCGGCGGCCTACCGCGATCTCTCGGCCTCCGGGCATGTGGTGGTTCGTTCGGGCTCGGGAGTCTTCGTCGAGCCCCGGCCACGCCGGACCGCCCTGCAATCGACGGTGGCGATGAAGCTTCGCGCCGCCGTGGAAGAGGCAGTGGCCACGGGTCTGGGCAAGGAAGACATTCTGTCCGCGGTGGCGCGCTTCGCCGAGCCCCGCGCGGCCGAGGGAATTCTCGTCGTCGACCCATCGAGTGAGATGGCCATGGTCTACGCAAGTGAGATCAAGGAAGCGCTCGGAACGCAGGTTCGCACCGCGACCCTCGATGAACTGGATGCCAATCCAAGACTCGCCGCCGGTCTTGTGGTGGCGGTTCTTCCCTACCATGTGGGGCGGGTCGAGGGTGTGGCGTCGCTTGGAAAGCTGGTGGTTTTCACCCTCAGCGTTCCCACCCCCGACAAGGTGTTCCCGGCCGGTCTGTCCTCCGGCATGGTGCTGGTCGTATCAGAGAGTCCGCTCTTTCTCTCGTTCGCCCGCGTGTCTCTCAAGAGCGTCCTCTCCGAGGATTTCGAGATCCAGACCTGCGCCCTCGAAAACGAGCGGTTGTGGCGTCGCTTCCTCGATGCTTCGGACGTGATACTCGCCGACGCGGTCTCCGCGTCCTCGCTGGCCCGCGCCGGGGCGAAGAACCTCACGCGGCTCAGGCTTCTCTCCGCAGATTCGATGGCGCGGCTCAAGGACGCCCTCGGACCTGGCGCCTCCGCGAACAATTGAGCGTGGACCACGACGCCCCGCTTCCACACCCGAGAACGTCCGCTCGTCGGCTGGCGCTCCTCTCGATGGCCCTTGGCTCCCTGGCCGCTCTGCTCCTGGCCGAAGGCGCTTTTCGGATTCTGGACATCAAGGCGACGGAGCCGGGTCGCATCTTCCGGATCTCAAACGGGCCGGACGTGTTGTTCCCCGGCCGCGCCAGTCATACCGTTATTGACCTCTATCCCAGCAATCCCCGGAAGTCGTTCCCGGTCGATCTGACGTCGAACGAAACACGCGAGCGACTGATCGCGGAGAACTTCAGGCGCGTCGATGAAGCGCGCAAGACCAACCCGGTGGGTGTGGTCTTCAAGTACAACTCGCGGGGTTTCCGGGAACGTGAGTTCACGCCCAAACCGCCCGGCACGAAGCGGGTGGTGTTCGTGGGCGATTCCTTTACCGAAGGAATGGGGGTCATGGAGCCGTTCTCGTCGGTGCGGCTCGCCGAGGGCCTGCTCCGCCGCAAGGAGGGCTCTGTCGAGGCCTTCAACCTCGGCGTGCGCGCGCTGGACTTTCCGCAACTCGAGGAACTGATCGACCCGGCTCTCGAGCTGTCTCCCGATGCGGTGATTCTGGCGCTCGTCCTGAACGACGCCGATCGCGACCAGGAACTCACGAGCCGGTGGCCGCGTGTGAACGACTGGATCATGGTTCGTCAGAAAGCGCCCACCTGGATCGAAAGACATTCGTACCTGGCCGGCTTTCTGGCCAATCGATACGAGAACTACCAGGCATCGAGGGACGCCACCGCCTGGTACCGCTCTCTCTATTCCGACGAAAATCGGGGCGGTTGGATGAGCACGCGCGCCTCCTTGAATCGGATCAGGGAGAAACTCGCGAAGAAGGGAATACCGTTCGGCGTCGCTTTGTGGCCGCTTCTGGTGGGCCTCGAACCCGGCCGGGAGTATCCCTTCGAGGCCGCCCACGCCCAGATCAAGAAGGGAGTGGAGCGATCCGGCATCCCCTTCGTGGACCTGCTGCCGGCGCTCAAGGGCCGTGATTCCGCCTCTTTATGGGTTCATCCAAGCGACCTGCATCCAAACGAGATCGCCCAGGGTCTGGTGGCGCCGGTTCTGGCTGAATTCGCGCATCACCGCCTCCAGGAGGCGGCAAACCACCAACCTGTGGCAAAATAGGCGGCTCCCCGCGCCGTTCCGGGCGGGATTCCTGCTGGAGGCAACAAGTCATGGCGCGACGCTGCGCGATCACAGGCAAAAAACCGATGAGTGGGCACAACGTGTCCCACGCGAACAACCGCACCAAGCGGAAGTTCCTTCCCAACCTCATCACGAAGCGGATCTTCGTGCCGGAGACGGGTCAGACGGTTCGGCTCAAAATTTCGACGTCGGCGCTTCGGACGATCCAGAAGAAGGGTCTTTTGAAGACGCTGAAGGACGAAGGTCTCAAACTCCGCGACGTAGCCTGATTCTGAGAACTCTTTAGGTTGCCGCCGCTTCCTGTCGTTTTCGCTGACATTGAAGCCGCGGCCGGGCGCATTCGGGGGCACGCCCACCGTACCCCGGTTCTGACGTCGTCCACCATCGACCGGCAGACCGGCGGTTCGGTTTTCTTCAAGTGCGAGAACTTCCAGCGCGCGGGTGCTTTCAAGTTCCGCGGCGCCTTCAACGCTCTCTCCAGGCTCACCGAGGAGGAACGCCGGCGCGGTGTGCTCACGTTCTCCTCTGGAAACCACGCCCAGGCGATAGCGCTCTCCGGCCGGCTCCTCGATGTCCCCACCGTGGTGGTGATGCCGAACGATGCCCCGGAAGTGAAGGTCCGCGCCACGCGTGAATACGGGGCCGAAGTGGTTCTCTACGACCGCAACGAGACCAATCGGGAAACCCTGGGGAAGCAGATCTCCGACGCACGGGGTCTGGTCACGATTCCGCCCTACGACCACGCGGATGTGATCGCCGGCCAGGGCACGGTGGCCCTCGAGCTGCTGACCGAGACCGGGCCGCTCGACTATCTGTTCGTCTGCGTGGGCGGAGGGGGCCTTGTCTCCGGTTGCGCCGCGGCCGCCGCCTCCGTCTCCCCCGGCTGCAAGGTCATCGGCGTGGAGCCTGAAGCGGGTGACGATGCGACCCGCTCGTTCCGGACGAAAACGCTACAGACCGTCATGAACCCGGAAACGATCGCGGACGGCGCGCGCACTCCCTCGCTCGGAAAACTGACGTTCCAGATGGTCATGGCCCAGGTCCACGACATGATGACCGTGACCGATCGCGACCTCGCGGCCACGATGTTCCAACTGTGGGAACGAATGAAGATCGTGGTCGAGCCGACGGGTGCGCTCGCCGCGACCGCCGCGCTTTCGGGCCGCGTGAATCTCAAAGGGAAGAAGGCGGGGGTCGTGATCAGCGGCGGCAACGTCGACATGGCCGCGATACCGCGACTGCTCGCGATCGCGAAAAGCTGACGGCGCCGGCTTAAGTCTCTGCCGTCACCTTCAGATACCGCGGCGGGGTTCCAAGCGCTTTCCATTTTTCCGGGAGCGCGTAGGTCGGGTTCGGCATGTCCTCGCAGACACCGCAGCGGATGCAGCCTTGGATCTCTGGACAGTGCGGTGAAAGCGCCTCTTTCCGGGACTTCTCGAGTTCCTTCCAGAAGTAGTCGCGGCTGACCCCATTGTCGATGGTGTCCCAGGGCAGGACTTCATCCTTGGGCTTCTCGCGGTAGACGTAGAACGCCGGGTCGAGGCCCACGGCCTTCGTGGCTCGCTTGAGGTCGCAGTCGTTGAGGACCGCGTACTCGAGCGCGTCGGCCACGCGTCGGTCGCCAAGGGCCAGGATCGTCTGATGGAACCCGGTGCGTGCGCTCTTGCAGATCGCTTCGACATTCGGCATCTTCGCGAACGCCTTGCGAAGGTACTGGAGTTTGTCGTCCGTTTCTTTGACGTTCTCCATCTTGAGCCACTGGAACGGCGTGCCGGGCTTAGGCACGAAGGGATTCACCGAAGGGTGGATCCGGCCGATCCGGCCCCGTGGCTTGCCGACCTCGAGCATGATTTCGCGGATCTGCTCGGTGAGGGTCACGATCGCTTCGACGTCGGCGTGGGTCTCGAAGGGCAGTCCCACCATGAAATAGAGCTTGAGGTTCTGAATCCCGTTCTCGAAGATCCAGCGCGCGCGGGCCAGGATGTCCTCGTTCGTGAACTGTTTGTTCAGAACCTTCCGCATCCGGTCCGAACCGCATTCGGGGGCGAGGGTGAGACCCTCGACGCCGGTGTCGACGAGTTTGAACACGAATTCGGGCGAAAGGTCGTCGAGCCGCAGCGATGCGACGGACACCTGGAAACCGAGGCCAGACAAATCGTCGACGATCTCGTTGATCTCGGGGTGATCGCACACCGCGGTGGAGACGAGACCGATCTTGTCCGTGAACTGCCGGACCTCCCGGGCACGTTCCACAATGGTCTTGCGGGAGAAGCCGCGCACCGGGAGGTAGTTGTAGCCCGCCCAACAGAACCGGCACATACATGGGCAGCCGCGCGAGATCTCGATCATGAACTTCATCGACATCTCGGTATGCGGAGTGAGGATCGTGGTCTGGGGCAGATCCATGGCCCCCGGATACGCGCGCTGCCGCATCACCCGGCCGGGGCCTTCCACGCGCGCGATCGAGCCATCGGGATTCCAGTGGACTTCGTGCCGCGCGGGCACATAGAAACCGTCCTTCTCCTTGAGGGTGTCGAGGCCGAGACGCGGGCTGCCGTGGCCGCGCCACGCTTCCACGATCTTCGGGACGAGCACTTCACCCTCGCCGATTGCGATCACATCCGCGAAAGGAGCGAGGGGCTCGGGATTGAGGAAAGTGGCGGACCCGCCGATCAGAATGAGCGGGTCGCGGCGACCGCGATCCTTCGCACGCAACGGAATCCCGGCCATCCGCAGCATCTGGACGATGTGGAGATAGTCGTTCTCGAACGCCACCGAAAAAGCGACGACATCGAAGTCGCGCAGCGGTGTCCCGGTCTCAAAGCTCGACAATGTCCGCACCGAGCCGCGTTCCTCCTCTTCGGGCAGGAAGGCGCGCTCGCAGACGATCTCGTCGAAGCTGTTGAAGTGGGCGTGAACCCCCTGGAAGCCGAGGTTCGACATGCCGACGTAGTAGAGATTCGGGTAGGCGAGAACGACCCTCAGCGAACCATGGGACTTCCTGGGTCGCAAATGGATCTCGGTCTCGAGGCGGGAACCTCGAAAACCGTTGTCACCGGAAACTGGCAGCGTTTTGACCAAGCGCCCACGTTATAGGGGCGCGCCGGTTCCTGCCTATCAGCCGTTGCCCTGTTTGCGCAGGAACGTGGGCACGTCGAGGTTCGACGTATCCGTTCCCGTGGGTGCGGCGAGCGGGTGCTGCGGTGTCTTGCGATAGAAGGACGACGGATTGACCGGTGCCGTCGCCGCGGCCTGGGCGGGCGCGGCGGGGGCCTGCGGTGTGCTCGGGGTCGAGGCTGCGGGTGCGGTGGCGTCGCCAAATCGGTAGTTCGAAAGGTCGACCGGTGTCACGGGGAGCGCGGAGCGGCGGAAACCGGTGGCGATGACCGTGACCTTGACCTTGTCGCGCATCTGATCGTCGATG
>CAYNHK010000009.1:0-45450 GCA_964396875.1 uncultured Acidobacteriota bacterium | reverse complement strand
TGTTCCGTCTTGCGGAACCACGCTTTACGCGAGGCATTGTGTCTCTTTCTTGATGACCGAGGCCCCTATGGCCAAAGGTCCGTCACACTTTGATATTCAACGGGTCGAGGCGGTGACGAAGCCAGGGGGTGCGCGACGGCTCCCTGAACCCATGATCCCCTCGTCCATCAAAGGGCAGGAAGCCCGAAGATGGAACGTGAGAGCAGGGGAGTTTACAACACCGGAACGGGCTGGGCGTTCCAGATCCCGTCCGCGTACTCCTTCGTGGTCCGATCCGAGGAGAACTTCCCCATTCCGGCGACATTCAGGATCGACATCCGCCACCACTCGTCGGGTCGGGAATAAACGGCGGCCACCTGGCGCTGGCAGGAGACGTACGAGTCGAAATCGGCGCAAAGGAGATATTTGTCCTCGCCCAGCAGCCCGTCCACGATCGGGCGGAAGAGCCCGGAGCCTCCGTCGAGGGAGCCGTTCGCGATCGTATCGATGGCGCGGCGAAGGTCCTCGCTCCTCGAGAGGAACGCCTCGGGCGAATAGCCTCTGGCCTGAAGGGCTTCGACCTCGTCTTTGGTATGGCCGAAGATGAAGATGTTCTCCGGCCCGACCTCTTCGCGGATCTCGACGTTCGCGCCGTCGAGGGTTCCGATGGTGAGGGCCCCGTTCAGCGCGGCTTTCATGTTGCCCGTGCCCGAGGCCTCGGTGCCCGCGGTGGAAATCTGTTCGCTCAGTTCGCAGGCCGGGAAGATGATCTCGGCCAGCGACACCGAGTAGTTCGGCAGGAATGCGACCGCGAGCTTGCCCTTGGTGAGCGGATCCTCACCGATGCGCTTTGCCACGGCGTGGATCAGCTGAATGCAGAGTTTGGCCGTGGCGTAGCCGGGCGCGGCCTTGCCCGCGAAGATCACCGTGCGCGGAACAAAGTCAGCCGGGTTCGAACGCAGGCGGTCGTGAAGTGCGAGCGCATGCAGCGTGTTGAGGAGCTGCCGCTTGTACTCGTGGAACCGCTTGACCTGGCAGTCGAACATCGTGTCCGGGTCGAGTTCGATGCCGTGAAGTTTCTTGACCCGATCCGCGAGAACCAGCTTGTTCACGTGCTTCATGGCCGCCCATTCGGCTCGGAACGTGCGGTCTTCGGCGAGCGGCGTGAGCTTGCGAAGTTCGCTCAGGTCGCGGATCCACCCCGAGCCGATCGCGTCGTTGATGAGGACGGCGAGGCCGGGATTGCTCTCGAGCAGCCAGCGTCTGGGCGTGATGCCATTCGTCTTGTTGGAGATGCGTCCGGGGAGCACGCGGTTGAGGTCGGCGAAGGTCTTCTGGCGGAGGATCTCGGTGTGGAGCGCGGCCACGCCGTTCACGGCATGGCTGCCCACGAAACCGAGATGCGCCATGCGGATGTGGCCGGTTTCGTCGAGGATCGCGGTGCGGCGGACGAGGTCCTGATCGCCGAGGGCCGAAGTGTGGGCCCGGAAACGCCGGTCGATCTCTTCCACGATGTCGAAATGCCGCGGCAGCAGGCGGCGGAACATGTCGACCGACCATCGCTCGAGCGCCTCGGGGAGGACGGTGTGATTCGTGTACCCGAAGATGCGCTGGGTCAGGTCCCACGCTTCGTCCCACGGCCGCGCGTGTTCGTCGATGAGGATCCGCATCAGCTCGGGGATGCCGAGGACCGGATGCGTATCGTTCAGCTGGATCGCGACCTTGTCTGGAAGTTGCGCCAGGTCGCGCGCGCCGGCCTTGAGGAAACGGCGCAGAACATCCTGGAGGGTCGCGGAGACGAAGAAATACTGCTGTTTGAGCCGAAGTTCGCGGCCCGCGGCCTGATTGTCGGGAGGATAGAGAACCTTCGAGATGTTCTCGCTCTCGGTTTTGTTCTGAACCGCGCTCACGTAGTCGCCCTGGTTGAAGACCCGCAGGTCGAATTCGCGGCTCGACTTGGCGGACCACAATCGGAGGGTGTTGACGGTGTCGTTGCAGAAACCCGCGACCGGTGTGTCGTAGGCCATGGCCCACACTTCCTGCGTATCCACCCAGCGCGCGCGGACGATGCCGTCGGGACCGGCCACGTGTTCGCTGCGCCCGTAGAAACGGACCGGGAAGATGGCGTCGGTGCGGGGGATCTCCCACGGGTTTCCGTAGCGCAGCCAGTTGTCGGGGAACTCGACCTGGGCTCCGTCGATGATCCTCTGCTGGAAGATCCCGTAGTCGTAGCGGATCCCGTAGCCGTAGAACGGCAGGGCCAGGGTGGCCGCCGAATCCAGGATGCAGGCGGCGAGACGGCCGAGGCCTCCGTTGCCGAGGCCCGCGTCCCATTCTTTCTCCTGCAGCGCCTCGAGGTCGTACCCGAGTTGCCGCATCGCCTGGACGTGGGCGTGGCGCGCGCCGAGATTGATGATGTTGTTCGAAAGAGCGCGTCCCATCAGGAACTCGAGCGAGAGGTAGTAGACGCGCTTGGCGTCGGCCTGGTAGTAGGCGCTCTGGGTCTGGAACCAGCGCTCCATGAGCCGGTCGCGCACCGAGTAGGCGATCGCCATGTAGGCGTCGTAGTCGGTGGCGGTGTACACGTCCTTGGCGACGGTGTACATCATCCTCTGCGCGAAAGCGGCGACGATGCCGGGCTCGTCGAGACGGCCGCGGGGAGGTTCGGGGATACGTCGGCGGTTTCCCACGGTCTGAATGCTACGCCCTTGGCCGTGACTTTATTGCTGGCGTACCGGGGCCGGGGTCCGGTTTGTGGCCGGTCGACAGGCCCGGCTTATATTCCCGTCGGTGCGCCGCTCTCTCGCCGCTTTCGTCGTGATCGCCGCCGCCGGCTGCGCCACCACTTATGAGACGCGCGGCCTTGTTCTTCGCGTCGATCCCGCTTCATCGACGGTGACCGTGTCGCACGACCCGATCCTCGGGTACATGGAAGCGATGATCATGCCCTTCACGGTGCGGAACGTGAGGGAGATGCGCGGCGTCCGGCCCGGCGATGTGATTCAGTTCCGCCTTCGGCCCCGTGCCGGGGGCACGCAGATCGACCGGATCAAACCCCTTTCCGCCGCAGCGGCGGATGCCGGGCTGACGATGACGCCTTCGGCCTCCACCTTGATCAAACCGGGTGAGCTGGTTCCCGACTTCACCCTGACCGATCAGAACGACGCCCCTGTATCGCTGGCCTCGCTTCGCGGCCAGGTGGTCGCGAT
The DNA here is from genome assembly GCA_964396875.1 of uncultured Acidobacteriota bacterium. Lineage (GTDB taxonomy): Bacteria > Acidobacteriota > Vicinamibacteria > Fen-336 > JAGNNV01 > JAGNNV01. The sequence continues at coordinate 42,262 of CAYNHK010000009.1, read as the reverse complement.
CACGTTCATCTACAGCCGCTGTCCGTTGCCCGACTACTGTCCCCGCATGGTCAACAATCTGGCCGAGGTTCGCAAGCGGTACCAGGACCGGATGGGGCGGGACCTGACCCTGCTGACCGTCACCTTCGATCCAAAATACGACACGCCCGAGGTCTTGAAGAACTTCGCGAGGCGTTATGGGGGAAACGTGCCGGCCTGGCACTTCCTCACCGGTTCGCCGGCGGCAGTCGCGGCGGTTTGCGCCTCATTTGGGATCGAGTACTGGCCCGATCAGGGTCTGATTACCCACACCCTTCAGACCGCGGTCATCGACCGCGAAGGACGCCTCCGCGCGAGCGTCGAGGGCCGCGGTTTCTCAGGCCGCCAGATCGCCGACCTCGTGGGCACGATCCTCGAGAATTAGCGGACCCTGCTAATTCTTCGGAGCTCCTTCGCTCTCCGCGGCGGCCCGCATGGCGCCTTTCATCTGCGGGAGATCGGCGTCGGCCTTGTCCCAGGCCTTGCGGCCCTGACTGATGGCCGCATCGGAATCGGCGATTCGCCCCAGACCACGAAGCGCCGCGGCGAGGCCAAAGTAAGCGCGTCCGCCGCCGGGCTCACGCTCGAGGGCGGTGCGGTAGGCCTTCTCGGCGGAACCGTAGTCGCGCATCATGAGCGCCGCGTGGCCCCACGCCTCCACGACGGGGCGAGGGTACGAAGGTGGCTCGGTGTAGAGAAGGCCGGCCTCGAGATCGGCGGCCTTGGCGAAGAGGTAGCGCGATTTCTTGCGATCACCCTTGTGCGCCGCGATCGTGGCCTCGAGTTCGATCTGGGCGATCCCCAGGGGACGTCGTGAGGCGTCGAGCCGCGGCAGGATCGCCGTCATCTCTCTGAGCGCGGCCTGGGATTCGGCGCGTTTGCCGGTCGCGGCGTAGGCGAGACCCTGCGCCCACAGGCGCCAGGCATTCTGCTCCGGCCGGTCGTACACCGGGATGGTCTTGCCGTCGAGGATCTCGTTCCAGCGCTCGAAGCGGACGAGTGTCTTGACGAGGGCGTAGTACCCCTGACGCCAGGTCACGCGCTGGCTGTTGCCGCGACGTTCGCGCGGCGTCTCCTTGAAGTCGTTCATCAGGTGCGCGATCTGCTTCATCGACTCTTCGTAGCGCCCGTCGAGATTCAGGGCGTGGATGAGGAAGTGGACGTTGTGCCCGTGGTGGCCGTTTGGATAGAGCGTGTCGGCCTTCAGGTACGAGCGTTCGTTGTCGGCGGCGGCAGAAAAGGCGGCGATGGCGTCGTCGATCCGGTCGCTCTGCGCGTAGATGTGGCCCGGCATGTGAAGAGCATGCGGAATGTTGGGGACGAGTTCGGGGTAACGCTTGCTCGCGTGCCACGCGCGCTCGGGCGTGGTGCTGCCCTCCCAGCCGTGAATCAGGTAGTGGTGCGCGCCGAAGTGGTTGTCGTCTTTCGCCGCGATCTCCTCGAGGAGCTTGAGGCCCTCCATCGTGTTCTTGCGGGGAGCCTTGGTGGCGGATTCGAAACCGTCCAAAAGGGCGAGGCCGAGGATCGACTTCGCCTCGAGATCGTCAGGGTAGGCGGTGACCAGCGCGCGCAGGCCCGCGATGTGATCCGCGTCCTTGCTCTTCGAAGTCGGGTTGCGGCGCGCGGCCTCGGCTTCGATGTAGAGGCGTTCGCGCGGCGTGACCTTGTCGCGCAGCGACATCGCTTTCGCGATGGCTTCGCGGGCGCGGATCGCGGGGGAGAGAGCGGCGCCGCCGACGCTGCGCGCGATCTCGGTGGGAGGCGTGCCGTCGTTGCTGCCGGGAGCCCGGCCACCGTCAAGAGGATCGCGCAGGAGCTGGAACGCCGGCCGGTAGTCACCACCAGCACTTACCGAGATTCCCCAGTACGCCATCGCCATGTCGGGGTCGAGGGTCGCGGCCTGCAGGAACGAGCGTTCGGATTCGAGGAACCAGAACGAATGCATCTGGGAGATGCCCTGGTTGAAGAACTTTCTCGCATCGTCGGAGTTCGTGGTTACCGGCATCCGAGTCTCGCCCATGCCTTCCATCAGACGGGCGGGGAGAAGAGGCTGGGCGCCGGGCGGCACCGTGCACTGGTCCGCCTCAGGCCTTTGTTGAGCCGAGGTGGGGGCGGTACCGAGAAGGAGAATCAGGGCGCTACAGGCGGCCGCGGCAATGGTTTTCTGCATCTGAGGAGTCTAGATCAGGCCAGGCGACGTGGATTGGCGCATATTGACGCGTTTCTTTACGGCGCTCCGCCGGTGCGAATCTCGTCCCAGGGGATCGCATCCACGTCCGCTGTGAGCCTCACCCGTCTCCGGCCCCGGTAGATCACCACCCCGCGCTTGAGTCCCAGGTCGGCCATACACCGCCTCAGGGGGCTCAGTTCGCGCGCATCGACCGAGCGGGATCTCTTGATCTCGATCGGCGTCATCACGCCGCGGGATACCAGAAGGAGGTCGGTCTCTCCGCCGCCGTGCGTGCCCCAGAAGTAGGCGCGGGCCCCGGGATCGTCGATCTGGGCGCGGCTGATCAGTTCCTCGATCACCAGACCCTCGAACGAAGCCCCCCGGCGATCCCAGGTCTCGAGCGCCGCTTCGTTCTGCAGGCCTGCGAGATAGTGGAGCAGGCCGGTGTCGCGAATGTAGATCTTTGGACTCTTGGTGAGCCGCTTCTGAATGTTCGCGAAGAACGGAGGAAGCCGCCGGATCATGAACGTCTGTTCCAGGACGTCGAGGTTCGCCTGCACGGTGGGGACGGAAATGCCCAGCGAACGAGACAGGTCGGACATGTTCAGGAGGTTCCCGTGAACGTGGGTCAGCATGGTCCAGAGAAGGCGCATCCGGGCGGCCGGGAGCCTGAGGCCCAGAGCGGGAAGATCCCGCTCGAGGAAGAGCTGGATGTAGGACTCCAGCCAAAGCCTCTTTCTGTCATTGGATCTCAGAGTCAGAAGAGGGGCGAACCCTCCGTAGAACTCCCGGAGTTTCGAGTAGCTCGTGCCCGCGACTTCCTCCTCGAGGAATGGGGTCAGATGGACCACGCCCACTCGCCCGGCCAGGCTCTCTGAGACTCCGCGCACCAGGTCCGGACTCGCCGACCCCGTCAGAACGATGCGTCCCCTGGCCGGACGCGAATCGAGCACGGGGCGCAGGACGGAGAACAGGCCCGGCAGGCGCTGCGCCTCATCGATCACGATTTGTTTCGGGTGAAGGTCGAAGAAGCCCGAGGGATCGGCGGCGATAAGGCCCAGATCCTGGGGCTTTTCAAGGTCGAAGTGGTCGAACTGCGGAAGGGTTTCCTTGACCAGAGTCGTCTTGCCGCACTGGCGCGGACCGAGGACCAGCACCGCGGGGAAGGTCCGGAGCATGCGTCGGAGGAGATCCGCGGCCTGCCGGGGGATGCTGCGCATGCCTGTATTTTTAAAGTACGACTTTAATTATGTCAACTCCTTCCCCCGAAGGGCACGGCCTTTCGTCTGACTCTGATCTGGGCGTTTGCCGGTGACGCGATCTTCTTACTGCTCGGGAACCGCAGTGATGGTCCCCGACGTGTTCGTCGTGTTCCGCCGCACCACGTTGGTGCCGCTCGAGATGAACGTGCTCCCGGCATCGGCGAGGAAGCCCGTGGTGTTTCCGAAGACGTGGGATCGGCTCACCCGGGCGGTTCCTCCGGAGATCGTCCATAGGGCGATCCCGTTCCCCCAGAACTCGGAGGCGCGGACATTCACCGATCCGGGAGAGACCACGATCGCCGTGGAGGTGTTGCGGGTGAAGAGACACTGCCGGATCGTGGAGACCGCACCGTAGATATCGAGGCCGATGCTGTTCCCCTCGAACCGGCTGTCGCTGATCGACAGGCGGTTCTGACCTGAACCCTGGTAGTCGCTCACCCCGGTCTGGTTCGCCAGGAACACCGAGTTCGCCACCGTGACGTTGGACGCCGCGCTGCTGTTGACGTGGAGGCCCCAGGACCAGGAATCGATCGTGGTGTCCTCGACGGAAAGCGCATCGGCCGCCTTGAGGGTCACCGCGTTTCCGACTTCGTCGCCCTTGAGGGTGAGTCCGCGAAGCACGACGCGGCCGCCCGGCGCGTTCACCGTGATGGGCTGCCGAATGAAGGCCACGGTCCCGGAGGGAGACGTGATCTTGAGGCCCTTTCCGATGAGGATGGGCGCCGTGTCGTACTCGGCGGGCGAGAGGACGATCACCTCGCCGTCGATCGCAACCTGGCCCATGGCGGCGGCAAGGTTCCGGCAGGGCGTGGTCTGGTTCGCGCAGTCGCCGGCATCGCTGCCCGTCCCGGAGACGAACACGCGCGAGGCGGGGGCGAGGTCTTCGTTGGTGATGGTCCCGTAGCCGAGGCCGTCGAGAAGGGACGCGTTGGTGGGGCTCGAGAGGGTTACCTCGAACATCTCGTCTGACTCGTTCGCGTTATCGCCCAGCACCGGAACGGAGAAGTTCTGAGTGGTGACTGTCGGATTGAAGGTCAGGGTGGAAGGCCCGGTCGCGGTGTAGTCGATTCCTGCGATGGCACTCAGGTTCGCGGTGGCCGCCGATACCGTGATGGTTTGCGAACTCGCGGCGGACAGACTGACCGTGAACACCGCGTTGGTGACGCCCGAGTCGCCCTCGCTGACGGTCACGTCGGAGATGGAGATCGTCGGCGGGACGGTGATGAAGGTCGTGACCGTTGTGTAGGACGTGCCGATCGAGTTGATCGCGTAGCCCTTGAAGGCATAGGTGGCGGCGGTGTTGAGCGAGGTGAGGTTCGTGGAGAAGGCGCCGGTTGTTCCGGAGACGACGACCTTGGTGACACCCGTGCCCAGGATCAGTGGATCTGGGTTGGTGGCGTTGAGCGAGAAGACGAAGCCGCGTTCCGTGATCGGGTCACCGCCGTCCGAAGTGACGTTGGCGTTCAAGGTGGCGGTGGTGCTGGCCACCGCGGTTGCGCTGGGGCCTCCCACCGTGGGCGCGCTGGCGCCGAGTCCGGCCCAGTAGCCGCCAACGATCGAGTACGCGCCGCCCGTGAGTGCGGCCGAGGCGTCGGGCTGACCCGTCGTGCCCTGCAGGCTGTAGACGCCGCCTGTGATCGGGCCGTGACCACCGCCATCCACGGTGTACCAGGAGATCGAGTACGGCTGGGCGAAAGCCCCGGTCGCGAGCAGAGCGAAAACGCCCGCGATAACGACGGATGGAAGGCGCATACTCACCTCGTGCCTACAATAGTAGCCCAACGGGTCCGGACTTTTATCGCCACTCACTTCAGCGCCGATCCTTGAGATCGGTTCGCGCATCCTTCAAGGTCAGACGTTCGAGCGCCGCGGCCAGGGCCGCCACCTGTTCCTTGAGCCGCGCGACCTCGGCTTTCGTCTCGCTCAGGGCTTCCGTCTTTCGATTCAACTCCTGAATCGCGGCCAGGGCGATGCCCGACGGATCGATCGTCGAGATGGACCGGCCGTCGCCCCCCAGGCCGAACGCGGCCTCAAAGTCCTGAGCGGTAGGCCCGATGTGGGTGAGGGAGTCCGGCTCGCTGCGATAGTTCCACCGATAGAGGGGAAGCCTGGCCAGACGGGCGAGGACATCGTCCGCCGCCACCGGCACGAGGTTCTCCTTGAGGTTGCGATCCGAGGAGTTGGTCCACGCTCCGCCGGTTGTGAGGTACCCGCCGCTCAACGTCTCGATCTGCCGCCCCGCGGTCCTGCTGGAGGTACCGACGCCGACCCACGGAGCGGTGGAGCCGTCGAGCGTCATGACGACGCTCGAGTCGTTCTGGCTGCGGAAGAGGAACTTGCCGGCGCCCTCACCGTTCCCCGACCCGGTGGCGATGAGGTTCCATGTCTTGCCGCCGGTGCTGGTGTTTTGCAGGTTGAACCAGGATCCCCCGCTGTTCGACGCTGCCAGGCCAAGGACCATTTGCCCTGTGCCGGACCAGGACTGGCCGAAGTGGTCGTGACTCAACGGAGAATATGCCGCGTCGTGGTTGTGGCTCAGCAAGGAGTAGGTGGCGTTGTGGTTGTGGTCGGAGCGCGCGACTGTCGTGGCAGCGCCCGTGCCCGCGAAGTCCACGGACAGCGTTGCGGTGCTTCCCTGAGTGCCGCTGCTCACAAGCCCCGACCCGCCCGCGACGGAGGTGACCGCAGGCCGGCACTCGAGGTTCGGGCAGTGGGCGACCTTGAGATCGCCGGTCGCGGCATCGTGATAGCTGACGAGCCCGAGACCGTCCGCCCCGATCGCGATCGCGGGGTAGTAACCCGAAAACCCTGCGATATCGAGAGTCGACGTGCTCGCGGTCGAGCAGACGGTGTTCGAGCAGTGGGCCACGGCCAGGCCGATCGGGTTGCCTCGGTAGCTGATCAGCCCGAGACCGTCGGCCCCGATGGTGATCGCGGTGCCGAAGACTGTGCCGACCGTGTTATCGATTATGGAGGTGGTGGCGGTCGAGCAGGCCGTGTCGGAGCAGTGGGCCACGCTCAGGCCGCCCCTCAGATAGCTGACCAGGCCGAGCCCATCCGCGCCGATGGCGATCGAGGTCTCCTGCCCCCCGGAGCTGTCGACGATCGCGGTGGTGGCGGAAGAGCAGAGAGTGTTCGAGCAGTGAGCGACCTTGAGGTCGGCCTCCGTGGCGTCGTGGTAGCTGATGAGGCCGAGGCCGTCCGCGCCGATCGCGATGGAAGTGAATCGACCGACGTTTCCCACGCTGTCGAGAGTGGCGACGCTGGCCGTGGAGCACGCGAGGTTCGAGCAGTGGGCCACCTTGAGGTCGTCGTTCGTGTCGTCGTAATAGCTGATAAGGCCGAGTCCGTCCGCCCCGATTGCGATCGAGGTGTATTGGCCCACGTTGTCCGCGCTGTCGAGGGTGGCGATGCCGGCGGTCGAGCAGACGGTGTCCACGCAGTGAGCCACCTTCAGGTTCCCGTTTGCGGCGTCCTGGTAGCTGATCAGTCCGAGACCGTCTGCCCCGATCGCGATGGAGGTGTGTGCGCCGACCTGGCCGACGCTATCCAGCGTGTAGATCGCGGCAGTCGTGCAGGCGGCGTTCGAGCAGTGAGCCACCTTGAGGTTGCCGAGGGCGCTGTCTGAGTAGCTGATAAGGCCGAGCCCGTCGACGCCGATCGCCATCGAGGTGTAGGCGCCGACGTTGTTCGGGCTGTCGAGGGTCGTCGTCGAGAAGCCTGCCTGCGCAGAAGCCGTCTGACATACCACCGTCCCGTCGGGGTTGATCGTCTGAATCGTCAACCCTGGAGGACAGGCGCTGGTCACCCGCGTCTGCACCTGCGCCGTGTTCACCTGAGCCGCGCCCACCGCACCGTTCGCGATCATTCCGGACGTGATGCCGCCTGTGGCCACGGAGAGTGTTCCCGCGCCGGTGATCGGCCCTCCCGACAGTCCGGCGCCCGCCGCCACCGACGTCACGGTCCCGCCGCTGTTGGAATCGGCCCCGCACGTCCATGAGGACCCGCTCCACTTCGCCACCTGATTGTTGGTGCAGGTGAGCCCCGCCACCGTGGTCGCACTCCCCGCCGAGGCCGCGAAGAGGGCGTTTGGCGATGGCGTCAGTTCCTGCCGCGCGCCGAGAAGCGTGTAGGCGCCGGCGCTGGCGCCCGGTCTCACTCCGATTTCGAGGAAGCGCGACTGACCTCCGAACGGCGTCGATCCAAAGTCCAGGCTGACCATGAACTGGCCGCCCGAGACCGCGACGTCGCCCTTGAGCACGGTCGATCCGACTTGCGCGCCGGCAGTGGCCGCGTCGAAGAGCTTGAACTGGAAGTCATAGGCCGCGTTCGCGGGAAGACCGTCGTCCTTGAGCTGGCCCTGGTACGTGAACGCCGTTCCGAGCGGGGCGCCTGTGGCGAAGGCGGCCAGCAGACAGACGAACGCAAGAAGCGGGGCAGTCTTCTTTCTCACCGACGACCTCCTCGAGGAAGCGCGCCGGTCGGGGCGCGATTTGAGGATTGGGCGTTGAACCCAGGGCCTGGGTTACAGGGAATTCCTACCTCGGGCCGCCACGCACCTTCGCGAACCAGACGTCGAAGTCGACTTTCGGAAAACGCACCGCCGTCACCTTCCAGGTGTCCTTGTCCGCTTCGACGAGCTTGAATACGCTGAACTGATCTCGCTCTTCGAGGATCGTGGTGACGTCGCCCGGCCGAGTCAGCTCCCTTTCCAGAACCGCGGCGATCTCCGGGTCGATCGGCTGCGGGGCCCGCGGGTCGCGCTCGGTGGCGGGCCGAAGGAACCGGGGGCGGGTGGCCTCGGCTTTGGCCGCTGCCATCATGCTGTCCGTATCCTGAGCCGACTCAGGCCTGCGCTGGAGGCGAAGAATGGCAGCGCCCGGAACCTCCCGTCCCGTAAGGAGGCTCGCGCGCGCATGCCGCGCTTTCTGGTGGGGTTGAGCGTGGATGTTGCGATCGAAAGCGAACCGGGCCCGCAGCGCGCGCTGGACCAGGGGCGGCCGGCAGAAGGCTTCTTCGATCAGGCGGCGGTCGTGGCCGAGGGCTTTCTTGATCGCCTCCCACTGATCGGGCGCCCGTGTGGTTGTCTCGATGCGTTCGAACTCCTCCGCGAGAAGGGCCGGCGTCACAACCATGCCGAAGACGCGCTTCAGGACCTCCTCCTCGGCGGCCTCGCGAGCCACACGGGCTTCGAAGACCGATCGCGGGTAGAGCTCGTCGAACGGCTGGGTGTTGCCGATCACGAAGGCGTAACGGGCCTGTTCGATTCTTCGCTGCGCTTGGGCACGTGCGGTGAGGGACAGGCCGGAGGTGTCCGCAAGGGTGGCGGCGATGATGAGGAGAGGCAGCATCAATTCTTTACAAGGTACGCGAGTTCAAACCACTGCGCCCCGGTGTTGAACAGAGAGGTGGAGACGCCCGAACTGCAAGCTCCTCCCGGAAACAAACCGGAGACCACCACAGTTGATGGTTTGGCGTTTGACGCCGACCGAGGGTTACAAAGAGACTCCGCCAACCCCCCATGACGCCCCCCGATCGGCAGACGGACATCCCCCTGGGCTTTCTCGAGGGCCAGCCCGCGGCGGTTGGCTTCGTCGAGGAGGCCGTGAGCCGGGCGCTTGGTGGCCGGAGCCTCAATCTCGGCGAAGCCCGGGCCGATGTCCATCAGGAGGCCCTTCGCCGGCTGGTGGTTTCATTTCGGGCCGGCCAGTTCCGGGGAGATGCCGCCCTCGCGACCTACATTCATAAGGTGGCGTATGGCGCCGCCATCGACCATTGGCGGAAGATCCGTCGGAGGCGCGAGGAGCAGGCCGATGAGTCTCCCGAGGCCGCTCAGCGCTCCACGCCCGCCGATCAGGCCCGCGGCCTCGAAACGTTGGAGAATCGGAGACTCGTGGACCGCCTTCTCTCGAGCCTCGGCTCTCCCTGCCGGGAGCTGCTGGCCCGGGTGTACTTCGACGAGACGACGCATGCCGCCATCGCTCAGACCCTCGGCAAAACCGAGGGTGCGGTGAAAGTCCAGGTTCACCGATGCCGGCAGGAAGCCGGCCGATTGCTGCGGCAGATGAAAGAGAGCGGATGGGTTGTAACGCCGGGCGGGAACCCGACGCCAAACCAGGCGAGCGCGAAATGACCACTTATCCTGCCTGTGCCGCCCCCGAACAGAACCTCCTCCAGGATCTGCACGACGGGGCTCTCGACCCGGCCACCGCTCGACAGGTGGCGGATCACGCGGCGACCTGCGCCCATTGCGGACCGGAGTTGTCGGATCTGCGCGAGTTCGACGCCGCGATGCGCTCGGCGCATCTTTCGTCCGATGAGGTGGTTGAAGCCGCCTGGGGTGGACCCTCCGCGACCGAGCCTCATCTGCAGCTATGCATGAAGTGCCGCGACGAGGTGGCCGCGATCCGAACCGCCCGCGTGGATGCCGGGAGCGACTCGAGAGAACGACGAACAAGCTGGGCGGTTCCGCTGGCTCTGGCCGCTACTGTCGTGATCGGCGTTGGCCTGGCGTTGCAGCGCGAACCAAACCGCCCGCCGGATGCCACCACGCGCGGGGAGATTCTGAAGATCGACGGGCTCTCCCCTCAAGGCGAGGTCTCTCGCGCCGCTTCCGAGATGGCCTTCGCCTGGCGCGGGCAGGCGGATGGCCGGTACGCGCTTCTCTTCTTCACGGAGGACGGGCGCCCACTCGCGCGCACCGAGACCCTCGGAACCCGCTACGTGGTTCCACCAGCGGAACGCTCTCGCCTGGAGGCTCTGCCCGTCTTCTTCTGGAAAGTCGAATCGTTGGCCGGTCCCGGCGTCGGGCCCGATAGCCAACTCGTGCGTGTGTCTTGGGCGCCCTAGTTCGACGGGCCAGCGTCCTCGCGACGTTCGCGGTGGGCCTCGTCCTTCTGGGGCGGATAGCGGCGGGAAGCGAGCCGCTGCCCGCACTTTCCGCCGACGACCCTCTCACCTTTCGCGAGCGACTCGCGCGTCATGAGGCAAACGCGATCCGCGCGGAGCGTGCGGGAGACCTGCCCTCCCTCTCCTTCGCGCTCTCGAACGTGTGTGGAGTCAATCCTCTCGTTCGCTATGCGGTCATCGAGCCGGTCTGCGCGCGGGCGGAATCGATCGCGCGGCAGCTTGGCCGGGCCGACCTGGTCGCCTTCGCGATGGGCATGCGCGCGGATGCCTACGCCTGGCTCGGCCAGTTGGACCGCGCCCGAACGCTGGGCCTGGCCGCTCTTGAAGAGAATCCGCCTGCCGATACTGCTTCGCTCCCGTCCAGGTCCATGATCCTCGAGATGCTGGGGGCGCTGGCCTTCGAAACCGGACAGCCCGAGCTCTCGCGTGAATACCTCGCCGCCGCGGAAGCGGAAGCTTCACGCGTCGGGTGGAGGTCTCACGTGGGCTGGATCTCGGCGGGCCGGGGCCGGCTGCTTTCGTTTCTAGGGGACCTCGGCGGCGCTCGTGAGCAGTTCGATCGCGCGGCCGCGCTCGCGGAAGAGACCCGGGACTCGAACCTGCGCGTGGTGGTTCACTGGCTGTTCGGGCTTCATGAGCAAAGGCTCCAACACTTCGAGGTCGCGATCGAGCAGTACGACCTTTGCGAGGAACTGGGGGACCGCATCGGCTTCACCCTGATCTCTGCGTCCTGCGTCAGCGACGAAGCAGATGCGCTGATCCTCATGGGGCGGCTTGACGAGGCCCTTCATCACGTCGAGCGTTCCGAACGCGGCCTTGCCAGCGTCAACTTTCCCCTGACCGACGCTCTAAGTGTCTCGCGAGCCACCATCGCACTCGGCCAGGGGCGCTTCAGGGAAGCGGTGCGGCAATTCGACGCGACGTTGAAGATCCGGCCGCATATCGCGCTCGACGCGTGGTCGGGAAAGGCGAAGGCATTCGCCGCGCTTGGCGATCTCGACGGCGCTGTCTCTTCCCTCGAGCGCGCGGCCGCCATCGTCGAGCAGACCCGCGGGGGCGTGAGTGCCGGAGAAATGCGATCGTCCTATTTCGAAGCGAGGACCGATATCTACCGCCGCCTCTTCGCGGCGGTCTTCGATCGGGATGGTGATGCGGCGACCGAGCGCTTGTTCGGAATCTCGGAATCGTTGCGGGCGCGGGCTCTCGTGGACCGGCTCGTGGCGGCGGGACTGACGGAATCCGATGCCCTTGTGACCGGCGCGGGAACCCTGGCCGAGGCGCAGGCCCGGCTCGAGGCCGGCGATCTGCTGATCGAGTACGTCGGTTCGGGCGACCGACTCTTCGCCCTCGCCGTGTTCACGGAGAGCGCCCACGTGATTCACCTCAACGGGGCGGGGAGTGCTTCCGAGCTGACCGCGAGGGTGGCGGTGTTCCGGGACCTTGTGCAAAGCGTCGACGTCGCGGATCACCTTCGGCCCGCGGCCCATGCGCTCTTTCGCGATCTCATCGAGCCGGCCCTTTTGACCCGTGGATCGGCCTCACCCGCGAGCCGACTCTTCATCGCAGCCGACGGCCCCCTGGGCGCCCTGCCCTTCGAAGCGCTCGCGGATCAGACGGGACGGTTCCTCGGGGCCTCCTATCCCGTGATCAGGATCCCCTCGGCCGCCTGGCTCGCGCGGCGGGGGACGGCTTCGTTAGCACCACCAAGAGCGCTCGTGATTGCCAATCCCGCCCCGATGGGCGCGATGCCCGGGGACGCGCGGGATCGCTTCCAGGCATCGCTCCCCTACGCGGTGCGGGAGGCAAGGGCCATCGCACGCACCTGGCCCGGATCGGTCGTGCTCGACGGTGAGCGGGCGACCGAGGAGGCCACGCTGTCCCGTTTCTCCGGCCCGTTCGGCGGGCTGCACTTCGCGACCCACGCGGTGGAGGACCCGAATCTGCCGCTTCGATCCTCGTTGCGGCTGGCGATTGCGGGAAAGGAACACCAGTCGGACGGCATCCTCTCCGCGGCCGAAATTCATCAGCAGGCGATTTCCATCCCCCTTGTCGTTCTCGCGGCCTGCGATTCCGCCCAGGGGCGGTTTCGTTCCGGCGAGGGGGATCTGAGTCTCGCTCGCGCCTTCCTTCACGCCGGAGCGACTACGGTCGTGGGCGCGCTATTCCCCGCAGACGACGAGGGGGCGGCCCGCTTCTTCGACCTCTTCTATCGGGAGTTGAGCGAGGGAGTGAGCGTCGAGGCCGCACTCATGGGCGCCCGCCGCCGCAGCGCCGAGACCGAGCGCCCGCGGGTGTGGGCGGCATTCGCCATGAGTGGCGCGCCGGGCCTTCGCTTCTCGCCGCCACCGCGCTCGATCGCCGGTGGGTGGGCGCTCGTGGGCCTGGCACTGGTGCTGGGGGCCGCCGGAGCGGTGCGATCCCGAAGACGAAGACCGACCCCGCCTTGAGGCGCGTCCTTCGTCGCGGACCCTGCGTCCGCGACGAAGGTCTGGTCTGCCGCTACTGCTCGGGAACCGGGGTGATCGTGCCCGCCGTGTTGGTCGTGTTCCCCCGGATGACGTTGTTTCCGAAGGAGACCGCCAGGCCCCCGTTCTCCACGAGACCGAAGTTGTTTCCGAAGACATGGGAACGGCTGAGGCTCAATGAGCCGCCGGTCCAGCTGACCAGGGCCCCGCCGCCGTTGCCCCAGAACTCCGAGTTACGTATATCCCCCGAACCGGGTCCGACCTGGAAGCCGTTCAGGTTTGCGACGAAGGCGGACTCACTGACCGTTGCCGACGACGCGTAGATGTCCATCGCGCTGCCGCTGTTCCTCTCGAAGCGCGTGCCGGTGATCGAGATCTGGCTGGCGGCGCCGGCGTTGATGTCGGTGATGCCGACGGTGTTCGCGGCCAGGGTGGAGTTTGACACGGTGATTCGCGAGCCAGCCGAGTTCAACAGGTTGAGGCCAGCCGTCCACCGGTCGAAGGAGACTTCCTCGACCGAAAGCGAATCAGCGGCGACCAGCGTGAGGGCGCTACCCGCGCCAGCCCCCTTGAGGGTCAGGCCTCGCAGCGACACCCGGCCTCCCGGCGCGTTGATCGTGATGGGCTGACGGATGAACGCCACCGTGCCGGAACCCGCGGAGATCTTGACGCCTTTGCCGATGAGGATCGGGGCGGTGTCGTATTCACCCGGCGTGAGGAAGATGACTTCTCCGTCGACCGAGACCTGGCCCACCGCGGCGGTGAGATTGCGGCAGGGTGTGGTCTGGATCGCGCAGTCAGAGGCATCGCTGCCCGACGCCGACACGAAGACGCGCGACGGGGGCACGCCATCGTCGTTGGTGATCGTCCCGGTGGCCTGGCCGTCCAGGATCTCTCCGTTGGAAGGAGCCGACAAGGTCACGGCGAACGTCTCATCCGATTCGAGCGCTGTGTCGCCGGTGATGGGCACCGAGAACTGCTGCGTGACCACGCCGGGCGCAAAGGTGAGCACGGTCGGGCCGGTAGCGGTGTAGTCGCTCCCGGCGGTGGCGCTCAGATTCGAGGTTGCGGCCGTGACCGTCACGGTCTGTGTGCTCGGTCCGGAGAGAGTCACCGTGAAGACCGCGTTGGCGGTTCCGGCGTTGCCCTCGCCTATCGAGACGTCCGCCACGGAAATCGTGGGCGGGGCGATGAAGGTCGCCACGGTGGTGTAACCCGTCCCCGCGGCGTTCGTGGCGTAGGCCTTGAAGGAGTAGTCGGCGGGGGAGAGACCGGTCGCTCCAACCGTGAAGACACCGGTGGTTCCCGACGTCGTGAGCTTGGTGACGCCTGTGCCGCCGATCAGGGGATCCGCGTTGGTCGTGGTCACAGAGTAGACCACGCCGCGTTCCGTGATGGTCGAACCGCCGTCCGACGTGACGTTGCCGCCGAGGGTCGCGGTGGTTGCCGTAACGTCCGCGCTCGTCGGTGTCGTGACCGTGGGGGCGAATATCGCGGTGACCGAGAAGTCGTCGATCGCCAGACCGGCGAACTGGAAGGTGTCGTCGCCGTCGAGATGGAAGCGCACCCGGATCGTCTTGCCCGCGAAATCAGAAATGTCCGCGCGCATGTTGCCCCACCCTGCGCTCGCCCCGATGTTCTCGACGGGGCTGCCGACACCATCGCTCATGGTGCCATCCAGCCATTCCCACACCTTGCGGGTGGCTCCCGCTCCGCCCACTTCCTGAACCTCGACGTAGGCATGGTCGAAGCTCGCCGACTCCATCTGGTACCTCTGCGCCCAGCTGAGCGTCACCACGCCGTTGATCGCCGTGAGGTCGATATTGGGCGAGAAGAGATCCTGGTCGGAGAAGGCGTCGTAGGTGCCGTCGAGGTCGGTCTTCCAGGCGTTGGTGCCGCTGTTCGCGGTGGTGAAGGCCGCGACCGCATTTCCCGAGGCGTTGGTGGCCGCGGTTGCCGGGAGGCCACGCTCCCACTCGTCGCCCGTGCCGCTGTGGGTGAACCCGGCGTCATCGGTCTCGAAATCCGTGGAGAAGATCGTCGCCCCCACGGGGAGTGCGGGCATTTCGCTGATCTCGAGGCTCCATCCGTTGAGCGTGCCGCCGTTGGCATCGGCGACATCGTCGCGAATGTCCAGCGTCCAGGTGCCGCCCGCGTTCTCGCCGTTCAGCCAGTAGAGACGATAGAACTCGGGTTTCAGGATCTGTCCCTTCAAAGCGGTGAACGCGGGCGGAATCGCAGCTTCATCCGCGAACGTCGTGTTCATCTGGGACTGGCCACCCACGGTGGCGGAACCGATGTCGGTGAACAAGCCGATGTCGTTCCCGGCGGGGGAGCGCAGATGCACGTCCACTTGACCCATCACGGCGTGGTTGAGATCGACGGTCACGCGGATGAGGGCGATGCGCGGATTTCCGGGGACGGTGATCGTGGATGACACGAGGCCAGCGCCCGGGCCGATGGTCTTGGGCACGTCGGTGCTCGTGTAGGTCGTGGTGTTCACACCCACCGGAACGCGCGGGAAGACGGAGATATTCAGGTGATACGTGGCGGTGGGGCCGCCGGTGGCCGGGGTCGCGGAATCGACGTACGCGAAATAGGTCCCGGCTTCCTTGACCGTCATGAAGAAGGCCTCCGACGGCCGGGTGTCGGCCGTCCCCGCGTCATCGACGACTCCGATCTGATTGCTGATATCGCCGAAGAGCCCGAGCCCGAGTCGTCCGTTCCATGTCGTTCCGTCGCGCTCCGGGTCGAGGTCGAGGCTCAGGAAAACCGTGTCCCCGGCAGCGACCGGGAAAGCGTAGAAGTCGGCGTCCGACGGGAGTCGGTCGCCGCTCGCCCAGGTGATCCCGGTGTTTGCGGTGCCGCTGGTGTTGTTGGATTCGGTTTCGGGTGTGGGCGCACCGGTGCGCGTCTGCAGATAAAGATCGTATCCGCGTTCGGTGCCCGTGGGCGACAGTTCGTTCAGCTTGAGGTAATAGGTGCCCGTGGTGGGAATCACCGCGCCCGCGATGGAGGAGGACGTGCCGCTGAAAGTGCCGTTGTCCTCATCGAACTCGACGATCGTCGTCCCATCCGCGGCAAGGAGAGTCATCTGGGAGTTCTGCTGCGACGGGGAGCCCGAGGTCATGGTGGCCGCGTAGATCCGATCGCCGGCAGTGGCGGTGAACGAGTAGAAGTCCAGGTCGCCCGCGGGGTAGACCCTCCCGCGTACCCTCACTCCGGCGTTGGACGGGAGAGGAAGCGCCATCGCGGTGGCGGTGGTCCCGTTTCCTTCGACCTCGGTCACCGTCTGGACAGTCGCGGTCACCGGGGTGAATCCGATGCCTTCGATGCTGAAATCGAAGGGATTCTCGTCGGGGTCATCGTTGACGAGGCTGACGGTTGCGCTCCGCGGCCCGAGCGCGCTCGGGTCGAAGGTGATCTGGAACGTAGTGGTCCCCGGAGCGGCGACCGGTGAGGTCGGGGCCAGGGAGAGTGTGAAGTCGGCCGCGTGGGGACCGCCGATGGTGAGGGCCCCGAGGGTGAGGGCCGCGGCGCCGACGTTCTCGACCGTGAACGTTCGCACCACGGTGCCGCCCGTGATGTCCGCGCTTCCGAAATGGGTGTGATCCGTGGCGCTGGGGGTGGCGTCGCCATCGGTGATCGCGACGCTGTTGCCAAGGACGCCGATCTCGGGACCGGTGAAGACGCACGCATGGACCGAGACGTCATCAATGTACCAGCCGAACGTGCCGCCGCAACCGTCGTTGCCGAGGTCGAAGCGGAGCTGTACGTTGTCGCCCGGGTTCGCGTAAGGCGCGAGGTTCACGTGCGAACGGCCCCAGGAGCCGTCAACTGACCCGCCATCGGCGCCGCTGAAGGCGGCCTGTCCCTGCAGGGGGTTGGTGTTTCCCTGCCCGGTGGTATTGAGGGCCGTGTCGTTGTAGGGATTGAAGGTGTAGTGGGCGCGGGCGATGAGCGTGAACGGGCCGCCATTGACGCTGACCTTGACGTTGCCTCCGTCCCAATCCGCTTCGGTCGCCACCCAGTGTTCGAAGGTCATGCGGGGCGCGGCCCCCATGGGCAACGCGACCGTCGGACTGGTGAGATGAAGCACGCCCGACTCGTCGCCGCCCGGTGCGCAGGTTCCGCCGGTGAAGTCGACTCCGAAGAAGGCGGAACCGGCGCGTCCGTCCGGCAATGAGCTGCTGATCGCCCAGTCTCGCGCCGTGAAGTCGGCGGGCACCACGGCGGTGTGCGATACCGTCCAGCCCGCCGGGCCGCCCTCGAAGCCGGCGAGGAGCGCGGTGTTCTGAGTAGAGCCCGCCTCGCACAGCGCGGGCGGATTCTTGGCGAGGAGCGGCACGAAGTTGGCGCAGGACGTGACCGGCGTGCGCAACTGGACCGCAAGCACCGCGGACGCTACCTGGGTGCAGTCGGACGCGCTGATGATCTCCCCCGATGGGGCGCCGGTGGAAAGGTCGGCGAGGTTCACGCCCGTGAGGTCGGTGCAGGACTGCTCGATCGAATCGGCGTGGTCGAGGAAATCGCTGGCCGTGCTCTGGTAGACATTCATGGCGCGGAAATAGATATGCACCGCCTTGGTGAGGCCGATCGGGTTGACGGTGAGGCTGTTGTAGGTCCCGCCGTCCACGAGCAGCGCGAAGGCGTGGTTGGGGACGCCCGAGTTGGAATGCACGCCGCCCTGGTCGGTGAATGCCGGATCGCACTTGTATTGCGCGTCTGTGACTTTCCCGGGGTCGCCGTAGCAGGTCGGGTTCCACATGTCGCGCAGGGCTCCCGGGAGGGCGCCGGTGTCGTCTTCACCGAGCAGCCATCGCACTGAGTTGTCGGTTCCCGCACCCGACGTGAACGTGCTGCAGCTCCCCGCGGTGCGCGCCGTGAAGGGCGTGTCGCCGCCGCGCGCATTGATGCGGTCGATGGTTTCGCCGAAGATGTCCGAATAGGACTCGTTGAGCGCCCCGGGCTGCCACGCGTAGATGAGGTCATGCGTGTACTGCGTGTAGGCATGAGCCCACTCGTGTCCGGTCACGTCATCGCTGGTGAGACCCGGGCAGAAGGAAATGAAAGTGCCGTTCCATGAAGCGTTGGGACAGGCGTTGCCGCGATTGAAAATCGCGTCCATCGTGGCCCCGAGGCCGTCGAAGGAGTCGCGGCCGAAGGCATTCATGAAGAGAGCGTGGGTCTCCCCGGAAGCCAGGATCATGTTGTTGGCTTCCGTGCTGGCGGTCGGGAACGGATTTCCCTCGACCCAGAACGGCGTGCCGGGATAGTTGGGCGGCGTGGCGAGAGTGGACCCCTGGCCGTCGAAGGCCCGGCGGTTCAAGGCATCGTGGATGCCGGTGAACTGTTCAATGAACTTCCGGGTGTGGGCGTCGATGAAGACGAACTCCCGAACGTCGCCCCCGTTGCCGACTTCAACCCGCCACGCCAGGTGATTCCGGCCGGCCACACCCTTGGCGAGACCCGCGCGGAACACCACCAGGTCGGTCTGAGCCGCGCGGAGGCCGGTGCGGTTCTTGTCGCCCTCGACCTTGTTCACCGCGACGCTCGCCGCGGCCTGAGCTTCATGCGCGGGGGTCACATCGACGTCAAGATCGGGAATGAACGTGCCGTTCACCACGGTCAGTTCACCGGCGTTGTTGAAGTGCGCCCTCAACTCGCCCGCGAACACCGGCACGCCGCGGTGGCGCTGCTGGTAGGTGACGTGTGTGTTCTCGAGGGCGTCGGTGGTCGTCCTGGTCTCGACCAGCTCGGCGGCCGCATCACGGATGCCGAAGACGTCTCCGTGTCGCGCGAGGAAATCCCGCATCCGGTCCTGTCTCGGAATCTGAAGCAGCGCGGGCGGAGCGAGGGCGGCTCGCCCCGGAGCGCCGAGACGCACGAACCGGGCGGCTCCTGTCGCGCGGTGCAGACCGACGCGCGCCGCGCCGTTGGTGTCGGCTTCGAGCTGAGCGATGGCTTCCGCAGTCCCGGGGCGGGGTCGATCCTGGCCGGGCTCGTTCGTCTGCGCCCACGCGGGGCCGGAGAGCGCCATCGCCAACGCGACAGCAGAAACAATTCGACGAAGGCTCATGATGACACTCCTTGTTTTCCGCGATGACCATCGCTCCGGAGTGTGAGCACCCCAGGCCGCTACGGCGCACAGATGACAGTTCGTGGACCGTAGCTCATCCCGCGCGGGCAGTCAAACAAATTGAACAAATGGTAGCCGGACTACTGCTCCGGGATCGGTGTGAGCGCTCCGGAGACGTTGATTCCGTTTCCGCGGATCATGTTGTTGCCGTGGGAACCCACGAACCCGCTGATGCCCGTGCTGTTCCCGAAGAACTGGGACCGGGAGATGCGAACGGTCGCCGAGGCCTGCCGCTCCAACCCCGTTTCATTCAACAAGAACTCCGAGTGACGAACGTCCACGAAGCCCCCCGACGCCATGAGACCGGCGGTCGCGTTGCCGATGAATGAGCAGCCGGAGACCGAGTGACGCCCTGCCCAGGTGACAAGGCCGCTGCTGTTTCCTTCCAACAGACTGCCCGAGATCGAACCGCGGGCTTCATCGATGGTGCTTGCGTCAAGGATCGCCCAGCCGTTGCCGCGCAATGTCGAGTTGGCCACGTTGAGCTGCATCCCGGCCAGCGCTCCAGCCACCGTGGCTTCGAGCACCAGCCCGTTGTTCCAGCCTTCGATGGTCGTGTCTTCCACCGAGACCGAGCCGGCTGCGGTCACACGTATGCCGGTCAGGCTGATCGGGGCCTCTCTCTTGATCGTGAGACCCCGCAGGATCACCCGGCCCCCCGGTGCGTGCACCGTGATCGGCTGGCGAATGAGGGCCACGGTGCCGGAAGGCGACGTGATCTTCACGCCCTTGCCGATGAGGATCGGAGCGGTGTCGTATTCGCCGGTGGAAAGGACGATCACCTCGCCGTCGATCGCGACTTGCGCGATCGCCGCGGCCAGATTGCGGCAGGGGGTCGTCTGCGTGGCGCAATCGCCGGCATCGCTTCCCGTGGATGACACGAACACCCGCGCCGGGAGGTTGGCGCTGGCGAACAGGACGGGGGCGCCGTAGAACGTGCTGCCCGTGATGGAGGCGAAAGCGCGGAAGACATAGGTCGTAGCTGGGACGAGGGGCGCGGCTATCGCCGAGAATCCGCCCGTGGTGCCGCCGACCGTGAGTTTGACGACATTGAAACTCCCGATCACCGGGTTTGGATTGGCGGAGTTCAACGAGTAGACGAAACCGCGCTCGGTGATCGCCGGGCCTCCCGGGGCGACACTCCCGCTCAAGCCGGCGCTGGTCGTGGTGATGCTCGTCGTTCCGACCGTGGTCACGACCGTCGTGGACGCGGTGACGGTGAGGGATCCGCATTGAGCCGAGGCCGCGCAGTCGATGACCCCGGCGCGCGCACGGATGGTGGCCGTGCCGAGCCCCAGCGCGTTGGCGGGGCCGATCTGGGCGATCGTCGCGACCGATCGGTTGCCGCTCCACCACGTGGCCTCGGGGGGCCGGAGTGCTTCAAACGCGGCGGTGGCACTCGTGGGCATCCCGCCCGTGAGCCCGCCCGCAACCCACAGTCGCCCGTCGAGCGCGTCGACCGCGATCTCGCTCCGGACCGTCTTCATGCCCTCCACGGTCGACCAGGAGTCGCTCACGGGATCGTAGATCTCGACCGATGTGAGGGTCAGCGCGTAGATCAGGCCGTTGAGCGCGGTGGCGCTGAGGAAAGCCTTCGGGACGGGAAGGGGCGTCTCCGAAGTCCAGGTGTTGTTCGACGGATCGTAGGCTTCCACCGCTCCCGACGTATTGCCGGTGGTGTCCGTGCCGCCGAGGGCGTAGAGCTTGCCGTTGAGCGCGGCCGCGACGAGCATCCTCCTCGCGGTCGGCATCGGCGCTTTGGGCGTCCACGTGTTTGCCCCCGGGTCATAGGCATCGAGCGAGGCCACGGGAGGCTGGGCATTCTGGCCGCCGCCCACCGCGTACAGGAAGCCATCGAGAGCCGCTGCCGCATGGTCCGATCGGGCGGCCGGCAGCGCGGTCTTTGGAGTCCACGAGTTCCCCACGGGATCGTAGGCTTCGACCGTGGCGACATCAAGGCCGCCTGTCGTGCGCCCACCGACCGCGTAAATCATGCCCCCCAGGGCCGCGCCCGCGAACTCGCTGTGCGCGGTGGGCATCGACTGCCGCTGCGTCCACATGCCGGTTGAGGGATCGAAGCGGTCCACACGCGTCGATGGACTGTCTCCGACGATGCCGCCGAGGAGATAAAGGCGGTCGCCCGCCGCCACGCCCACGGAGGAATAGCGCGCGACCGCCAGAGTTGGCTTGTTGGACCACGAGCCATGACCCGCGACAAGGGGTCTCGATCCTCCGCCGGTGAAACTTCCTGCGGCGGAATAGACCTGGACCTCGCCGGCCTCTCGTGTCGCCGAGGGCGGCGACACCGAAACGCTGTTGAGCGCCGCGAAGTTCGCGATCACGGTCGCGTTGGTGCTGAGCGTGAAGACGCAGGGCGAGGTCGAACAGCCAGCCGCGCCGCTGGTGCCTCCCGAGAAGTTCACGAACAGGTTCGAGGGCACCGAACGCCCGTCCATCGTCACCTGGGACCCCGCAGCGTAGAACACGGTGCAGGAACTCGGCTCGAGTTCGTAGTTCTCGCATCGGCTGTTGTCCGCCCCGACCTCTCCTACGCCATCGCCGGCCAGCACGATCGAAAGGGACGGGAAAGCGCCGGGGTTGAAGTTCACGTTGAGCGAACTGTTGTTGTTCATCGTGAATGAACAGATGCTGGTTCCGCACGCCGCGGCGTCCCCCGTCCCGCCCGATATGACCCCGGGGATGCCTGGCGAATTGGCGACGATCCGCACCTGTGTGCCCGCGGCCACCTGATAGACGCAGGTGCCGGCGCCGCTGCAGAGCTGGCCGATCGGAATCACGCCCACGGTGCCCGGGTTGGTCCCCCCAACGGTGATGCTGAGCGTCGCCGCGAAGGCGGGCTCCCCGAGGAAGCCCAACCCAAGTGCGAGGAGGAGACCCGGCCTTCGCATTTCTCTACTGCTCGGGAACCACCGTGATCGTGCCCGAGGTGTTCGTGCTGTTTCCGCGGACGATGTTGTTGCCCGCCGATTCGAAGATGCTTCCCGCGGACGCCGAAAGACCCGTGGTGTTCGAGAAGACATGCGACCGGCTGATGCGCGCGGTGCCGCCGGCGAACGCGACGACGCCCGTGCCGTTGCCCCAGAACTCGGACTGTCGGATGTCGACGGAACCATTGCCCACGCCGATGCCGGCGCCATTCCCGGTGAAGAGCGACTGACGCGTCGAGAACGTGCCCGAAGAGACGAGCAATCCGGTGCCGTTCTGTTCGAAGCGGCTGTCCGAAAGCGAGACCCGGTTGCCCTCGGCGGCAAGGTCCCGGATCCCCGCATCGTTCAACAGGAAGACCGAGTTGATCACCGAAACGTTCGCGGCCACGGCATTCTGGAGATCGAGCCCGTTCTCCCACGAATCGAGCGTGAGGTCCTCCATCGACAGCGAGTCGGCATCCAGGAGGGTCACGGCGCTCGACGCTCCGGCGCCCTTGAGGGTCAGGCCGCGCAGCGACACCCGGCTTCCGGGAGCGTTCACCGTGATCGGCTGACGGATAAAGGCGACCGTGCCGGAAGGCGACGTGATCTTCACGCCCTTGCCGATGAGGATCGGAGCGGTGTCGTATTCACCGGGGGTGAGGAAGATGACTTCGCCGTCGATCGAGACCTTGCCCACCGCCGCTGCCAGATTGCGGCAAGGCGTGGTCTGGATGGCGCAGTCGGCCGCGTCGCTGCCCGTCGCGGACACGAACACGCGCGAGGGAGGCACGCCGTCGTCGTTGAGGATCGTCCCGATGGCCTCCCCGTCCAGAATCTCTCCGTTGGTGGCCGAGGACAGCGTGACCTTGAACGTCTCGTTCGATTCGAGCGCGGTGTCGTTCAGGACAGGAACCGAGAACTGCTGGCTGACCACGGTGGGCGGGAACGTGAGGACGGTCGGGCCGGTTGCCGTGTAGTCGCTGCCCGCGACGGCGCTCAGGTTCGAGGTGGTGGCGGAAACCGTGACGGTCTGGGCGCTCGGTCCGGAGAGCGTGACCGTGAACACCATGTTCGTGAAGGTCAGGGGAGTGAGGCCGGAGTCGCCCTCAAAGACCGAAGCGTCCGCGATCGAGATGGTGGGCAGAGTCGTGAAGGTCGCGACATCGGTGTAGGTCGTTCCCACAGAGTTTGTCGCGTAGGCCTTGAACGAATAGCCGGTCAGGACGGACAGGCCGGTCACGTTGACCGTGAAGACTCCCGTCGTTCCGCTCGTCGACACCTGGGTCACTGAGGCGCCGCCGATCACTGGATCGTTGTTCGCGGTGGTGACGGAGTACACGACGCCGCGATCCGTGATGAGGGCCGCGCCGTCCGAGGTCACGTTGCCGCCCAGCGTTGCGGAGGTTGAAGTGATCGACGAAGAGGTGGGCGTGGTCACGGTTGGCGCCACCGGCGTCACGAGGCTCAGGCCCACCACGATCGGGTCGTGATCCGAAGACCGGTAGGGCGTGCCCACATTGAGCGCCTGCTGGGCTGGCGTCTTGTTCTCGACGTTGTAGTCGAGAACGATCGGCTCATCCGCGTTGATATTCCAGATTGTCGCCCCGCTGACCCGGATGGACAGCTCCTTCGTGGCCAGCGCATGGTCGAGGCGGCCGGATCGATTGCCGAACTGGTAGGCGTGACGATTGGGCGCGGGCACGAACGCCTGCACAAGATCGGTCAGACCGCCGGTTCCGTCGTTGAGCGTGTCGTTCGGGTCGGTCTCGAGCTGGTGGATCGGATCCTCCTCGCCGTCCGCGTTGAGGTCTCCCATGACCAGCACCCGGGTTTCCGCGGTGGCGACCTGGCGCGCTTCCACGAACTCGAGCAGCGCCTCCGCCTGCAGGGTGCGCTGGAGGTTGTCGCAACCCTGGCCGTCGCCCTGGTCGGCGTCGAGCCCGGTGTCGCTCGCCGAGCAGCCCTTGGAGGTGAAGTGATTGACGATGAAGATGAACTGCTGGCCATTCGCCACGAGAGAGAATAGCTGCGCGAGCGGATTGCGGGCCTGGCCGGTCCAGATCGCGGAGGTGTCGTTGAGAGCCGCGTTCACCGCGTTCACCACCGCGGGCTTGTAGATGATGGAGTTCTTTATCTCATCGGTCCCGGGGGTTGTGCCCTCGGCGAAGGCGTAGGTGCCGGGCGCAGTGGCGGTGTTGAGGCCGTTCACTAGATCCTGAATCGCGCTGGTCGCGCCATTGCCGTCGTTCTCCATCTCGATGATCCCGAGAACGTCCGCGCCGGTGGCCAGGATCGCGGCGATGATCTTGTCGCGCTGACGGTTGAACTCGGCCAGGCTGTCGGCGCCGCGCGAGGTCGGGAAACCGCCGCCCACACCGTTGCCGTTGAAGTAGTTGAGCACGTTGAAACTCGTCACCTTCACGTTGCCGCCGACTGCTGCGGGGTTCGCGGTGCGCGCGTTCGCGGAGACGAAGACGGGCGGGACCGTGGGCTGCACTCGATACTCGCTGAAGTCGAAGCCGAGCACGCCTTCGAGGCCGGTGACGGTGTCGCCCAGGCGGCGGGTGTTGTTGCCGTCGGTATAGGGCGTGGTCGCAGGATTCTGGACCGAGGAGCCGTCGTCGAGCACCACGTACCGGCGAAGGTTCAGCGCCTCGGCGGCGATGGACGCCGCACTGCCCGGGCGATCGAAGCTGTTCTGCTGGAACATCCGGCCGTCGGAGGAGAGCCAGAGTTCGCCGAAACGGCCGAGGGTGAAGTTCCCGCTTACGGTCAGGGTCTCGGGGAAAACAACGAGCATGTTCTCGAACTGCTCGAGGTCGCCGTTCACCGCTTCGGGAAGATCGACGGGTGTCGCGGTCGGGATCGAATTCAAGGTGCTGCACACGAGGACGGAGGTCGGAAGGTTGATCTGCGTGTTCGTGAACGCCTCGGAGACCGTCCCCGTGACGCGAACGCGGTCGCCTACGGCGACATCGGTCGCGGGTGTGCTCCCGTCAAAGACGAAGAGGCCGTCGGAAGTCGCGGCATCGGCATCGCCGGTCGGATCCTGGATGTAGAAACCGCGCAGACCGGTCGTGCCCTGGAAATCGCCCACGACGATTCCCTCCGTTGAAACCACGGTGGTCACGAGCGGGCTCGCCGTGCCGCTGCCCTGGATGGCGTAGGTGGTGGTGAACCCGGTGCCGCAGGAACTGAGATCGACGGTGGTGAAGTCGAACACGTAGTCGGCGAGCATGTTGTCCGGCGGATCATCGCCGTCCACGTCGGTGACCTGCGCGTCGTCGACGGTCACGGTGCAGACTTCGGCCTGGTCGAAGTCGACGTCAGGATTGAGGGTGAACGTCGTGGGTCCGCCGGAGAGGACGAACGTGTGCGCGCCGCTCGAAGCGCAGGAGAGGGAGAACGCGCCCGCGGCGGCGTTTACGGGTTCGCTGAAGGTGACGGAGAGGTTGGCGCCGACTGAAACGCCCGTGGCGTTATCCGCGGGGGAGGTGGAGGAGACGGAGGGCGCCGAGTCGGGTATCACCACGGTGCTGATGGCGATGTCGTCGATGCCGACCCACTCGTCGTTGCCGGCGGCGTTCGTGGTCATGATGCGCACCTGCACCACCGCCTGGTTGTCGACCGCGGCCGGCAGGTTTACCGCCACAGGTGTCACGAGCGTGCAGATGCTGGGCCCCGTCGTCGCGTCGGCGACGAAGGCCGTGGGCACGTTCGTGAAGTCCCCGCTCGAGCCAACACGGTACTGCAGGGCCACGGGCATGACAGCGTTGTCGGCGCTACACTCGATGTCCCGCAGGTTGTAGGCAACGTTGACATTACTTTGCCCGGTCGTGTTCAGGGTGATCTGGATGTAGGGCGCATCCGCGGTTCCGGAACCCTGGAGCGCGATCACCGAATCAGCGCCGGGACCGCCCGGTTGGGACGTGGTGTGGAACTCGGCGACACCGCCGTTCGAGATGGTCGTAGCGGTCTGGTTCGCGATGACGTCCAGATCCCCGGCCACCACTGAAACTCCCAAGAGGGTCTGCGGGTCCGTGCCGGTCGACGTCGTGATGTTCTGACCCAGGAACCCCTCTATCCCCGGGACGCCCGTCCAGTCATCGTTCACCGTGATGAGCGCGTTGTTGGTCCAGGCTTGCGTGAACGGCAGGGTCTGCGCCGTACCGTCCGCGCGAACCAGCGCCGCGAGGGCCAGCGCGCACAAGGGTAGGGCCCAACCCCTCCATCCGGCATTCAACTTCGGGGACACGGAACGGGCGACGGCGGTGCGGGAGAGGCGCATGACGGCTCCTTGAAGGAAGGCGGGGACGGGGGATGGAGAGGATACGCCTGTCGGGATGACGTTTCCGCGGCGTCTGCCTCAGCTCGGGGTCGAAGCCCCCGTCTCGCGAGGAAAGCGCTTCGCGTTTCGTGCGCGGGCCTTCGCCATTTCCTCTTCCCGGGTTCTCGGCGGAGCGGTGGTCTCGAGCGAACGCAGCAGGCGTGTGGCCGCGGCCGCGACATCGTCGATGGCCGATTCGAACGCCGCCTCATTTACTTTCGACGGCTTGCTGAAGCCGCTGAGCTTCCGGACGAACTGCAGCGAAGCCGCCCGTATCTCGCCTTCGGTGACCGGCGGCTCGAAGTTGTAGAGGGTTCGGATATTTCTGCACATGCGCTTTTCTACCACCGTGGATCGAAATTCAGATCGGCAGCGGAAGCCTGCCTGGTCCTCAGCGGCACGTGCCGCTGAAGAGGCGATCGGAAAGCGGCGTAAATGCGCCGTCTTGGGCGGCGATCTCCACCTTCAGGCTTCGCAGGGGCCGATCGCTCATGTACCGGACGATCAATTCGTGGGCGTCCGAGGAAAGATAGAGAAGGGTGGTCTGATCTCGTGGCCCATGGCCCGGGCCTTCGATCTTGAGACGCTTCGTTCCATCGACATAGATCACGGCCTGCCCGATCGTCTCGAGTCGCAGGACGTACCAGCCTGGAGTCGAAACCCCGAGGTAGCCGGAGAACGTCACCGCGACACTCGAAGACGCTTTGACCGCGTCCGTCCCGCTGTCGCCCGAAAGTGCGATCGCGGGCGAGCCCACCCGAAGGCGTTGGACGTCCGCCGCCGGTTCGCCCTGCAGAGCGTGATCTGAGAAGTAGGGCCACATCCGGTCCACCGACACGGCCTGGCACAAACCGGGTTCGCGGGGAGTCGCGGACGACAGTCGGAAGATCCCGGGAGCCATGACCCAGGCAAGAACCAGGGTCGCGGTGATTCCATGCGCTGCCTTTCCCGCGAGACTGCGAGCATTAATGAGGAAGAAGGCCGCGCCCGCCCAGAGGAGCCCGAGAGGCAGGATTTCGAGGGACGGAGGCAGGCCCATCGCGCGTCCGAGGTTCCAGGCGCCCGAGCTGCCGAAGATCACCGTGTCTACATAGGCGCTTCGCGGGTTGATCGAGAAGAGGCCGCGGCTGAAGAGCGGGAGATAGAAGTCCAGGAACGGGGACGTGGGTTCATACGGCAGCCGGGGGTCCACGGAGGCCACGGTCAACATGAGGAGCGCCGTGCCCACGATCATCGCCCCGGTGATGGGGGCGAGGACTTGCGACCTCATCGCGGCCGCGGCGAGCAGCGCGGCGAAAGGCAGGGCGAAAAGGATATGCCGTGGCCCGAACGAAAACGCGCCGCCCCAGTAAACCAGGCTGTCGCCGAATCCGGAGTTGAAGAGAAGCGCCGCCACGAAGATCGCGCCGGCAAGCGCGAACTCCCGCTTGACTCCGTCGAGGCGCCGGATCAGGAAGGGAGCCGCGAGAGAGAAGGTGAGCCAGGGATTGGCATGGAAGAGTCCGCGCTGCGCTTTGAAGAGAATCTCGTTGAGGACGCCGAGCCGCGGCCACGAGACGCCCATGAAGCCCTGCTGGTGTGCGGCGAAGATGCTGTCCTCCTTGTAGAGGCCATAGCTCAGGACACCCGGGCTTCCGAGGAATGCGGCGTTGTAGAGAGGCAGGGGCAAAATGCCCGCGATAGCGCCCGCGACCACGAGCGAAGCGGCGCGTCCTCCGAGGAGAAGGAACGCGTAGACGACGATCAGGCCGCTTGCGATCGCGGCCGGGTACTCGATGACCGGCAGGAAACCGATCATGAGGCCGGAGAGAAGAAGCCTGGACGTGGTCGTCTCAAGCCCGGTCGAGCGGCTGTCCCAGATGAGATAGAAGGCGCCGAACGCGAAAAGCGCCGCGAGCTGATGCCCGAAGAACGTGGTGGCCCACGGGAAGGCGATCGAGCCCACGCCGTAGCCGAGGGCGACCACGGTGGCGCTCGTCGTGCTCCATCCGGTGCGGGCCAGGAATCTCAGGATCATCAGACTGATGAGTGCCGTGGGCAGGGCGGCCATCAGGAGGGTGAGCAGGTACATCGTGAGGACCAGCTGCTTCCCGTTGTCGATGGGAAGCGCGCTCAGAGCGAAACGCGTGAGCCTCCAGGGCGCAAGGCCGAGGAGAGTGGCTCCCGGCGCCTTGTTGGGGAACGTGTGGCCGTCCACCGAGACGATGTCGAAGGTGTTCGTGGCGTAGCGGTCGATCCACCACTCGCCGTGCTCGGTGACGGAGCGGATCTGATCGAAACGCGCGGCCTCGTTGTGCCCGCTCGACTGGTAGAAGTAGGACGCGCTCAGGAGAACGAGGGCGAAGACGCGCCACGACGCGGCGCGCGCTTCGCCTGAGAGGGGTGCGGGGGCCACCCGCGAAGATTAGCTGGCCACGGCCTCGAACTCGCCGAGCACGACGCCCCGACGATCGAGGCGCTGCTGGAGATCGCGCCACAACTCGAGGAGATCCCCGACGACCGACTCCGCGGTCGGCCACCGGCCTGCGCCATGGCCGCGGAGTTCGATCGTCCTTCCGCTGCGCAGCGTGATCACCACGGCATTGGACACACCACGACAGCTCGCGAGCGGATGTGCCGCGTCGACCGGGCGAAGCTCCACCCGAGCGACGCAGCCGTCTTCGCCCCGCCGCACGCTTGCGATCAGGCGGGCGACCGGTCTACCGCGCCCGCCGCGCCACGACGCGATCGCGATAGCACCGGGGATCGGGATCGCCTCCGCGTCGAGCAGCGCCCCGAATCCCTCGAACGCGATAAGTGCGAGCTTTCGCGCTGCGTCCGCACCCGAGAGGTCGTCGGTCGGATCGGCCTCCGCGTAGCCGAGACGACGCGCTTCGGCCACCGCGGCATCGAGGTCCTCCCCGGCCGCGAGTCGATCGAGGACGAAGTTGCTCGTGCCGTTCAACACCCCTTCGACCGCCACCACCTGCCCTCGAAGGGCGCGCAGCGTCTCGATCACGGGCACGACGCCGCCCACCGCGGCGGAGTACGAGAGCCTGGCGCCCTCCTTCTCCGTCAGCGCGCGCAGCTCCGGCCCGCGCGCCGCGATCACCGCCTTGTTCGCGGTGATGACGTGACGGCCCGCCCGCAGCGCTGCGACCAGGGTGTCTCCTGCTTCGCGCACGCCTCCGATCGCCTCGACCACGATGTCAGCCGGTTCTGCGAGCGCTTCCCCGAGCGAGCACAAAAGCTCCCGGGGCACGCCGGACTCCTCGTGACGCGCGCGATGTCGCACCGCGATCGCCACGATCTCGAACCGGTCCGATTGGCGCAGGAGATGTTCGTACACGCCGCGGCCCACCGCACCCAGGCCGAGGAGGACGACACGGAGCGGTCGACCCTCGACATCACCCCGCTTCGGCAGCAACGTCGCGTGGTGGCCCACGGTGGTTCCGAAGACCGATCCGATCCGCGCGACCTCGAACGTCTGCGAATGGGAAAGCGCGAAGCGCAACGCCGCCTCCTGCACGACGGGAGCGTGAAGCGCCAGCGCATCCTCGTAGTTCAGCCGTTCGAAGCGCAGCGGCGGCTCTTCCGCGGAATTCGGATCCCGCTCGAAGATGCCATCGGTGTCCTTGAGCAGCCGGCACCGCGCTCCCAGGCGCTGAGCCAGGAAGAGGGCGGTCCAATCCGACCCGCCGCGTCCGAGAAGAGACACACCGCCTTCGTCATCGCTCCCGAAGAATCCGGGCACGATGGCTACGCGGCCTTTCTCGAGGAGGGAGGTGAGCCGCGCCGCATCGACGCCCACCGGCGCTCCCTCGATCCTGTTCCCGTCTACGCGAAGACCGATCGCGAGGGGATCGACGACGTTCGCCTCGATCCCCGCCTGCGACAACGCGATGTGCAGCGAGGCCGCGGTTTCTCTTTCGCCGGAGGCGACAAGCGACGCGAGCCCGGAGATGCCGACGTCGTGCGCCGGATCGGCTCCGAGCGCCTTCGCCTGCTCGATGAGCCGGTCGGTTACGCCCTCGAACGCCGAGACCACTGCGACCACACCGAAGCCCTCGCGGGCGTAGCGGAAGATCTCGTGAACAGCCTGAGGCAGATCCGCCGCGGTTCGAAGTACGGAGCTGCCGAATTTCAAGACGATGGAGGGCTTGTTCACGCGGCCTCCGATGCGGGCTTGGCCACGGCAGAGACGGCCGCTGCGGCGTTCAGGGCGCGATCGATGTCGGCGATGAGGTCGCGTGCGTCCTCGAGTCCGACACTGAGGCGGACGAGACCGTCGCCGATGCCCCGGTCCTTGCGGACCTCGGGCTCGACGGAGGCGTGGGTCATGGTCGGGGGATGACAGACGAGCGACCTCGGCGCGCCGAGCGACTCGGCCAGCGCGAAGAGTTGCGTGTTCGTGCAGAACGCGTTCGCTTCTTCGCGGCTTCCGAGGTCGAAGCTCACGATGCCACCGAACGCCGTTTGCTGACTCGCGGCGATCTCGTGGCCGGGATGAGTCTTGAGGCCGGGGTAGTAAACCTTCTTCACGCGCGGATTCGCGGCCAGGAACTCCGCGATCCTCTGCGCGCTCTGACCATGGCGCTCGACGCGAAGCGAGAGTGTCTTGAGACCCCGCAGGATCAGGTACGAATCCTGCGGCCCGGGCACGCCGCCGATGGCGTTCTGAAGAAACCGGATCTGCCGGTCGATCTCGGGATCGTTGGTGAGTATCGCGCCGCCGATGACATCGCCATGACCGTTCAAGTACTTCGTGGTGGAGTGGAGGACGAGGTCGGCGCCGAGTTCGAGCGGACGCTGGGTGATCGGGGTGGCGAAAGTGTTGTCGGCGAGGACTCGTACGCTCCGTGCGTGAGCTGCCGCAGCCGCGGCCTTGATGTCGGTGATGGTGAGGAGCGGGTTCGACGGCGTCTCGAGCCAGAGGAGCTTCGTGGCCGGCTCGATCGCGGCTTCGATGTCCGCGACCTTCGACGTGTCGACGAAGCTGAAGCGCACGCCGAACTTCGCGAACACCTTGGTGAAGAGACGATACGAACCGCCGTAAAGGTCACGGCCTGCGATCACATGGTCGCCGTGTCCAAGCGTTGAGATAACCGCGTTGACCGCAGCCAGGCCGGAGGCAAACGCGACCCCGTATCGCGCGCCCTCGATCGAGGCGAGACATTCTTCGAGCGCGCGTCTGGTGGGATTGTCGCCGCGGGCATACGCGTAGCCACGGCTTTCTCCCGGCGCGTGCTGTGCGAAGGTCGAGGTCTGGAAGATGGGGAACGAGACAGCGCCGGTGCGCGGGTCGAACGGTTGCCCCGCGTGAATGGCGAGAGTATCGGGGTGCAGTTTCTGGTCGGACATGATCGGTTTCTCCTGGTGGGTGGTTGTCGAAGTGAAGACTTCGCGACCGGGAGTCCGAATTCAGGTCACCAAAAAGCAAAAGACCCGCTCGGATAACCGATCGCGGGTCTTGAGGGTGTTGCTTTGTGAACTGACTTAGCTCAAAAAGACCTCGGCCCCGCGGCAAGGCATGCGCATGGAGCGCATGCCGCAGGGCATCATCGTGAAGAAGATGAACGGGGTCAGAGAGTGAGTCGGTTGCACAGAGGAGCGGGAGTGTACGCCCAAACCCTGTGTCGACGTCAAGGGATTTCTTCGCCCTCGCCTTTGATACCATCCGCGCGCGTTGTTGATTCCCGAGTTCTGGTGGTGTGTTGGCGCCGGTTTCGTTGCCCAGCTGATCGATGGCGCGTTGGGTATGGCGTACGGCGTCACCGCATCGAGCCTGCTCATCGCCTTCGGCGTCCCTCCCGCGGCCACCAGCGCCACCGTGCATGCCGCCGAATGTTTCACCACCGGCGCCTCCGCGATCTCCCATCACGCCTTCGACAACATCGATCGCGCCCTGTTCAAGCGTCTGCTGATCCCCGGGATCGTGGGAGCGATTCTCGGCGCCTATATCCTCACGAGCCTCCCCGGCGATTCGCTCAAGCCCTGGGTCGCCGCGTATCTGCTGGTGATGGGTGTGATCATCGTCGGCAAGGCGTTTCGGGAGTTCCCTCCGCGCTCCGTGACCACGCACATCGCACCGCTCGGCTTCACGGGAGCGCTCCTCGACACTCTGGGCGGCGGGGGATGGGGGCCGGTGGTGGCGAGCACGCTGATCGTCCGCGGCAACCACGTTCGGACGACGGTGGGCACGGTCAACGCGGTGGAGTTCTTCGTGACCCTGGCGGCCTCCGTCACCTTCTTCATCACCATCGGTCTGTCGAACTGGCAGATGATCCTGGCCCTCGCACTCGGCGGCCTGCCCGCGGCGCCCCTCGGCGCCTGGGTCTGCAAACACTACCCGGTGAAGCGCCTGATGGTGATCGTGGGCCTGCTCGTGATCGGCCTCAGCACGAGGACGCTGCTGAAAACGTTCGGCGTTCTCTAGTCCAGGCCCAGTTTCTTCTTGATCGCCGCCAGTTCGCGCGTCAGCGCCTCGATGCGCGCGTCCTTTTGCTCAATCAGCGCGTGCAGGCCCTGGATCGCGCTCAACGCGACCCCCGAGGCGTCGAGCACGCCGATCGACTTCTCGTCCTCACCCAAGCCGAACGCGCCACGAAAATCCTCGGCCATCGGACCGATGTGGCGTATGTCGGTGCGCTCGCCCTTGTATCGCCACTGCGTCATCGGCAGGTTGACCACGCGCTGGAGCACGTCGAGCGCATTCAAGGATGCGAAATCGGTCTTGGTCTCACGCGAGCTGGTGCAGGAGAAGGTGCCGCTGCCCGCACCGAGGTTGCAGCCCGTGGAGATGTCGGCGCTGGTGCGCAGGAAGATGCCGCCGGAGGCGCGCACGCCCATGGCGTTGTCGATGTTGCAGGGGAAGTCGGCGTCGGTACCATCGGCCCAGGCAAAGCAGCCATGATTCAATGCCTTGGCGCGGCGACCGGCGGCGAAGCTGAATTGGCCGATCGCTTCGTTGCGATGGCCGCCGGGGACGGTGGACCAAGTGCCCGATGCCAGGTTGAGCGAGCCGCCGCTGACGGTGGATTCATTCGCGCCCGCGACGTTCTGCAAACCGCCGCCTACGACAGACCCGATGCCATTGGCCTGGTTCAGATGGCCACCGCCAATGGTGGCCTGCATGCCGCTAAGTCCAATGATGTTATTGGCACCGCCGCCGATAGTGGACTGGGCGGGCCTGGCTTCGTTTCCGATGCCGCCGCCAATCGTCGAATCGAATGCGGCGATGAGGCCAATTGTGTTGGATCGACCACCACCGATGGACGCCCCGACCGCATTGGCGGTGTTGGTTTGACCACCCGCCACGCTTGCGTACTGCGCGGACGCCGAATTGCCATTTCCGCCAGCGATCACGGCGTGCTGACCGGAGGCCAGGTTTTGTTCGCCGCCGCCCACAAATGATCGAGTGCCGGCCTCGTTCAGCGAGCCCCCCGCCACCGTGCCGAACGTCTGTGCGCTGTTTTGCCTGCCACCCGAAATGGTGGCTCCATCCATTTCGTGCGAAAAGAACGGCTGCAATCCGCCAATCGCGATGCTCGGTGAAGTCAACCCCGGCGTGATGCGCAGGGCCCGCACACCATTGACTGCCAATTGCACCGCATTGTTGAGGCTGCCGATAACCACCTCGCCCCCCAGCGTATTGCCCCCGAGCCTGGCATAGTTGTTCGAAAGCACCGCAGCTGCTGGATCGATCGCCAATGTTCCGCTGCCGGTGATGGTGCCGCCGGTCAACCCCGCACCGGCCGTGATGCTCGTCACCGTGCCGCCTCCAGTTGAGTGATCGGCGCACGCCCATGCGGTTCCGTTCCATTTTGGAATCTGGTTCGCCGCGCAGGCGGTGGTCGGAAGCAACTGCCGGGCGGTGAGGCCGATGGTGTCGCCAGTCGCGTACATGCCAGGCAACGAACCGGGAAGCATTCCGGGGCCTGATTGGAGGATCTCCAACCCGATGTTGTCGTTCAGGCAGACCCAACCCGTGCCGCTCCACTTGGGGACCCGGTCGACCGCACATGCTGTCGTGGGCAGGAGTTGCAGATCGTCGAGCGCGATGGTGCCGCTGGTGGTTATCGGCCCGCCGGTGAGTCCCGCGCCGGTGGCGATGCTGGTCACCGTGCCGCTGCCGCCTGCCGTCGCACTGGTGCCGAGCTGGCCGTTGCTGTCGATCACCACCGGCAGCACGTCCAGAGCTGCAGGCGTAACCCCGCGCACGCCGGCCACGAAGGCACGCGTGTGCGTGCCGGCGGCGCCCAGGCGGATGGTGGCGGACTCGTCGGCCTCACCCGGATGGCCGATGGCGATGTTGTGATCGCCGGTGGTCAGGGCCGCCCCGGCCCCGACCCCGACGGCGATGTTGTCGCTGCCGGTGGTGTTGCCCAGCAGCGCGTCATTGCCGAGCGCGAGGTTGCCCGCGCCGGTGGTGTTGACGACCAGGGCGTTGCTGCCGACGGCGCTGTTGTTGCTTCCGGTCGTGTTGGCGGACAGTACGCCGAAGCCCAGCGCGCTGTTGCCAGCGCCGGTGGTCAGCGACGCCATTGACTGCGAACCGATGGCGGTGTTGAACGACCCCTCGGAGATGCCGGCCAGCGCGGACTTGCCCAAAGCGGTGTTCTGACCACCACTGGTGAGCGCATTCATTGCTCCGGTTCCCAACCCGGTATTGCCCTGGCCGGTGCGGGTCACGTTGCCCGCGGCCCTGCCCAGGAACAGGTTGCCGCTAATGTTGTGCAGGAGCAACTCTCCGTCTTGCAGCACGTTTCCCGCGGCAGGAGTGGAGGCCACCAGCGTGAGGTTGCCGGTCACGTCGTTGGGCCCCGGCGGGCCCTGGGGTCCAGCGGGCCCCGTGGCGCCTGTCGCGCCGGCCGGTCCGGCAGCGCCGTCGTTTCCGGCGGGTCCTTGCGGGCCCTGCGGACCGGTGGCGCCGGGCGTGCCGGTCAAACCCGTCGGGCCCGGCGGCCCTTGCGGTCCTTGACTGCCGGGCGCGCCCGGCAAGCCCTGCGGACCGATGGGGCCGATCAGCGCGGCGCTGTTCAGCCACTGCCCGCCGGTCTTTGGGCCGTGCATTACAAAGCTGTTGATGTCGAGGTAGAAGTCTCCATCCACGCCCAGACTCGCGGCCGGCCCGCCGACGCCGGAAAGCACCGTCCGGCCGTCGACGCCTGCTGCGCCGGTCGCCCCCGCAGGTCCCGCCGGTCCGGCCGGGCCCGGCGGCCCGGCCTGTGCCGCGGCACAGGCCCACGCTGCCCCAGTCCATTTCGGAATTTCGTCGGTCGCGCATGCGATGCCACCGATCGTGCCCGCGCTCCCCGCGTAAAGCGCGTTCGGGGAAGGCGTCAACTCCTGCCGCGGCGTCAGGACGGTGTAGGGCCCCGGGGAGCCGGCGGGCCTGATTCCGATCTCGAGCCACCGCCTGGCGCCCGAAAAGGCCACGCCAAAATCAAGGCTGGCCGTGAACAAACCCGCCGTCACAACCACGGGATTGACCCCTCCTGAGCCCACCGTCGTGCCGATGGCGGTACCACCGAGGGCCACGCCGAAGAGCTCGAACCTCATGTCGTAGCTTGCGTTGGCTGGCCCGCCGCCGTCGGTCAGACGGCCCTGATAGGTAAAGGCCGTGCCCAGGGCGCTTTGCCCCCACACCGGGGGCGATGCGGTCAGAACCGACGACAGCACGATGACGAATGTGACAACGCGGGACGCTTTGCTCATGGCTTTCTCCTCGGCGGGAAACTCCGCTTGAGTTAGAACGCAGCAACCGTCGGAATAAGCCATCACAGAATTCGCCGGCGCCCCTGCCCTCTCCGGTTCGGTAGTTTCGGGGCCAGTTCCGCCGGGCCTCGGTTTCGATCGACGCTGCTCGGTGTGACCTGAGTAGCGCTTTGATCGACGTGGTCAAATCGCCGTGAGCACGTCCGAGCCGGTGAGGATGTAGGTCTTCCCTGCGGGGAAATCGCGCACTAGCAGCGCCGGATTCTCGGGCGTGATCATCGAGGCGAGGAGCGTCACCGGCGTCTCGATGTCGATGAAGCGGAACGCCTTCTGCATGATCTTGCTCACCGCCTCCTGGCGGATGGCGGGCTTTTGAATCATGCAGGCGTAGGCATGGGTCTCGCTGAGGGAGCCCACGATGCGTTCATCCTGCTTCACTGTGATCTGCGAGAAGTTGTTCTCCGTCATCCGGCGCAGGGCCTGTTCCACGGTGTCGTTGACCTCGACGCCGACGAGATCAGAAACACTCTTGTTCTTCACCAGATCGCGTGCCGTCGGACCCGCGATGGTCTCGTAACCCATCGCCTTCATCCAGTCGGGGTTGAACATCTTGCCGAGGTACCGCGTGCCGTGGTCGTGGAAGATGACGACCACGGTCTCGCCGGCCTTGAAGCGGTCCTTCAATTGCAGCAGCCCCGCGATCGCGGAACCCGCCGAGTTGCCCGCGAAGATTCCCTCCTGACGGGCGATCTCCCGCGTGTAGATGGCGGCGTCGCGGTCGGTCACCTTCTCGAAATGGTCGATGACGGAAAAGTCCACGTTCTGGGGCAGGAAGTCCTCGCCGATACCCTCGGTCACGTACGGGTAGATCTCGTGTTTGTCGAATACGCCCTGCTCCTTGTACTTCTTGAACACGGAGCCGTAGGTGTCGATGCCCCAGCACTTCACCGAGGGCCGCTTCTCCTTGAGGTACTTGCCCGCGCCGCAGATCGTGCCGCCGGTGCCCACGCCCACCACGAGGTGGTCGATCTTCCCCTCGGTCTGCTCCCAGATCTCGGGGCCGGTGGTCTCGTAGTGCGCCTGCGAGTTGGACAGGTTGTCGTACTGATTGGCCTTCCACGCATTCGGCGTTTCGCGCACCAGCCGGGAGGACACCGAGTAATACGAGCGCGGATCCTCGGGATCCACGTCGGTCGGGCACACGATCACTTCCGCCCCGAAGGCGCGCATCGCGTCCGCTTTCTCCTTCGACTGCTTGTCGGTGGTGGTGAAGATGCACTTGTAGCCCTTCACGATGGCGGCGATGGCGAGGCCCATGCCGGTGTTGCCGGACGTGCCTTCGATGATCGTGCCGCCCGGCTTCAAGAGGCCCTTTTTCTCCGCATCCTCGATCATCCGGACCGCCATCCGGTCCTTGATGCTGTTGCCCGGGTTGGTACTCTCGACTTTCGCGTAGACCACGGCCGGGATCTCCCGGGTCAGGCGGTTCAGGCGGATGAGGGGCGTTTGGCCGATGGCCGAAAGGACGTTGTCGTGGACATTCATGGGCATGGGGGCTTTGAATGACCCTATCTTGCGAGCGAACCCGCGGTCAATTCCTGCCCGCCCGGGGATGTGCGAGGATCCTCGCCATGATCAATCGTCCCGGGGCCGCCCTCCTCCTGGCGATGTTCACGACCGTCGCGTCGGCCGCGCAACGTCCGAACATCGTGTTCATCATGACCGACGACCACGCGGCTCACGCGATCGGCGCCTACGGATCGAAAGTGAATGAAACCCCGCAGCTCGACCGTCTGGCCCGCGGCGGTGTTCTGTTTCGAAACGCCTTCGTCACCAACTCGATCTGCACACCGTCGCGCGCCGCGATCCTCACCGGGAAGTACTCGCACCAGAACGGTGTGCCCGTCTTCAACCGGTTCGACGGCTCGCAGGTCACTTTCCCGAAGCTCCTTCAGAAGGCCGGCTACTACACGGCGCTCGTGGGGAAGTGGCACCTCGGCAGCGATCCAACCGGCTTCGATCACTGGGAGATTCTTCCCGGCCAGGGGGCTTACAACGACCCGATCCTCTACACCGCCTCGGCGGAGCGGAACTTCCCGGGCCGGTACACGACAGACGTCATCACCGACCTCGGTATCGAGACACTGCGAAACCGACCGAAGGGCCGACCTTTTCTTCTGATGTTGCAACACAAGGCCCCGCATCGTCCGTGGACGCCGGACGAAAAGTACCGCAAGATGTTCGAAGACCGATTCATCCCCGAACCCGAAACGCTGTGGGATGGCTACGAGACACGCACCGATGCCCTGCGGGAGAACGATCAGCGCGTGGCCGGGCTCACGAATCGCGACCTCAAGCTCGAGCCCCCCGCGGACCTTGTCGGGACCGAACGCACGGCGTGGCTGGCCCGACCTGCCGCCGACGTGAAGCTCGTGGCCGACGGCGTGGAAAAGACGCTCAGCGGCGAGGCGCTGGTGCGTTGGAAATACCAGCGGTACATGAAGGACTACCTCGCCTGCGTGCAATCGGTGGATGACAACGTCGGCCGGCTGCTCGACTTTCTGAAGAGCGAGGGCCTCGAACGCAACACCATCGTCGTCTACACGAGCGACCAGGGATTCTTCCTCGGCGATCACGGGCTTTACGACAAGCGATTCATGTACGAGGAAGCGCTGCGCTCGCCGCTTCTGGTGCGCTGGCCCGCAGCCGTGAAGGCTGGTTCGATCGCCTCGGCCATGGCCCTCAACATCGACTTCGCGCCCACCCTCCTCGAAGCCGCGGGGGTCGCCCGGCCCGCGGAAATGCAGGGCCGCAGCCTTCTCCCGATCCTCAAGGGCAAGGAACCCGCCGATTGGCGGACATCGATGTACTACCGGTATTACCACGATCCGGGCGACCACAACACCCGCGCCCACTACGGCGTTCGCACGAAGACCCACAAGCTGATCCACTACTGGAAGACCGATCAGTGGGAGATGTTCGACCTCGCTCTTGATCCGCGCGAGCTTCACAACCTGTACGGGCAGCCCGGGCAGGATGGACTCTTCGCCCAGCTCAAGGCGGAGCTTCACCGACTCCGGGCCGAACTCAAGGACGACGATCGTTACGCACTGGAGTCCCTCCCGAACGGGGTGGACGGAACTGTGGCGAAGCTCCGCGGCCGTTGAGGTTGTTTCGGGCGAGGCCGGCTGCCTTGCAAAGGCGACCCGACCCGCAATATGTTGAACGGATGCGCGCCGCTTTCCCTCCTGCGCCCGAAGTGTCGGCCCTGTCCAGATCGGCCTGGCCGAAGCTCCGGGCGTACCTGGCGCGATGGGCCGGCCCTGGCGCGGCGACCCCCACGATAGGGGGCGGAAGTGGAGATCCGGAGTTCAAGACCGAGGCCCTCGAGCGCGCCGCCGGGTTCAAGGTCGCGGTCCTGATCGCGACGGCGCTGACTCTTCTCGCGGCTGGTCTCAGATTCAACGCTTTGGACGCTGGCCTGCGCCACGAGCCCCACTCCGACGAACGGGTTTTCGTGGAGGAGGCCCAGGGCATGGTGAGCCGGGGTGATTGGAAGCCGGGCTACTTCGAGTATCCCGGCCTTCTCATATGGGCCTTCAAGGCCCTGTTTCTGGCGTTCGAGCCCGTGGGACCGGAGGCCTACGTGGTGGCTCGATCCTTCATCGCGGCCTCCTCCTCAATCGCAGTGTTCCTGGTCGCCTTTCTTGGCTGTCGATGGTTCTCGGCGCCTGCGGGTCTGCTCGCGGGAATGCTCCTCGCCCTGTCGCCGGTGTCTGTTCATACTGCCCACACCGTGCGCCCGGATTCAGTGATCCACGCCCTGATCCTCGCCTCCCTCGCCGCGGGCGCCCCGCTCAAGGGCTCCCCGCGTCCCGCCC
Organism: uncultured Acidobacteriota bacterium; assembly: GCA_964396875.1. GTDB lineage: Bacteria > Acidobacteriota > Vicinamibacteria > Fen-336 > JAGNNV01 > JAGNNV01. The sequence goes on along the minus strand of CAYNHK010000009.1, from coordinate 2,465 downwards.
TCGCCTGGTTCCTTGGAGCCGTGGCCGTCTCGGTGAAGTTCTCGGCCGCGCTCGTGTTTCCAGCCCTTCTGCTCGCAGCGCTCCTCGACCGTCTCCGGCCCCTGCGGATCGTTGGTCTGGGATTGCTGGCGGCGGTTTCGTTCTTCCTTCTCTCGCCATGGACTGTGCTTGGACGCGAGGACTCGCTGGGGGGGGCTTTCGCTCAGCTCGGCTACCACTACTCGAGCCAGGTCGAAAGCATTCTTCCTTCTCTCGCTCAGCACCTCACCCATACTCTGCCGCTCGCACTCTCCTGGCCGGGGATCGGGCTCGCACTCGTCGGCCTGGTGACGTTTCTAACGAACCGGCGAGGGTTTGTGTGGGTCGGGTTCATCGTCTTGTGGGTCCTCGTCTTCTCGTCGACCGACGTTTCCTTCATCCGCTTCATGGTTCCCGCCCTCGGCCCCCTCAGTCTCCTTGCTGCCGCAGGCTTCGTCGCCCTGCTGGCACGGAGCAGTCCGGCCTCCCGGCCGGCACTGGCGGCCTGGGTGGGCGCTGCGCTCCTGATCTCCGGTTTCGAGGTGGGTGAGGATACTCGCGGCCGCTCGGCCCCCTCGACTCAGGACCGGGCGCTGGACTGGCTTCAGGCCCGGCCGAGCCTCGCCTATGTGGGGTCCATGGAACAGGGCCTGGGCCGCTTCAGCAAGGCGGCGCCCGAAGTCGTGGATCTGAATCCGTCCCTCCTCGGCGACGACATGCTCCTCGGGCAGCTCGACGCGCTCATCCTGCCCGTTGGGCCGGCGGTCCCCCCCGGATTCAAGGAGGCAGCCCGGTTCTTGCCCAAGCTTCCGGGGGAAGGGCGGGAACTCGTAGCCTATGTAAACCTCACCCCAGCGCGCTTCGCGGTCCTCCCCCTGGAGCGGACCTTTCTCAAAACGAGCGCTCCGAACCGGGAGCACAATCTTCTCCAGCCGTCTCTGCGCACCCGGTGGCGCGCGGATATGTCGCCCGCGTTCATCGAGGTCACCCTTCCGAAGGCCGTGAACCTCGTGCGAGTCGAGTTGCGTTACGGAGCCGTCTCACGCGGCAAGGATCAGGTGTCGCGTGTTCTTGTCGATGGAGCCCGGGTTCCCTTCGCCCGGGTGCGCGGACCCGTCAATCGCCAGCGCCGCGACCGTCCGGTTTCAGAACTGCTTGCGTTTCCGATGGCCTTCGCGCGAACGATCCGTCTCGAGCTCGAAGGGGATCCGCCCTTCATCGCAAGCGAACTCAAGGTCTACACCACGCCGCCCGACGAATAGTCGGGCCGCGTCAGCGTCATCCCCCCTGCCCCCCCGGGCGTGGGCGAGGGTGAGGGTGAAGGTGAAGGCGATGGCGCGGGGGTTGGATGCTCGCCGAGCAACAGCGCGCGCAGCAGCTCCTCGTTCCTTTCCACACGGCTCCGGTAACGCTTCGAAATGGCCCCTTTCCCGAGGCTGGCCGCCCACTTCGCGAGGCTGAGGAAGTCGAGGGACGGCGACACGTGGGGGCGGTAGTTCTTCATTTCGGCCAGGGTCGGGGCGCCGCCCGGGGTGGCCCCCCGCGTCATGTCGCCCTTCTCATCGGCGGGATCGAAGAAACGCGCGATGGCCGCGTTCATCTCCATGGCGCGGACTTCGGCCCTGTCCTCGAAATGCAGCAGGGGACCCGCGTTGCGCTGGGTCTCCGTCTCGTACCAGTACGGCAGGAGTTTCGCCGCCGGCGCGGCCGCGGGTGACGGCGAAGGAGAAGGCGACGGCGTCGGCGAGGGGGCGCTCCCCTGGGCCGCGGCGCTCACCGCTCCCAGAAGCAGAACGAGCGCCTCAGGAGCGATCCGCATACTCCTTGAGACGCTCAACGTGCTGCCTCGGTTGTCCCATTCGAGAATCCCCCGAGGGGGGCGAAGGCCGGATTTACGAGGTAATCATAGCCTTGACGTTGGCGTGATCGGCCTTGGAGACCAGCGTCGACCCGCGGAGCTTGCGCTTCCGGCTCTTGGACTTCTTGGTGAGGATGTGGCGCTTCATCGAATGATTGCGCTTGATCTTGCCGGTGGCGGTGAGCTTGAAGCGGGCGACGGCGGCGCGCTTCGTCTTCTTCTTGATTTTTGTCTTGGGCTTTCGCATTGGTTTATTTCTGAAGTTCTCGAGGAATTGGGGATTCTACGCGACCGGAGCCGCGTTTCGGGCGCTTGGGCTAGGCCTTGGGGGCTTCGGCCGCGGGCTTGGGCTTCGCTTCGGTCTTCTTGCCGGGCTTTTCCGGCTTTTCGGCCTTGGCGCTCTTTGCCTTGTCGTTTCCGCCCTTGGCCTTCGCGTCGTTGACCTTGGCGGTCGCCTTCGCGAGTTCCTTACCCGGCGAAAGGATCTGCGTCATCATGTTGCCTTCAAGGCGCGGCGGCACTTCCACGATCGCCGAGGCGCCGAGATCGGCGGCCAGCTTGCGCAGGATGTCGAGGCCCACGTGCGAGT
>CAYNHK010000008.1:0-46946 GCA_964396875.1 uncultured Acidobacteriota bacterium | reverse complement strand
ATTCAGCATCGGAATGACGCGCAGCGTGAAGGTGGCGAGGATCTTCTCGATCTCCGGCCGCGCCGATACGCGCGCGAGGTCGTCGATCGCGTCGAGCACCGCGGGAGTCGCGGAGGGCTCGTCGCCGTGCATCTGCGACCAGAGGAGGATCGCCTTCGGCCCTTGACCGATCGACACAAGGCGGATGTTCTTCCCGCCGAAAGACGTTCCGATGACCTCGGTCCTGACGTGGCCGGAGTGGCGCGTGGAGAGCCGATCGATCTCGGCGCTGACCATGTCCGGCGTCAGGCACGGGGCCTGCGCGGTGACGAAGCGATGACTTTCGTGCTCCCTTGCCAGGGCGGCGGGATCGAGCCGCGAGGTGGGCGGCGCGGCCTGGGCGGTGAGGGAAAGTACGAGAAGGGCGTGAATCAACCTTTGAACCTCTTCATTTGCCTTATCCTATGCGCAACCCAGGGCGTGCATGATTCCTTTCAATCCCAGTACTGATCCCGAGAAACCAGGCTCCGAGCCTCCGCCCCTTCTCCCTCTCGAAGCTCTGGCGCCCTCCCCTCTCCCGCCCGAGAGCCCCCCCCGGCCAGTCGAGGAACCGGATACCAGAGACCACCCGAAAAAGGACAAAGAGAAGTCGAAGGAGAAGGAAAAGGACAAGGACAAGGGCAAGAAGCGCAAGAAGGAAACCAGACGCGCCGAGCCGTGGCAGCGCTACAAGGCTCTGCACGACACGCTGAAGGAGTCGCAGGACCTTGTGGACCTCGCCGACCACAAGGCTCGCTTCGCGCTCATCATCATGGGCGCCCTCAACGCCGCGATCATCATCCTCGGTTCCCGCTCCGATCTCCTCGCAAGTCTGCCCCCCAACCTGAAACTGTGGTTGTACGTCTACTTCGGCGTCTACGCCACCATCGCGATCTACTTCCTGGTGCAGGCGATCGAGTCCCTGCGCCCGCGCAGTGTGCCTGATCAGGCGATCAAGGGGACGGTTTCCGAGAAAGAGGAAAGCCTGGGGCTTCGTTTCTTCGTCGACGCTTTGCGCTACGACCTGCCGACTTACCAGCGAGCGTGGCAGTCGGTGCGGGTCAGCCAGCTGAACGCCGAACTCGCCACACAGTTGCATACGCTCGCCACCATCAACAAGGCCAAGTACAACGCCGTGGCGAAGCTGTATCTCGGCCTGCAGGCGATCACGGTCCTGACCGCGGGGCTTCTGATCGCCCTGGGCGTTGCCGCCTGGGTCGAGCACAAGACGATGACCCTGGCGCCCCCGGCCCTCGTATCACCGCCGGCGCCGGCCTCGGCTGCAGACGCGATGCCGAAGATCAAGGGCGGCAAACCGAAGAAGGGCGGCTGGGCCATCCTCGGCGAGCCCGAGCGCTTCACGGCGCCCGGCGTCAAGGAACCCTCGGGCGTCGCGTTCTCTCCCGCGCGCGGAACGCTCTTCGTGGTCGGCGACGAGGGATCGCTCGTCGAGATCGATCCTTCCGGCAAGCTCGTGGCCCGGCTCCCGATGGGCGGGAATCTCGAGGATGTGGCGCTGCACACTCCCTCGGGCCGGCTTGTCCTGCTCTCGGAGAAGAAGGGCGAGCTGATCGTGTTCGACCCCGCCTCCGGCCAGAAGACGGGGAAGTTCAAGATCGATCCGGAGGCGCTGCTCGGAGAGAAGGGCGTCGACCGCAATCAGGGATTCGAGGGCCTGGCCTTCCGGCCCGAGGCGGGCCGCCCCGGCGGCGGCGTGTTCTATCTCGTGCACCAGAGGTCGCCGGCGCTCATGGTCGCCCTCGCTTTCGATCCGACGGGGGCGTCGGGTTCGCTCGGCGCCGAAGCAGTGATCCGTCGTTCGAAGGTCGGGGACCGCGAGGATCTCACCGCCGTGACCTACGATGCGACCCTCGACCGCCTCTTCGTGATCGCCGATTCGAAGGATCGGATCGCCATGGTCGCTGCCTCGGGCGATGAAGAAGCCGAGATTGTCCTGCCCGGAGTGCAGCAGGAAGGGCTAACCTTCGACTCCACTGGGAACCTCTGGATTGCGGATGACCGGGCCGGACTGCTGCTGTTCCGGGGCGCGCGCGGGAAGATCGGCGCGGAGATGAAGTCGGTAACGCCACAGATTTGATGGGAGAGATGCGAGTGAGCAAAGTCTGGTCGAGACGCAGGGTGGGCGCGGTCGCGCTGTTGATGGCGCTTTCTTCGTCCGGCGCTTTCGCCAGCGGCGACGCCGCGATCCAGACCGGCCCCTCCACCGAAAAGCCCGCGGATGCCGTGAAGGAAGGCTGGCATCGGGAAGGTCTCGGTTTCAAGAATGGGAAGTCGAAGATCGAACTCGCGGGCTACGCGCAGGGCGACTTCCGGCGTTTCGACTGGGAACCCCAGGAGACGGACCTTGGACCTCTTCGCGCCGAGGAAAGCGAACTCGCGCGCTTGCGCATTGGCCTCAAGGCGGAGTTTGGCCGGTTCTTCTTCGAGTTCGTGGCCGACCCCAGGAGTTCGCGGGCCGGGGATCGGCTCAAGGATGCGACCGTCGGTTACACCTTCTCGAAGAAGGCCGTTCTCCTCGTCGGCCATTTCAAACCCGAGGTGAGCCCGGAATTCCTCACTTCGGCCTCGCGGACCGACTTCATCGACCGCTCGATGGCCGCGGACCGCCTCGCGCCGGATCGGGATTGGGGCGCCGCGATCAGCGGTGAGGCGGGGAAGTTCTGGTACGGCGTCGGCGGTTTCGTCAGCGATGGGTCCTCTGTCTCCCAGGCTGCTGGAGCCTCGGGGGCGGCGCGAGTCACGTATGAAGCCGTCAAGGGTCTTGTCCTCGGCGGTTCGTTCATGCAGGGCAAAGTGGAACCCAACGCGCGGATCGGCGCGCAGGAGCCCTCGCCCAAGGGCGGGCAGGGGCGCACTCCGAGCGGCTTCAACTACTGGGAGCGCGCTCACGTGAACGGCACGCGCCGACGGCTTGGCGGGGATGCCGCCTATTCGCGCGGTCCATTCCGGGTCATTGGCGAATACCTCGAGTTGGGTGAACAGCGGCTCGGCCAGGGCTCGACGGGCCAGGATATTCCGGATGTAAAGGGCCGCGGCTGGAGCGTCCATGCAACCTACATCCTCACCGGCGAGAAAAAGGGCGAAAAGGTCGTCCCCGCAAAGTCAGTCTTCCAGGGCGGGAAGGGCACGCTCGAGATCGCTGCTCGGGTCGAGGGTCTCAAGTTCGATGACACCGGCGACCCTTCGGGTTTCGCCGGCTATGGCAACCGGACGCGAAACATCGCGCCCTCCGGGGCGACGGTCATCGCGGGGGGCCTCAACTACTGGGCTTCGAACTTCCTGAAGTTCCAGGGCAATGCGATCTGGGAGAGCTACAACGACCCTCTCATCGCCCCGGTGCCTGGGAACAAAGGCCGTTACTTCACACTGATCGGGCGGATCCAGGTGATGGTTCCGTGACGTGGCGCACAACCCACTGAACGTACGGGTTTGAGCCGCGTTATCCTCTCGCGCACGATAAGGAATGGCCACATGCGATCAATGAGACACTTCGTTCCCGTTGCCCTTGCCGCCGGTTTCCTTTGTGCTGCCGACGCGCGAGCCGCCGACCCGATGTTCGATCAGAGCCGCCTGCATGAGTGCAGGCTGGAGCTCGATCCCGCGGACTGGGCCGCCTTGCGCGCGAACTTCCAGACGAACCAGTACTACGCCGCCAATTTCACGGTCGATGGTGAGACCACGAAGCAGGTTGGGATTCGCTCTCGCGGCCTCGGATCGAGAAGCGGCGAGAAGCCGGGCCTCAAGGTCGACTTCAACAAGTACGTCTCCGGCCAGGAGTTCCATGGCTACAAGAGCGTGGTCCTCGACAACGTCACCCAGGACCCGAGCATGATGCGAGAACTTCTCGCGAACAGCGTTTTTGAAGCGGTCGGGATCGCCGCACCTCAGATCGCCTTCTGCCGGCTCACCATCAACACCGACTTCTGGGGTCTCTACACCCTGATCGAGGCCGTATCGAAACCGTTCCTCAAGGCGCGACTTGGTGAGGAGAGCGGGACGCTGTATGACTACGAGTACGTTGACGACTATCGCTTCACCTACAAGGGAGACGGCAGCGCCACCTATTCTCCCGCCCCGTTCGAGCCCCAGACCAATGAAGGCAAGCTCGACACCGGCCTCGCCGACTTCGTCCGGGCCATCAATCAGACGCCGCAGTCCGGCTACGCCGCGGCGATGGAGGCCTACATCGACGTGAGGAAGTTCCTGACCTACGTCGCGGTCGAGAATGCCTGCGCCGAGTACGACGGCATGGTCGGGCAGTTCGGCATGAACAACTTCTATCTGTACCAGTACGCCGGACAGAAGAAGTTCGTCTTCATTCCATGGGACAAGGACACGTCCTTCCAGGCCGCCGAATGGCCGGTGCAGCAGAGGATGGAGTCGAATGAGTTCACGAAACGCCTCATGGCGGATCCCGCGATGAAGTCCTACTACGAGAGCGAAGTGAAGCGGATCGCCACCAACTTCGTCACCACGGCTTTCCTCGGCTCGAAAATCGACACCTACGCGAACCTGATCCGCGCCAGCGTCCAGGCCGATACCCACAAGCCTTTCTCGACCGCAGAGTTCGAAGCCGCATTGACGGGTCTCAAAGGGATCGCGGCGGCCCGCGCCGCGAATGTGACCGCGCAGGTTCCCTAGGAGTCTGCTACGGGCGCTTGAAACGCGTCCGTTCTTCTTCGACGGCCGCGCGGAAATGGCAGCCCTCGACATGGTCGTTCACCAGTCCCATCGCCTGCATGAACGCATAGGCGGTGGTCGGTCCCACGAACGAGAAACCGCGCTTGCGCAGTGCCTTTGAGAGACGCTTCGAGGCCTCGGTCGAGCTGAGGGTCTTGAGCGTCGGCCAGTCGATCAGGCGGGGCCGTTCCTGCGCCGGAGGTTCGAAGGACCAGTAGAAGCGTGCGAGCGAGCCGTGCTCCTCGATGAGCTCCAGGGCTCGACGGGCGTTGTTGATGGTCGACTCGATTTTGCCGCGATGCCTGACGATCCCGGCGTCTCGGAGCAGGCGCGAGACGTCACGGGCTCCGAATGCGGCGACCGTTTCAATCTCGAAACCGCGGAAGGCGGCGCGGAAGTTCTCGCGTTTGCGCAGGATGGTGATCCACGAGAGACCGGACTGAAACCCCTCGAGACAGAGTTTCTCGAACAGCCTGACGTTGTCCGCCATCGGCCGGCCCCATTCGTGGTCGTGATACCGCTGGTAGAGAGGATCCGCGCCGCTCCACGGGCAGCGCACGCGTCCGTCGGCTCCCTCGGTGAGGTCGGCCTTCAAGGAAGTCAGACCCCGAACTGGCGAAGATGATGGTCGACGTGTTTCCACGCCATGACACCCCACTGCTCACGGTTCAGTGGCCCGAAGGCCGGGTGTTCGGGCCAGCTCAGGATGTCCCGCTTCGCGAAGGATGAAAGGAGATCGCGGACCGCGGCTCGCTCCACGTCGAAGTCGAACTCCTCCTTGAAGATCAGGGCCGGCGAAGTAGGAGCGTTGTGCGGGAAAGGCAGGACGAAAATCACGAGCTGCTTGATCGGAAAGAGCCGAAGCGGCCCGGGGCGTCTGGGAATCGCCAGGTCGCCCGTCGCCATTCGAAGGCCCCCTGCCACGTGACGGAGCATCTGCGTCACCGCCATCCGGCCCCAGTGGCCCTTCGCGGTTGGAGCCAGTCGATCGAGGCGCGAGAGCATCTCCCGCTCCACATCGGGATCGAGCAGACTCTTGTGGCGCATGGCCATCGAGAACAGCAGCAGGGCAAGGCTCAAGCCCACCGCGGCCACGGCGTAAAAAAGCATCGGCGGATGTTACCTGCGCCCGGAAAACGAAAGGCCGGGCCCCGCGAAGGGCCCGGCCTGAGTCACAACGCGGTCGCGGTTACTTGATGCGGTACGTCTTGTCCGGGAGCTGCTCGCGGTGCACGTCATGGCAGGCCTTGCATGTCGCCTGCAGACCCTTCACCGCGTCGGTGGTGGCGGCAACATCGTTTTTCCCGGCCGCGGCGGCCACCGCCATGGCGGCGGCGCGCGAAGCCTTGTTCATGTCGACCGCGTCCTGCGCCTTGCGAGCAACCCAGAAGGCGTCGATGCTCGCGAGCGCCGCGTCAATCGCCTTGGCCCCCGCCACGGCGCCGCTCAGGTCGCCGTTGCCCTCACGGACGGACTTTCCAACCGCCTGCATTCCCGCGAGGGTGTCCTTCATGGCTTTCTGGTAGTCGGCCTCGGTGACCTCGGCGGCCCTGACCGCGGGCGTGGTGAGCGCGGCGACAAGCAGCGCAACGATGGTGAATTTCCTCATGATTTCTCTAAAGACTCCTCTAAGAAGTTGGTTCCGCCCAGATGGAACAGTTCGCGGATTATCTCCTTTTCCGGGGTCGAGGTCAGGTTCCGCTCACCCCGACCTCACGACCAGAGGCCGGGGAAGGCGAGAATGAGAGCGATGAAACGTGCCCTTCTCGCGACCGTGATGTTGAGCCTCTCCAGCTTTTCCCCCGCCCAGGATCAGGCGCCGCCGCCCGCGCCCTCCCCTACTCCGGTTGTCGTCGGGTCGAAGCCCAAGGCAAAGCCGAACATGGTCGACGCGACCCTCGGCCTCGCGTGGGGCGGTCCGACACGGCTCACCGGCTCGGCCACGCTCATGTGGGGCCAGCCGAAGATGCTCGTCGCGTTTTCGCCGGGCAAGCTTCTTCAGGTGCGCGCGGGAACCCGGGGCGGCCAGGTCGGGCTCGGTGTGGTCTTCGGCGTTTTCGAAGACTCTCTCGTCAAACCCTCGGGCCTCGCGGTCACGCTGAAGGCGATCGCGATCCGCAGCTGGCGCGACCCCAGCGGGGTCACGAACGGCCACACTTACGTGGGAGGGGAGACCGACATCGTTCTGCTGGGCATCCGCGGGAGTCTCGGCTATGCGCGGAAGGTGAGCGGGACGGGCGGGCCCGATGGGAGATTCGTCTGGTCGGTGGGCCTGGGTCTGTAGCTCAGGCCCGGGGCATCACGGACCTCAGCCCTTGAGCTTGAAAGCGGGCAGGACTTCGCGCTGCTTCTCGTACAGCTGATCCAGCCCGATCTGGGCGGCCTTCATCATGTCGTCGAGATCGGCCTTCGAGAAAGGCTTCTGCTCGGCGGTGCCCTGGACTTCCACGAAAGCGCCCGAGGCGAGGCCCACCACGTTCATATCGACCTCGGCCGCGGAGTCTTCGATGTAGTCGAGGTCCACCACGGTGGCGCCCTTCACCCGGCCGACCGAGATGGCCGCGACCTGATCCCGCAAGGCGGTCATCGCGCCGATCTTCTTGAGGGCGAGGACGAGGGCCACGAACGCGCCGGTGATCGACGCGGTGCGCGTCCCGCCATCCGCCTGGAGGACATCGCAATCGACGGTGAGCGTGCGTTCGCCCAGGGCCTTCATGTCGAGAACCGACCGCAGGGATCGGCCGATCAGACGCTGGATCTCGTGGGTGCGTCCGGAAGGCGAGCCCTTGGTCACCTCGCGCGCGGTCCGCGTGTGGGTGGCGCGAGGCAACATCGCGTACTCCGCGGTGAGCCAGCCCTCGCCCTTGCCGCGCAGGAACTGGGGGATGCGGTCCTCGACGCTGACCGTGGTGATCACGCGTGTGTCCCCGAAGGTGATGAGGGCCGAACCCTCGGCGTGCCTGGTGGGTGAGGGCTCGATGGTGATCGCGCGCAGTTCGAGGGCCCGCCGCCCCGAGACTCTCACCGCCAGTTCAGCCGCGAGGCCGGGGTCCTTCTGTTTGAGGATGTCGCCGATGGAAGTCATGTCCGGCGATTTTCGCACTCGCGCACGTCGCGAGCCGCGAGGCGACGTTCAGTTCCCGGGCGTGGCCGGCGGTTCGAGGCCGTAAAGCTTGCGGTATTGATCGCGGGCGCCGAGGATGATCATCACGTAGGTCCGCGTTTCCGTGAAGGGAATCGCCTCCGCGAACTCGTCGGCCCGGATGTTCGGGTTGGGGGCGAGCCAGCGCGCCACGCGATGCGGGCCCGCGTTGTAGGCGGCGAGTGCGGCTTCGGGGCGTGAATCGAACCGCTCCATCATCTGCCGGAAGTATCGGGTGCCGAAGGTGAGCGACGTCTCGGGCTCGTGAAGCATCTTCGTGGTGTAGCGCTTGCCGAACTCCCGCGCCAGGGGTTTTCCGGTGTAGGGCATGATCTGCATCAGTCCCCGCGCTCCCGCGGTGCTCTTCGCCATTTCGTCGAACGTCGATTCCTGGCAGATGAGCGCGGCCACGAGGGCGGGGTCGAGGTTCTCCCGCAACGCCGCGGCCTTGAGGGCTTCGCCGTGCTTGAGGGGATAGATCGTCGTCCACACGTGGGCCGGCAGGTCTTTGATCGCGGCCGAGACGTACTCGGGCCGCGCGCGCTTCATGTAGATGATCGCGTTGCGCAGTTCGCCCCGGTTCGCTTCGATCAGGGCGCGGGCTTCGAGGGCGGGGCTCGTGTTGCCGACTGCCTTCAACTCGTCGATGGCTTCACCGTCGAGACCGATCATCAGAAGCTGCCGCAGCCGGGCCTTGAGATCCGCCGGCAGTTCTTCCGCCCGCCATCCGAAGCCGACGCTCGTGACCTGGGTCGCGGCGGGCGTGGCCGCGGGCAGGAGGGAGATCTCGCCCACCGCGAGCTTTCCGTACCACGTGTTCTTGAAACGGTCGGCGGCCTCGGTCAGCAGAACGCTCGCCCGATCGGCTTCGCCGTTCTTGAGCCGGGCCATGCCCGCCCAGTAGAGGAAGCCCGCCGGCGACTTGGCGCGCCGGGCCATGGTCTCGAGGGTCTCCGCCGCGTCTTTCGGCTGGCCGGAGCGAAGCGCGTCGAAAGCCGCGCGCATCGCGGAGCCTTCGGCATAACTCCCTCCCGCGAATTCGTCCACGAGACGGCGGTAGTAGGGCGCGGCATCCGAATACCGTGCGTCCTTCTGGAAGAAGGTGGCGAGCGAATACAACGCCTCCTCGGCCACCGACGTGCCCGGGTAGGCGCTCACCACTTCATTCAGACGTGCCGGGCGTTCGGTCTCAGGCGCAAGACGGGCGAGCAGAAGCCGCGCCTCGGCGCTCGCCGCCGAGGTGTCGGGCACGGTGGCGAGGAGGTTCTTCGCCTCGCGGGTCGCGGTTCGCGACAGGGCGCGTCCCAGGACCACCGCGACTTCATCCCCGCTCGTTTCGATTCCCTTGTGAACCTTGAGGCGGCGCAACTCGGCGACGGCCGAGGTTCGCTGTCCGCCGTTCAGCAAAGCCTTCGCGCGGAACAGGCGGCGTTCGAAGTCCTGTCGCGCCGAACGCTGGGCGTGGGAGCCCGAGGGCAAAAGCAGCGAGGCGATAAGAGTGGCCGCGGTCTGCGACTGTTGGGAAGTGGGGTACACCCGCTCGATTTCCTCGAGGCGCACCAGGGCCTCGTCGCTCAAACCCTGGGCGAGGAGCGCTTCGGCGAGATCGAGGAGGACGTCGGCATGATCCTGACGACACATCGCGGCGGCCTCGGTCAGGAGGGCCACCCGGCGGGTGTTCTGCTTGATCTGCTGAAGCGCCGCCGCCGCCCCAAGGCGCGCGCTGCACGCGACATCGTCCGACCGCGCCGCATCCACCGCGCGAAGATAGGCCGAAGCCGCGCCCCCGAAGTCGCCCGTGCGGGCCTTGGCGCGAGCCAGGATCAGAAGGGCGCGATCCTGAAGGCCCGTGCGGTCGATGTCCACGTGTCGCGCCGCCGCCGCCGCTTCGTCGAAGCGACCCAGCGTCAACGAGGCCTTGGCGACCAGAACCTGAGCGAGTCCTGAAACTTCCTCGCCCGCATGATCGGCGGAGAGCTTGCGCAACTTCTGGACGACGGGGGCCTGGACGCCGCCGCGCAACTGGCCGGCCGCGGCGACAAGCGCTGCTTCGGCGGGGGTGAGTATGGGCCGGAGCGTCTCGAGTTTGTCCGCCTCGCCGATCTGGGCGCTGGCGGTCGCGGGCCCCGGCGCCGCCGTGAACGCACCGAGAACGAGGGACACCGCGATGACGCGTTTCCCGAGCGCGCGATTCCGCGCTGCTTTGGTCGACTCGATGATCTTCACGGCTCCCGTTCTACTACATCGAGCCGAGCGCCGACGCATCCCCGCCGGCCAGAAGGCGGACGAGTTCATCGTGGAAGTAGTTGGTGTTGTTGCGCAGGCCGGGGGAAATGCGGTCGTGGTACATCTGCCGGCCGCGTTCGATATCTTCCTTGAGCCGCGAATGCAGGTCCTTCGCCTTGCGGCCTTCGGTCACCTTCGCCTCGTTGTAGAGCTTGATCTCGCTCACGATCAGGCGAGCGAAGCGCTTGGCGTCTTCGTGGGCTTTCGTTTCCTCGGGCGAGAGAGCCGGGGCCGCGGGAGCCGCTGCGGGCTTCATCTGCGACATCTGCTGCCGCATCTGGTCCATCTGCGACGCGGTGAACATCACGGTGCCGGCGCCGTCCTTGGCGGGAGCCGCGGTCGGAGGCGGCGGAGCGGGGGCCGGGGGCGGGGCGGTGGCGGTCTGCTGCATCGAGGCCACCTGCGCGGGCGAGAACATCACTGTCCCGCCTCCTTCAGGGGCCGGAGGCGGCGCCACCGCACGGGGCGCGGAGGCGGCGCCTGGCGTCACAACGGGCGCGGCCGGGCGGGCTCCGGGGGTGCGGGGAACGAACGAAAGGAGGTCGGTCGTCTTCGAGGCGAAGCGCACGAGAGCGTCGATGAACGCAGCCTGCGGGTCGGTCATCGGGCCGGAAGTGTCGCAATAAAGGACGGCGGCGAGTTTGTCGCGGAGCACCATGGGCGCCGCAAGGGCGGAGGACCCGAGGCTGCCCATGCGCTGCAGCGCCTGCGCGGTCTGGCCCACGGTCGCAGGGTCGAACAACACCGGAGCGCGATCGGTGTGGACGGTCTTGAAAATGGTCTCGCTCGCGAGCGGGATCTGGATCTGCTTCACCGCTTCGTTGACCTCGAAGCCCTTGGCGTACCAGCCCACGGCGTTCGTGCCCTTGATGATGAACATGGCGACGCGGTCGACCTGTTTGGCGCTTTCGTTGACCAGGCTGGTCAGGACTTCGGTGAGGTTGGCGCCGGTGTCGACCTCGGTCATCGCGGAAACGAGCACCGCGATGCCGGGACCAGCTTCGGTGGCCACCGGGGCGGGGGCCGCCACCGGCTCGGGGGGAGCCACGGGATTGGCGGCGATCACTTCATCAATGGCGGTCGCGATCGAACCTTCGTCGATCTTTTCGTCGTAGCGGGCGACGTTTTCCTGAAGTTCGTCGAGGGCGCCCACCAGGTTCGCCTGGTGCTCCACGATCCGCTTCTGGATTTCGACCACCCAGTTCGCCATCTGCTGGCTCACCAGGGCGAGGGTTCTGGCTTTGAGTTCGTCTTCGAGTGCCATGACGTCCTTATCTTGAAGTGGGTATCGGGGGATCCCCTTGGAAGAGAACCCCTTACCGCATAGAGATTATCTTGAGCCGATGCTCAATGTGTCAAAGGCCCAAAAAAAGATCGGTTGAGCCTTCGCGGCTTCTCAGAGAACTTCGATGGCCAGGGCGACGCCGTTGCCGCCGCCCAGACACAAGGTGGCGATGCCCCGTTTCAGGCCCCGGGCCCTGAGGGCATAGATCAAGGTGGTCAGGATCCGGCCCCCCGACGACCCGATGGCGTGGCCGAGGGCCACCGCGCCCCCGTTGACGTTCACTTTATTGAGGTCGAGGCCCAGTTCCCTGGCCACCGCGACAGCCTGGACGGAAAACGCCTCGTTGAGTTCGAACAGGTCGACATCTGCGATGGTCCACCCGGTCTTCTTCAGGAGTTTTTCGACCGCCCCCACCGGGGCCATCATGACCAAAGACGGCTCGACGCCAGCGGTGGCCTGACCGACAATCCTCGCCAAAGGCTTGAGGCCACGAGCTTTCGCGACGTCCTCGGCCATGACCACGAGGGCCGAAGCGCCATCGTTCACGCCAGGCGCGTTGCCGGCCGTGACCGTGCCGCCCTCCTTGAAGGCCGGCTTAAGCCTGCCCAGGGATTCCATCGAGGTGTCCGAGCGGGGCGACTCGTCGTTTTCGACCACGAGAGCGGGGCCCTTCTTCTGAGGGATCTCGACCTTCAGGATTTCGTCCTTGAAGGCGCCCGACGCGATCGCGGCGAGGGCCTTCTTGTGGCTTTGGACCGCGAACTCGTCCTGTTGCTGGCGGGTGACGTTGTACTTCTCGGCCACGATCTCGCCGGTGCAGCCCATGTGGAAGTCGGAGTAGGCGTCCCACAGACCGTCGTGGATCATGCTGTCGACGAGCGTGCCGTTGCCCATCCGAAGGCCTTCGCGCGCGCCTTTGAGCAGATGCGGGCAGTTGGACATCGACTCCATGCCGCCAGAGACCACGATGTCGACATCACCGGTCGCGATGCCCTGGGCCGCCAGCATGACCGCCTTGAGGCCCGACCCGCAGACCTTGTTGATGGTGAGCGCGCCCACCTTGGGCGGCAGACCCGCGAAGATCGCAGCCTGTCGCGCGGGTGCTTGCCCAAGACCCGCGGAGACGACGTTTCCCATGATGACTTCGTCGACGTCATTGGGATCGATCCCGGCCCGCCGGACCGCCTCTTTGACGACCATCGCCCCGAGCTGAGGCGCGGTGAAGGATTTGAGGCCCCCGAGGAACTTGCCGGTGGGAGTTCGAACAGCCGAAACGATGACAGATGAGCGCATACCGGGAGTTTATCGAAGCCCCGAGGAAGCGCCATGATGCAGATGTAGGGGCACGCTGCGCGTCCCCCAAGGGGAGGCTGCGCGCTGCCCCGTAACCCCGGACCCGACCAACCACCAAGCGAGTTGGACCGCTCGTCATGGCGAGGAGCTAACCCCAGCCACCACCACGCCAATTGGACCGGTCGTCATTGCGAGGAGCCACTCCGTTGGTATCGCGACGAAGCAACCCCGTCCTCCAACTATTCGCCAGCCTGGTAGTGGTGGCCCGCGGGGCCGGAATCTGGGCCGACGCGCCTCATGCGCGCCGTGAAGCTGCGGCCAAGGCACCTGGGCGTTCCCTTCGTCTCCGTGGACCGCATGGCGTCTATCTATGCCATGGAGCGAAGCTGCCGCTTCGCCAAGCTCTAAGAGGAGCCTCGCGGTCCACTGCGCTCAGGGAACGGTGCCTTGGCCTCCGCACGCGCCGCGCCGCGATCCTCCGCGGACGCGAGTCGACCCCGCTCCATCCTCAGGCCCAACCCCAACTTCAGAAACAGCCTGAAATGGTACTTGCACGGGTTTATGGGCAGGGGCGGCCTGAGCCATCAGCGCCGACGGCGGGCGGTCGACCGCCTCCCGCCGTCGTTGCGAGGAGCCATCAAATGCTTGGCGACGAAGCAAACCTCGCCCCCCAACTCCCCTACGTGAACGTGAGCGTACGCCCGCGACTCACACGCTACCGCCTGAGCGTCTCCGCCTGCTCCGGCGTCAGCAGCCTCCGGTCGCAGCTTCCGAGGCCGTTGCGACACGCTTCGAAGTTCCGGGCGATGCGGGCGGTTTTCACCGACTCGATCTGGTCGGGGGTGAGCAGCGTGGCGCTGCAACCCGAATAGCCATTCCAGCACGCAGCGAAGTTCTGCGCTCTTCGCTCCGTCTCCACCGCTTCGAGCTGGTCGCTCGTGAGAAGGCCTGCGCGGCACGAGGAGAAACCGCTGCGGCATGCCGCGTAGTTGCGGGCAAGGCTTGCGGTGCGAACGGATTCAGTCTGATCGGCGCTCAGAAGGGACTCGTTGCATCGCGACGAGCCGTTCCAGCAGGCCGCGAAGTTCCGGGCGCGTTCTTCGTTCTCCACCGCATCGAGCTGATCCCGGGTCAGGATTCCGCGGTCGCAGGTCACGAAACCGCTGCGGCAGTTGGCGTAGTTACGCGCGATGCGTTCGGTCTGAACGGCCTCGGCCTGATCGGAGTTCAATTTGGCCCGGTCGCAGCTTGGAAGGCCGTCACGGCAGTCGGCATAGTTCTGGGCGCGCTGTTCGTTCTCGACCGCTTCGGTCTGATCCGGGGTGAGCACGGATCGGTCGCACCGGGCTGAACCGGCGCGGCAGGCCGCGTAGTTCCTGGCGAGACGCGCGGTTTCGGCGGCCTCCTTCTGATCCGCGGTCAGAAGATCGCGCCGGCAGCTCGAGTAACCGTTCCAGCAGGCGGAGTAGTTCTGCGCCCGCTGTTCATTTTCCACGGCTTCGATCTGGTCGGCGTCGAGAAGGCTTCGGTCGCACGAGGAGTAACCGTAGCGGCAATCCTTGAAGTTGCGCGCGAGGCGCGCGGTCTGGACGGCTTCGGCCTGGTCGTCGTCGAGAAGTCCGGGCTTGCACGTCGAATAGCCGTTGCGGCAAGCGGAGTAGTTCCGGGCCCGCGCCGCCTGCTCGACGACTTCGAGTTGTTCCCTGGTCAGGTCACCGGGCTTGCAGGAGGCGTAACCCACGCGGCAGGCAAAGAAGTTCCGTTCGCCCTGGTCCTGAGCGAGGGCAGACACGGGGGCGCCGAAGGTGACGAGCAGGAGAAGGGGAAGGAGTTGTCGCCTCATGCGGAGAAAGTACGTCCGACCCTTCGAATGAGTCAAGGGCTGGCCAGGGCCGGTGAGATCCGTCACTGCATGAACGCTTCGCGGGCCAGGATCTTGGTCTCGACCAGATCCGCGGTGCTGAGGCCAAGACTCTCCGCGATCTTTCGCACGAAGTATTCCTCGTGCCCCGCAAGGTCGGCATCGGCGAACGCCAGTTGCCACAGGCTCGTGACCACGCTCTTGAGTTGAACCGGCGTACAGCGCTCCTTGAGGGCTTTCAAGAGCTGGGGCAGGGGAGTCTTCACGTGTTTCTCCGCGAGGCGGATCAGGGTCACGGCGTCCTGACCATCGATGCGCAGGGAGGTCGCGACCGCATGGATCAACGCCTGGTGCTCGTCGTGCTTCGACTCCCGGTCGGCGGCGATCATCTGCAGAAACAGGATCGCGGTGGCGAGCTGAAGGCGGCGTCCCGGGACCGCGTCGCCTTCGTCCGGCAGCGGCGGAGCCGTCGATTCGCGGGTCTCGAAAAACTCGCGGATCGCGGTCAGCAGCGCGCTCTCGATTTCGGAGTAATGGGGATCGGGTGGCATGAGGCGTATGGCCCGGACGGTACGCGAGGTCCACGAGCCTCGTCAAGGAAGGGAACACTCTCAGTTACGCGCGGCGACAAACTCCACGAAACGCTTGAATAGCTGGGTCTGGTAACGCATCCGGTTCCAGGCGAGCGCGATCGTGCGGGTGGGCTTGTCGCCCGCCAGGGACCGGTAAACGCGGCCCTCATCGCGGCCCTTCGGTACGGCCATCGCGGGCACGAGCGAAACCCCCTGACCAAGGCGGACGAGTTCGAGCACGGTCAGGAGCTGATGGCTCTTCGCGGTGACGAGGGGCGAGGCCGAGTGACGCGCGCAGAAGCTCATGGTGTTGCCGGTGAGGCAGTGCGCTTCGTTCAGGACCACGAAGGGCTCGAGGACGAGATCCTTGAGGCTCACCTTCGCCTTCGCGGCGAGAGGATGACGGCTCGGGAGCACGGCCACGAGTTCCTCGGTGAAGAGCGTCCTCGTGTGCACATGCTCCGCCTGGAGGGGCAGGGCCACGATGGCGAGATCGACGTCGCCCTCGGCGAGCAGGCGAAGGATGTTGTTGGTGGTTTCTTCCACGATCTCCACGCGGGCCTTGGGGCATTCCTTCGCGAAGCGAGTGAGGACGCCAGGGAGGTAGTAGGGCGCCACGGTCGGAATCGCGGCCAGGGTGATCCGGCCGGAGTCGGGCTCGTCGGATACGCGGGTGCGGGCGTCTTCGGTGAGGCTCAGAATCTGATCGGAGTAGCGCTTGAACAGCTTTCCCGCTTCGGTCAGGCGGACGCCGCGGCCGAGTCGCTCGAACAGCGGCTGGCCGAGTTCCCGTTCCAGCTTCGCGATCTGCTGGCTCAAGGAAGGCTGGGAGACATGACAGGCCTCGGCCGCGCGCGTCACGTTGCCGAGGTCGGCGACCTTGGCGAAGTAACGAAGCTGGTGCATCTCCATCCGGGTCCTTCTCCTTTCCCGACAAATAGGCCAAGCCTATGAGAATGATGATATCCAAGTCTTCGGCCTATCACTCGTTAATGGAGCCACAACCAAGGCCGGAGCTGGGTCGTCATTGCGAAGAGCCATCGATGGGAATCGCGACGAAGCAACCCCGTCCCACAACGATCGTCTGATTCAAGCTCGACCCCCGCTCCAACGTAACCTCCGCCGTTCATGTCTCCGGCCCGCGCCCCGTCCTCACCCGCCGACTGGCTCCTCCTCGCCGGCCCCGGCCTGATCTGGGGCGCCTCTTTTCTCTTTATCGCGGAAGGTCTCCAGGCGCTCGCTCCAAACGGGATTACGTTCCTGCGCATCCTCATCGGGTTCGTGACCCTCGCTCTCGTCCCGGCGGCGCGTCGCGCCGTGCCGCGCGAGGCGTGGAGGCCGATCGCGTGGGTGGGCCTGCTCTGGATGGCCTTTCCCCTGAGCATGTTCCCGTTCGCGGAACAGAGGATCAGCTCCGCTCTCACCGGCATGCTCAATGGCGCCAACCCGATTTTCGTCGTCATCGTCGCGTCCTTCCTTGCCCGACAGAGGCCCTCGCGAAAAGTCCTGCTCGGCCTCGTCGTGGGGATGAGCGGCGCGGTCCTGATCGCCCTGCCCGGGCTCGACGACGGGCACAGCAGCGTCACCGGCATCCTGCTCGTGCTCGCGGCCCTGGCGTCCTATGGCGTCGCTTTGAATCTCGCTCGACCGCTCCAGCAAAGCTACGGCGGCCTGCCGGTGATCTTCCGCGCGCTCGGCATCGCCTTGCTCCTCACCGCGCCGCTGGGACTGCCGGATCTCCTCAGCGCTCAGTGGACGTTGCGCGCCGCTCTCTCCATGTTCGCGCTCGGCGCCCTCGGCACCGCCCTCGCCCAGGTCATGATGGCGAAAGCCGCGGGGGTCTTCGGCGCCTCGACCGCATCCGGCACGACCTTCCTGATCCCAGTGGTGGCCCTGGCCCTGGGCGTGGTCGTTCGCGACGAATCCGTGTCGATGGTGTCGGTGGTGGGCTGCGCCGTGTGCCTGGCCGGTGCGTGGCTGATCTCGAGAAGGTAGGCTTCGACATTCCGCCTTCCGAAGGGCTCAGCCCACCGGGCTTCGACAGTCCGCCGTCCGAAGGGCTCAGCCACCGGGCTTCGACGGACCGCCTTCCGAAGGGCTCAGCCCACCGGGCTTCGACGGACTGCCTTCCGATGGGCTCAGCCCAACGGCTGCGCGTGCCCGTCCGCGAGTTGCGACCTATGATCCCTCGCCAGATGGCAACGCGACCGTGGATCGCCGTATCCCTCCTGGTCCTGGGACTGCACGTTCTTTCGGCCGCCTTTCTTGGCACGAGCCCGCGCGGGTCGCTGGTATCGAATGTCCTCCAGTTCACCGCGAGTCTGCTCGCCGCCCTGGCGTGTCTTGGGGCCTCGAACCGGTCGCGGGGCCTCGCGCGGAAATTCTGGGTGCTCGTCGCGGTGGCCTTCGCGATCTGGACGCTCGGGCAGATCACCTACACCTACCACGAGAACTGGCTGGGCCAGCGTGTGCCGCAGCCTTCCTGGACGCATTTTTTCTTCCGGCTCTACGGCGCTCCGCTCGTCATGGCGTTGCTCATCGCTCACGAGGAGGAAACCACGGGAGGTCATGACTGGCAGCGGATCCTGGATGCGGCGCAGGTGGGCATCCTGTTCCTCCTCTTCTATTTTGACCTCTACTTCCTGCCCGGCGGTCAGTGGCAGGGGCTGACCCTCCTCTACATCTGGGGCTTCTTCGACCTCTCGGATGTGGAGAACTGGTCGCTGTTCATCGCCTTCCTGATCCGCAGTCGACTCTCACGAAGACCGGACGAGCGCGCGCTGGCCGCCTGGGTCACGCCGTATCTGCTCGCCTACGCCATAAGTTCGAGCTTCTACAACTACACCTTCAGGGTCCGAGTCCTTCGGACCGGCGACTGGGCGGATCTGACCTTCACCGCGAGCCTCGTCCTGGGCGTTCTGCTCGCCGCTTTCTGGAGGGAAAAACCCGTCCCCGAAGAGACGACGAAGCGGCTCCCCGTCGTGACCTGGGCCCCGGCGCTGCTCCCTCTCATCACGCTCGCGCTCGCCGTGCCCATGGCCCGGAGCGAACCCATGGTGGCGTTTGTCGCGGTGTTCGCTTCAGTCGCGTGTTTTGGGGCCCGGCTCCTCATCACGCTCTATCGTCGCCGCCGGCTGATGGCGGCGCTGCAGGAAAGCGAGATGAGGTACTCGAATCTCCTCAACCTCGCGCCCGACGCGATCTTCGTCCACACCGCGGGCCGGATCACGTTCGCCAATCCCGCCACCGCGCGTTTGCTTGGCTACAACAGCCCGGACGAGATCGTGGGCCGCCACGTCCTCGATTTCGCGCCGCCCGAACTCCGGGAGCAGTACGTGCCCCGCGCCGCGGGTGCGCAGGAGGGGACCTCGGGTCTGGTGGTTGTGCGGAACGACGGAAAGCGAGTCGACCTCGAGATCGTCGCCATGAACATCGCCCGGCCCGAAGAGCCCGAGGCGCCGCTCACTCGTCTGGTCATCGGCCGCGACGTTACCGAGCGGCGGCGATCCGAAGCCGAACGCGAGGCGCTGATCCGGGCCCTCGAAGCCAAGAACGCCGAACTGGAGCGTTTCACCTACACCGCGTCGCACGATCTCCGAAGTCCCCTCGTCACCATCGGCTCCTACCTCACTCACGTCGAGGAGGCCGCGGGGAGGGGCGATCTTCAGGCCCTGCGTGAGGACATCGAGAGGATCCGGCGGGCGGCCGTGAAGATGGACCGGCTGCTCAAGGATCTCCTGGAACTCTCGCGCATCGGCCACGTTCTCGGGCCTTCGGAGCGTGTCCCGCTGGAGGAACTCGCCCAGGAGGCGAAGGACATCGTCCGGGGTCGGCTCGTGGGCCGCGGCATCGACGTGATCATCCTGCCCGGGCTTCCGGTGGTCTGGGGCGATCGCCTGCGCCTGCTCGAGGTGCTCCAGAATCTTCTCGACAATGCGGCCAAGTTCATGGGCGATCAGAAGGAGCCCCGGATCGAGCTCGGCTCGCGCCGCGAGGGCGAAGAGACCGTGATCTTCGTGCGCGACAACGGGATCGGAATCGACCCGCAGCACGGAGAGCGGGTCTTTGGACTCTTCGACAAACTGGATCCGAAGGGCGAAGGAACCGGGGTGGGACTGGCGCTGGTGAAGCGGATCGTGGAGCTGCACGGCGGGCGCATCTGGGTCGAGTCCGAGGGCCGGCTGCTGGGCTCGACCTTCTGCTTCACGCTGCCGCCCGCGGTCGATTGAAGGCGGGGGGAGTTACACCGCGGCGAGGGCGGTTTGAAGGTCCTTCACGATGTCGGCGGCGTCTTCGATGCCTACCGAGATGCGGACGAGGCCGTCCGTGATGCCGAGGGCGTCGCGCTCCGGCTGGGTGTAGCCCGCGTGCGTCATCTTTGCGGGATGACAGACCAGCGTTTCGACGCCGCCGAGGCTCTCGCCAAGGGAGCAGAGGCTGAGTCTGGGCGCGAAACGCGCCGCGGCTGCGAGCGACCCCAGTTCGAATGAGATCAAAGCGCCGAAGCCCGAAGCCTGGCTCTTGTGAATCGCATGACCGGGATGATCCTCGAAGCCGGGCCAGAAGACCTTCTGCACCTTCTTCTCACCACGCAGGAAGTTCGCGACCACGCGGGCGTTCTCCTCATGCCTCGGCATTCGCACGGCCAGCGTCTTCGTGCCGCGCATGACGAGGAAGGAATCGAGCGGCGAGAGGATGGCGCCCTGCGCGTTCTGGACGAACTTCAGCCACTTCACGTCGTCTTCGCTCTTGCAGACCGCAACGCCCCCGATGCTGTCGGAATGGCCGTTCAGAAACTTCGTGGTCGAGTGCACCACGAGGTCGGCGCCGAGGCTGAGCGGCCGCTGGAAGAACGGGCTCATGAAGGTGTTGTCGACGACGAGGCGGGCGCCCTTCTTGTGGGCGATGGCGGCGAGGGCCTTGATGTCGCAGATCTTCATCATCGGATTGGTGGGCGTCTCGAGCCACAACAGATTGAAATCGCCCGCGGTCTTCTCGAACGCCGCCGCATCGGAAAGATCGAGGAAGTCGAACTTCACACCGTAGGGAGCGATGAGCTTGGTGAACAGCCGGTGGGTGCCGCCGTAAACGTTGTCGCTCACCACCACCCGCTGGCCCGGCTTCACGAGCGACATCACCGCGTTGGTGGTCGCGAGGCCCGACGCGAAACAGATGCCGCCGGCACCCCCCTCGAGCGCCGCGAGATTCGCTTCGAGGGCGAAGCGCGTGGGATTCTGGGTACGGCCGTACTCGAAGCCCTTGTGCTTGTCGATACCCTCCTGTACGTAGGTGGAGGTGAGGTAGAGCGGCGTGATCACGGCGCCCGTGGTGGGATCCGGATGTTGTCCGGCGTGGATGCAGTCGGTGGCGAAGCCCATTGGGGATCCTCGTAGTTTGACGGTTTTCTAGAACTGGCGGAGCCAGACGGCGAGTTCGTCGATCGGAATCGGACGCGAGTACAAGTAGCCCTGCATCAGGCTGCAGCCCCAGGACTCGAGGGCCTTCTGCTGATCCAGTCGTTCAACACCCTCGGCCACGACCTTCATGTTGAGGGCCCGGCTCAAGGACACGACGGCGTTGGCGATCGCGGCGTCGTCCGGGTCCTCGATCATGTCGCGGATGAAGGAAGCGTCGATCTTCAACATGTCGAGAGGCATCTGACGCAGGCGCGAGAGCGACGAGTAGCCCACGCCGAAATCGTCGATGGCGATGGAGGCTCCGGCCTTTTTGAGCCGCCGGAGTTGATCGCCGATGAGCTGACCTTCGCTCAACGCCGCGGTCTCGGTGATCTCGAAGTGCAGCCTCGTGGCGGGGAAGTCGAGGGCATCGAGGGTGGCGAGCACTTCGTCGGCAAACGTGAGATTCGAAAGCTGGCGGACCGAGACGTTGATCGCGAGAGTCAGGGGCTGGAAGGACCGGCGCGGCAGCGTCTTCACGGCCTGCACCGCTTCGCGGAGGACGAACTCCCCGAGAGGCACGATGAGGCCGGTGTGTTCGGCCAGGGGAATGAACTCCGAGGGCTGGGTCATCCCCCCGCCCCGTTCGTCCGGCCAGCGCACGAGGGCTTCCACCCCCACCGGCCGGCCCGCGCTCATGTCCATGATCGGCTGGAAGTAGACCGCGAGCTTCGATCGCACGATGGCGGTGCGCAGGCCGCGTTCCATCGAGACCCGTCGCTCCACGTCGTCGCGCAGCGCAGAGGAGAACACCTGGTGAGTGTCGCGGCCCATTTCCTTGGCCCCGTACATCGCGAGGTCGGCCGATTTGAGGAGGGTCTCGCGGTCGGCCCCGTTGTCGGGGAACATCGCAATTCCAACGCTCGCGGTGACGAGCACCTCGCTGCCCGCCGCGTCCAGGGGCACGCGCAGGGCGTCCACGAGTTTCTGCGCCACGTGGGTGGCGCCCTTCTGATCGGTGTCGGGCAGGATCGCGATGAACTCGTCGCCGCCGCGGCGGGCGAGGGTGTCGGACTCGCGCAGGCACGAGGCCAGTCTGCTGGAGACGAGCCGCAGCACACCGTCGCCCACGCTGTGTCCGAGGGTGTCGTTCACGAGCTTGAAGCGGTCGAGGTCCACGAAGAGAATGGCGAGCGGGGTCCGGTGTCTCTCCGCGAGGGCGAGCGCGGCGTCGAGGCGATCGTCGAAGAGGAAGCGGTTCGGCAATCCGGTCAGCGAGTCGATGTAGGCGAGCGACTGGATCTGCTCGTCTTTCTGCTTGCGCTCGATGGTTTCGGCGATGTGGCCGGAGACGAAGGTGAGCAGGTCGCGGTCGGCGGGCCCGTGCCGGAAGGCGGGGTCGTAGCTTTGCACCACGAGGATGCCGAAAGTGGCGTTGCCGCGGATGAGGGGGACGCCGATCCAGCTCGCGGCGAGGTGACCATAGGTGCGCACCTGCCGCGACCTCTTGAGTTCCCCGATGATGGACTGGTCCGCGAGGAGCGGTTCGCCCGAGCGGATCACGTATCCCGAGAGAGAGTCTTCGACGGGGAGCGGGGAGGTCGGCGCGGAGTCGTTTTCGTCGACGAAGTAGGGGAAGGTGAGGTGCGAACCCTCCTCGTCGAGCAGACCGATGAAGAAGTTCTTGGCGTACATGAGCTCGCCGACGATGTCGTGGAGTTCGGAGAAGAGGGCCTCGAGGCCGATCGAACGAGTGGCCGCCTGGGCGATCCGATAAAGGGCGGACTGAAGCTCCTCGGCCTTCTGCCGCTGCGAGAGGTCGCGCGCGATGATGAGAGCGCCCCGCCTTCCGCCCACGTCGATGGCGGCGGCGCGGACTTCGACGGGGACCTGGCCTGTGTTCTGGTTGAGCTTGATCTCGGAGGTGCGCGGCCGCCGTCCGATTGCCACCGACTCCATCAGGTCGCGCAGGATGGCGCGGTCCGCCTCGGGGGCCAGGTGAATGAGCTCCAGCGGCTGATCGGCCAGTTCCGGGGAAAGATCGAGAAGCCTGCGCGTGCCCGCGTTCGAGAACACCACGCGGTCGCCGTCGAGGACGAAGACAGGGTCGGGCAGAAGCTCGATCAACTGGCGGTAGCGCTGCTCGGAATCCACCAGCGCCCGCTCGGCCCGCTTGCGCTCCGAGATGTTCCTCAGGATCGACAACGCCGCGGGTTTCTTGTCGTAGACGATGGGCTCGCTCTGGGCCTCGATGTCGATGGTGGATCCGTCGAGCCGGATCGCCTTCTGCTCGATGGGCGGAGCGGAGAGTCCGAGGTGCACCGCCTTCATCCGTTCGAGCGCCACGTCGCGGTGGTCGGGGTGGATCCGCTCGATGAGGTTCTGGCCGCGCAGGTCCTCGATCGAATTGGCTCCGAGGAGCTTGAGATACGCGGGGTTCACGAGGAGGAGCTTTCCTTCCTGGCTGACCGCGATGCCGTCCGGGGAGGCGTCGACGAGCTGCCGATAACGCTCTTCGCTCTCCTTGAGCGCCTGCTCGGCCAGCATGGCCTCGGTCATCGGACGGATGAACGCGCGCAGAGCGGGCTTCCCTTCGAACTCGATGCGATGAGAGTCGACCTTCACGAGGGCCACCCGTCCGTCGAGGCGCTTGAAACGCAGGACCAGGGGCTCTGTGGGTTCGCCTTTTTCGAGTCGGGCGGTCCTCGCGGCCACCGCCGCCAGGTCTTCGGGGAAGACGAAGTCGGTGACCGACATCGAAAGCAGATCCTCCGCTCCATGGCCGCCCGCGATCTCGACCAGGGCCCTGTTGGCGAAAAGCGGCTTGCCGTCGCGGTGGATGAGGATGCCGTCGGGAGTGTTCTCGACGAGGCTCCGGTACCGGGCCTCGCTGTCGCGAAGCGCCTGTTCGGTGGCCCGCCGGTCGGTCACGTCCGCGGAGAGGACGATGTAAGCCCGCTTGCCGCGGGCCTCGAAGGGAACCGACCGTATCTCCGCGTAGACATGCGTGCCATCCAGACGCACGAGCCGCATCTCCATGGGCGGATTCGATTCGCCCCGATAGAGGCGGGACACGCGTTCCTGGGCCGCCTCGAGGTACTCGGGGTCGAGAAAACTGTGATTGGCCCTGCCGATCACATCGCTTCGGTCCCTGGCGCGGACGAGGGCCAGAAACGCCTCGTTGCACCAGACGAATTTCTCGTCCACCGCTATGGACGCGGCGAAGGGAGCGGACTCGAGAACGTAGAGCAGGCCGACGCTGTCGAAGGTCTCCTGCCAGTTGAGAGGGTTCATCCTTTGGCCAATGCGCCTCGGGTTCCGCTCACTTGATGCTGACCGAGATATCGACGGGCTTCCCGTCGCGAAGGATCTGGGCGCGCACCGCGCCGGTGCTCTGCAAGCGGGGCCAGAGGCCCACCAGTGTGGTGAAACTGTCCACCGGCGTCTCGTTCACACTCACCAGAACGTCGCCGGCCTTGAGACCGATGGTCTCGAGGATGGTTCCGGCGGGGATTCGCGAGAGTGTGAAACCCGCGACCTGGCCGCGGGAGGTCACCGGGATGAGCGTCGTCTCCGTCATCAGGCGCGACATCTCCCGGTCGAGCCGTGCCTCGAGGTCCGCCCGGGTGAGCGTCAGGTCGGCCTCGGGCTCCTCGCGGCCCGGGGTCGGGGACGCTCCGCGAACCGCCGGGGGATCGGAGGGCGCCAGGCTGAGGGTCCGCCGCTCGCCGCCGCAAACGATCTCGGCGGCCTCGGCTCGAATGGCCCCGACCTCGCAGCCGAATGCGCGATCGCCGGCCACCACCGACCGCATCCGTCCTTCCGAGACGAGGAGGGCGGCGTGCCGTCCCGATCGGGCCAGAACCACGCCCGAAAGCGACAATTCGGGCGGAACGAGGGCTAAGAGGAGGAGGGAGATGAACATGGGAAGGCAGGGCCCGGCCAGGAGAGCATATCGGACGGATGCACACTGTAACCTCTCATCCCGTATGGATGTGGTGTCGGTCACCCCGGAGCTCACGCCCGAATTGGTGCTCGCGGCCTACCCCCGGGGTCTTTTCCCGATGGCGTATCTGGAGGCGAACGTCATCACCTGGCATCGCCCGAAGGTGCGCGCGGTGATCCCCCTCGAAGCTCCCCACGTCCCACGCCGTCTTGCGCGCACCGTGGCGAGCGGGAAGTACCGGGTCACGTTCGACGCCGCCTTCAAGGACGTGATGGCGGGCTGCGCATCGGGCCGTCCGGTTTGGATCAGCGAGGACTTCCATCGCGTTTACGGCGAACTCCATGAGCGGGGGATCGCCCACTCCGTGGAGGTCTGGTCGACGGGGCAACTGGTGGGCGGACTGTACGGACTGGCGCTGGGCGGCGCCTTCTTCGCCGAATCCAAGTTCCACCGCGCAACCGACGCATCGAAGGTGGCGGTCGTCTCATTGGTCGAGAGACTGCGCGAGCGCGGCTTTCTTCTGCTCGAGGTTCAGTACCTGACCGAACATCTCAGGCAGTTCGGGACGATCGAGCTGCCGCACCGTGTCTACATGACGCGGCTTCGCGAGGCGCTGGCGCTTGACGTTTCCTTCGGCCCTCCTGATCCTCCGGCCCCGGCCGTCGAATAAGCTGCGCCGGCTCGGCATGGACCCTGGTGAAATTCGGCGCGTGACGGTTTCGGTGGGCGATCTCGAGCGCTCGCGATCTCTCTACTCGGGCCTGCTGGGCATGAAGGTCGTCCGCGAGTGGAGCCTCTCGGCCGAATCCACGACGAGCCAGGTGGCGCGGGGTCTTGGCCTGTCCGAAGGCGCCGCCATCTCTGGCATCGACCTCGAGCAGAGCGGGACGCCGGTCGGCGCGGTGCGGCTCATCCGCGTGGGTGACGGCTCGGCGGAGCGGATCAACGAGGGTGCTCGCGCCTACGATCATGGCCATGTGAAGAATCTCGACTTCTTCACCGACGACGTGCGCGGCCAGTACGAGCGTTTCGTGGAGTGGGGGTTTCGGTTTCTCGCTCCTCCGATCGACTACGCGGTCCCGTGGGGTGAGGGCGCCATCGCCACCGAAGCTCACCTGCCCACGGACGACGGAGTGAAGGTCGCCATCGCGAAGATGGCCGGGGTTCCTCGCATCGCGATGGGCCGGAGTGACCGGGAGGCGCCTTTCACCGAAGTGGCCGCGGCCACGCAGATCGTGAAGGACTTCGATCGCTCGGAGGCCTTCTACTGCGAGGTCCTCGACCTCGTGCCCGCGGCTCCCACCGTGATCGACGGGGCCTTGATCGACGCCCTGGGTCTGCCGAAAGGAACGCGCCTCCGCATGAGTTTCATTTCGGGTCGCGGTGCGGCAGGGGGCAGGGTCGGTCTCGTTGCGTACGAAGGTGCGGGAGTGGAAGACGCCCGGGACCTTCGCGATCGCGTACGCGCGCCGTACCGCGGCGTGGTGGCGCTGACCTTCGAAGTCGGGGATGTCGAACGGACCACCCGGAGGGCGCTCGCGCTCGGCGCGACTCCGCGTCTGATGCCCGTCGAACAACGGTGGGGCCACTCCGTGACGTTTGGAGCGGCGGTGGTGAGCCCCGATGGGATACCCCTGCTCTTCGAAGCCCGCCGGGATGAGGACCGCCACCCGGCCGAAGGTGGAGTGGGCGACGGCGCATACGCCGCCGTGTGTCGCGAGGGTGAATTGCCTCCTGGATCGATCCGCGCGCATCGTCCCACTGATGGATCGAAGCGCCTCGCCCTCGTGAACGTGGCCGGCCATGTCTTCGGTTTCGAGGACCGCTGCCCGCACCTGGGCGGGCCGCTCTCGCGGGGCGAACTGCGTGGCCGCATGCTGGTTTGTCCCTGGCACGGCTGGATGATCGACGTGCCCACGGGTCAGGTGAAGGGCGGACGAGGGGCCGCCGTGCGGCCGTGCCGCGTGCGAGTGCGCGAAGGAACGGTCGAAGCGGCGACGATTCAGGGTGACGCCTCGTGAGTCTCGACCTCCTGCGCGAACATCGGCGCGTCTTCTCGGAAAAAGGCGTGCTGGCGGATGTCTACGGCGTCTGGTTCGATCGTCTCCTCGAGGGTTTGCCGCAAAACGCGAGAGTGCTCGAAGCGGGCGCCGGGCCCGGTCTCTTCGCACCGCACGCCCGTCGCGTTCGCCCCGATCTGGTCTGGGTGGCGCTCGACCTGATCGAGACGGCCTGGAACGACATCGTCGCGGACGCCCAGATCCTGCCGTTTCGGGACGCCACGTTTGACGCGGTGGTCGGTGTCGACTTCGTGCACCATCTGTCCACACCTCTCGAGTTCTTTCGTGAAGTCGCGCGCGTCCTCAAGCCCGGCGGGGAACTGCGCGTCGTCGAGCCCTGGGTTTCGCCCTTCTCCTATCCGATCTATCGCTTTCTTCACCAGGAAGGGGCGACTCTCGGGCTCGATCCCGCGCGACCCTTCAAGAAAGGGAATTCAAAGGCGCCGTTCGACGGTGATGCCGGGGTGACGCGGGCCATCGCACGAAAGGTCGATCGGGCGGTCTGGCTTGGAGCGGGCTTCTCGGGATCGCCGGAGTTTTCACCCCTGAACGGCTTCGCGTACCTCCTGAGCCTTGGCTTCAAGGCGGGATCCCTGCTCCCGCGTTTTCTCGTGCGGCCGATGATCCGGCTCGATGCGGCCCTCCCGAAGGGGTTCACCGCGATGCGCGTCGCGATCCGGGCGCGCAAGCCGTAGGGGGCTCGGGGCCGTTCACATCCCCAGGCGCTTCATGCGGCTCTGAAGCGTTGAGGGCTTGAGCCCGAGGATCTTCGCGGCGCCCTTTTCACCATAGAGGCGGCCATCGGTGGCCGCCAGGACACCGCGGATGTGTCGCCGCTGCACCTCGTCGATGCTGATGAGCTCCACCTCCGCGGACGCCTTCGAAGCGCGTTCGCCCGCCGACGGAGCGGCGCTGAGGCCGGAGCCGCTCGGAAGATCGAGCACCGCAGGCGTGAGTTCGCGGCCGGTGGCGATGATCGTTCCGCGTTCGAGGATGTTGGCCAACTCGCGAATGTTTCCCGGCCAGCTGTAGCGGCGCAGGTGAGCCAGACCCTCGGCGGTCACGCGCATGCCACGGCGCCCGGTGCGCCGCTGCTGTTCCACGAGGATCGCGTCCACCAGTTCGGCGAGGTCGGCGAAGCGCTCGCGAAGAGGCGGGAGCGAGAGAGGAAAGACAGAGAGGCGATAGAAGAGGTCCTCGCGGAACCGCTTCTCCGCGATGGCCTTCGCGAGGTCGACATGCGTGGCGGCCAGGATCCGAACATCCACGCGAACCGTGCGATCGGAGCCCACGGGCTCGAAGCGTCCCTCCTGGAGCACGCGGAGGAGCTTGGCCTGAAGTTCGATCGGAAGCTCGCCGACTTCGTCGAGCAGCAGCGTGCCCCCGTTCGCCATCTGAAATCGGCCCGGACGATCCTTCATGGCGCCGGTGAAGGCCCCCTTGACGTGGCCGAAAAGTTCGCTCTCGAGAAGGCCCGCCGGAATGGCCGCGCAGTTGATGGCCACGAAAGGCCGCTCGCCGCGTTTGCTCCATGAATGAATCGCGTGGGCGAGGCGCTCCTTGCCGGTGCCGGTTTCGCCGAGGATGAGAACCGGTGTCTCCGTCTCCGCCACCTGCCGGGCCCGGCGCACCACGTCGCGCATGGCCGGAGTCTTCGTGCGCTCGATCGCGGTGGTGGAGTCGCCCTCGATGTCGCGCTCCATCAGGCGGGCGCGCTCGCTCTCGGCGTTGTGAAGCCGCGAGAGAGCCTCGCGCTGCTGAGCGTTCTGGATGGCGAGGCCGAGGATCTGGCCATAGACATCCACGAGGTCCACGGTCTCCCTGGGATAGGCCTCGCACACGTTCCGATCGAGGGTCATCACGCCGAAGCAGTTCTCACCGGCACACAGGGGCACCACCATGCAGGAGTGTCCGTGGGGGAAGTCGTGGAGGCCGTCGAAGGGATCGCCCTCGCCGTGCGCGTGATCGGTCTCGAGAAAGGCGCGCGCCCGTCGCGAATCGAGAGCTTCGCGGATCGAGGGGAACTTCGAGAGGTCGAGGGTGAAGTCCTTCACGCGCGAGTCGGCGAGGGCGCCCCGCGCGACTCGCGAGGTGAGCTTGCCGTGGTCGAGCACGAACACGACACCGAGGTCGTAGTTGACGATCCGCGACAACGCGTCGAGCCCGCGCCGGAGCACGTCATCCAATGAAGAACGATCGGCGGCCAGGTCGACGAGGCCACGCAGATCGCGAGTGAGGTCGAGGCCTTCTTGCATGCTCGACATTCTACGCAGCTAACCGAAATATCGTTGCCGTGAATCGCACCGTTAAATCGGTGAAACCGACGGAGCGGTGTGACCTGATCCTTTCGGATCATGGACAAGTCATTCTTCTTCCGATATTTATGGAGTCGGCTGCGATGGCACGTTCTTCGCCTTGTGATGGGACCGTGCCTGCCTTGTTCAGGGCCTCTGGCCCGTACCCCTTCCGCCAACCACCAACCCTCACGGAGATCCAGATGAGTATTGATATAGGAATCGACGCCGCAAAGCGCCACGACATCGCCAGCGGTCTGTCCCGCGTGCTCGCGGACTCGTACACGCTCTACCTCAAGACCCATAACTTCCATTGGAACGTCACCGGCCAGATGTTCCAGACTCTGCATCTCATGTTCGAGACGCAGTACAACGAGTTGGCCCTCGCTGTCGATCTGGTGGCCGAGCGCATCCGGGCTCTTGGAGTCGTCGCTCCAGGCACATACAAGCAGTTCGCCGAACTCTCCGCCATCAAGGAGGACGACGGTATTCCCAAAGCCCAGGACATGATCCGGCGCCTCCTCGAGGGTCATGAGACGGTCGCCCGGACCGCGCGCGAGGTCTTCAAGACCGCTGAGAGCGCCAGCGATCAGCCGACCTGCGATCTGCTCACCCAGCGTATGCAGGTCCACGAAAAAACCGCCTGGATGCTCAGGAGTCTGCTCGAGTAGTTCAACCAGAGGTTGCGATCAGCGATCTGAGGGCCGCCCGGACGGATTCGATGACTTCAGCCGGCACCTCGGGTTCCGGTGCGGTCCGGCACATGGCGACCGTGCGCCTCAGGGAGTCGCAGGCGCCCCGGCAGCGGGGACAGAGTTCGAGGTGGGTTTCCATCCTCGCGCAGGTATCCCGTTCGATGTCCCCTTCCAGGTGTTGCGAGAAGAGCAGGACCACATCCGGGCAACCAGTTGCCGCAGGAGAGGCGTCCACGGCGACCCCCAGAAGGGGGGCCATGTGTTTTCGGAGCGCCAGCCGGGCCCGGTGAAGGCGGCTCTTCACCGCCTCGACGCTGAGGCCCAGGACCGAAGCGACCTCCAAAGCGGACAGGCCTTCGACGTCCCGCAGCAGCAACACCTCCCGTTGTCCCGGGTCGAGCGCGCGAACGGCCACATCGAGAGCGGCGCCCATTTCGCGGCCGTACGCGGCGCGTTCGGGACTCGGTCCTGGATCCTCAAGGCCCTGCAGGTGTTCTCCCTCGGGTCCATCCAGCGACAGGGGGGGCGTGGGAGCGAACTTGCTGCGCCGCCGCTTCTTGATGCAGAAGCTGCGGGCAATCGCGTACAGCCAGGTCGATACCGAGGATTCTCCACGGAAGCCGCGGAACGAGCGGGCCATGGTGAGCAGGGTTTCCTGAACCACATCCCTGGCGTCCTCCTGGTCACCGCACATCCGCAAACCGAAGCGGAGCACCCGTCCCTGGTATCGAGAGATCAAAGTCTCGAGTGAGTCCGGGTCGCCTCCACGCGCGGCTTCGAGCAACTGCTCGTCAGTTGGGGCCGGGAGCGTGGCGTCCACACCTCCATCCTAGCGAGTCAGTGTCGCACTCCCGTTCTGATGCATTCGTATCATCGACACGGGAGTGAATATCGACAACGATGAGGGGCGCGAGGAGAAGAAGATCATGTATCAGAGCCCAAGCCCGATTGAGAAGAACACCCGAGTCCGTCTGGTGGAGGAGCTCAACGGTCGCCTCGCGGATGGTCTTGACCTCTGGAGCCAGCTCAAAGTCGCTCACTGGAACGTCAAGGGTCCGCAGTTCGCCTCCTTGCATCCGCTGTTCGAGACCTTCGCGGTATCCCTGGCCAACTTCAACGACGCGGTGGCCGAGCGGGCGGTGACCCTCGGCGGCCTGGCCCACGGCACCATCCGCCACGTGGCCGCGCATTCGAGGCTCCCGGAGTACCCCGCGGACACCACGCGGGGGATGGACCACGTCCGCCTGCTCGCCGACCGGTTCGACATCTTCCTCGCGGGTCTGCGGGAGACCCGAAGCCTCGGCGAGAAGTCCGGGGACGTGGACACCGTGGACCTCGTTACCGGCGTCATCACCGAATTCGAAAAGAACAGCTGGTTCCTGAGGGCGTCGCTCGAGGACTGAGTCGTTATCGGACGAGTTCGTCAAGGGCTCCGAGGAGCCTTGCGACATCGTGATCCTCGACCCACAGGTGAGGCGCGAAGCGAAGGGCGCTCTCGCGCTGGCTGATGTAGATGTTTCGCTTCCTGAGCTCCGCAACCAGGTTACCGCTGAACCCGGGCGGCAGCCGGGCGCCGAACATGTGCGGGCAGCGAGATGACTCCGCGGGCAGAGTGAAGCCGAGCTTTGCCAGGTGCGCGGAGATCCGGCCGTTGATCGCGGCGAGTGTCGCCGCGATGTTCTCGATGCCCCACGACTCGATCTGCTCGAGCGCCGCGATCGCTCCCGGCAGTGTAGTGAGGCAGCCCTTCTCTCCCACGTCGAATCGACGCGCGCCGGGCATGTAGTTGTCCGAGTAGTTGGCGAGCGAAGTGAAATCCTCCGCGTTGTCCCGGGCGAGCCAGCTCTCCTCGAGCGGCCGCGATCCGCGCCAGGCTTTGGAGACGTAGAGCAGTCCCACACCGTAGGGCCCGAGCTGCCATTTGTACGAAGCGGCGGCAAGGAAGTGGGGCTGAACGCGCTCGATCGAGAACGGCATGGCGCTGAGGGTCTGGGTAGCGTCGATCACCAGGATGCTGCCCATCGACCGGCAGGCCACGCCGATGGGTTCGGGGTCGATGCGGGCGCCGTTCGTCCAATGACACGTCGGAACCGCGACCACTTTCGTGCGCTTGCCGATCGAGGAGAGGATCGCGGTCGTCCAATCGCCGTCTATCGGTCTTGGCACCGTGACGATCGCGGCTCCGGTCTCGTGGGCGGTGCGTCGCCAGGAGAAGACGTTGCTCGGGAAGTCCTCGGCGATCAAGAGAATCTCGTCGCCGGGCTTGAGCGAGGGTTCGACCGCGCGCGCCGCGGTGTTGAGGGCATAACTCGCGGCAGGGACAACCGCGTAGCCGTCCGCGTCTCCGCCGAAGAGCCGCGACCACAACGCGCGCAGTTTCTCCGCGTCGTCGAAGAAGCTCGGCGGCAGACGCTGCCACGGCGAGCTCTTCGCCCGGACGCCCGCGAGCAGACGCTCCCGCGATTCATTCAACTGCGGCGAGTAGTACGCGCAGTTGAAGTAAGCGATGTCGCGCGGGATATCGAAGAGATGACGTTGCGAGGGAAGGATGGGCATTCTTCTCCTGAGTTCGATGATGATACGCAGCAGTGGCGTGCATCGCCCTGGAGGAAACAGGAGAAACCGGGATGAAGAAACGACAGATCATCGCGATCGGCGGGGGCAGCTTCATGGTCGAGGCCGACCCGATGCGTCTCGAGCGCTACGTCATCGCCCAGACGGGCGTGCGACGTCCGCGAGTGGCGTTCCTCGGAACCGCTACCGGCGACGCGGATACCTACGTCGCGAAGTTCTATGCGGCCTTCCTGAAACTCGGCTGCCGGCCCACCCATGTCCCTCTCTTCGCGCGCACCCCCGACCTGAGGAAGGTGCTCTTGAACCAGGACGTGATCTTCGTGGGCGGAGGCAACACCAAGAGCATGCTCGCGGTGTGGCGCGAGTGGGGGGTTCCCGCGATCTTGCGCGAAGCCTGGCGGCGGGGCGTCGTCCTCACCGGCGTGAGTGCCGGAGCGATCTGCTGGTTCAAGACCGGCGTGACGGATTCGTGGGCGGGGCGACTCGCCGCTTTACCCTGCCTTGGGTTTCTGCCGGGCACGTGTTGTCCCCACTACGACGGCGAGAAGGACCGAAGGCCCGCCACACATCGGCTCGTCGGCCTCCGAGAGGTGGGCCCGACGATCGCCCTCGATGACGGTGCGGCCGCCCATTACGTGGGCCGCGAACTGCTCCGCGTGGTCAGCGCGAGGCCGAAGGCGCTTGGCTACACGATCCGCCGAAAAGCCGGAAGCGTGGTCGAGACACCGCTCCCCGTGGTTCGGCTGCCCCTTAAGCGGCCTTGGCCTGGGCCTGGGGTACGCAGCCCTGGAGCCCCATCTTCTTGAGAATGGCCATGGCGGGGCACCAGTTGGTGAACGCCGACTGGAAGAGGTTCAGGCCCACAAAGGCCGTGAAGGCGAAGAAGCCGGGGTGGACCCAGTAGCCGAGAGCGACCGAGAGCATCACGAAGAATCCGGCCATGGCCCGGAGAGCGCGTTCGATGGTCATTGTGTTTTTTCCTTGTTGTGTGAAGTTCAGTGAGCGGCCTGGAGTTCGGGAGTGAGCCCCTCGCGGTTCAGTTCCGCGGCCCGGCCGCGGCGGGCGATCAGGTAGTAGACGACGGGGACGGCCATGCGGGAGAGGAGGGTCGCCGCGATTTCGCCCATCATCAGGCTGATCGCGAGACCCTGGAAGATCGGGTCGAACAGAATGACGAATGAACCCGCGACCACGGCGGCCGCGGTGAGCAGCATCGGCCGGAAACGGACGACGCCGGCTTCGACCACCGCCTCTTCGAGCGCCATTCCCATCCGCAGCTTCAACTCGATGAAGTCGACGAGGATGATCGAGTTCCGGACGATGATGCCGGCCCCTGCTATGAAACCGATCATCGAAGTGGCGGTGAAGAAGGCGCCGAAGCCCCAGTGCCCGGGCAGGATGCCGATGAGCGAGAGCGGTATCGGGAGGAGGATCGCGAGCGGCACCGCGAAGGACTGGAACCAGCCGATCACCAGGATCGCGATGAGGACGAGGACCACTGCGAAGGCGATGCCGAGATCCCGGAACACTTCGTACGTGATCTGCCACTCCCCATCCCACTTGATGGCGGTGCGGTCGCTGGTCTCGGGCGCCTCCACCGCGAAACGCTCAACGGCCGAACCGTCGGGTCGCTTGAGCTGGTCGAGTTTCTTGTTGAGTGCGGCGAGGGCGTAGACCGGGCTCTCCTGCTCGCCGGCGAGGTCGGCGAAGACGTACGCCACCGGCCGCAGGTCCTTGTGCACAACCGGCTGCTCCTCCTCTCGTCGGACGACGCGTGTGAGTTCATCGAGTGCCACTGAGCCCCCGGGGCCATCGACCCGCAGGGAGAGGCGTTTCGTGAGATTCGCGCGGTCGGTGGCGGAGAGGCGAACGCGCACCGGGACGGGCTCGCGCGAAGTGGGGGCATCGAGCCGGGCCACCTCGCGGCCCTCACCGGGCCCGGCGAGCGCTTCCACCGCGTCCATCGACGGGATGCCGAGGAGTCCGGCTTTCTCGCGATCGATCGCGATGTCCACGCGCGGGCGGGAGGCTTCGAGGGTGTCGTCCACATCCACCACGCCGGGCGTCGACTCGAAGATGGCGCGGACTTCGCGGGCCAGGGATTCGCGGGCCTCCGTGGTGGGCCCGTAGATCTCCGCGACCAGGGTGTCGAGGACGGGCGGACCGGGAGGAATCTCGACCACCTTCACGCGCGCGCCGCGCCGCTTCGCGATCTCGATGAGGGGCGTGCGCACCTGCTTCGCGAGATCGTGGCTCTGGATGTCGCGCTTCGATTTGTGCGCGAGATTCACCTGCAGGTCGGCGCCCACGGGCGCGCGGCGGAGGAAGTAGTGGCGGACAAGGCCGTTGAAGTTGAAGGGAGCCGGCGCGCCCGCGTAGATCTGCACGTTTGCGACCTCGGGGACGGTGGCGAGGTACCGGCTCATCTCTCTCGCGGTTTCGAGGGTCACCTCCAGAGGCGTGCCCGCGTCATGGTTGATGAGAACCTGGAACTCGCTCTTGTTATCGAAGGGCAGCATCTTGACGCGCACGAAACCCGCGCCGACGAGGCCCATGGCTCCGAGGAGCAGCGCCATCACCAGCGCGAAGAACCCCCAGCGGGCGGACGGACGGCTGACCAGGGCCGACATCGAGCGGCGGTAGAGCCTGGTCGAGAAGCCCTCTTTCGCCTCGCCCTCGCCGGGCTCGTGCGCCTTGTGCGATTTGAAGATCCGGTACGCGGCCCAGGGGGAGACGATGAAGGCGACGGCGAGCGAGAAGATCATTGCGGCCGAGGCGCCGGTCGGGATGGGGCGCATGTAGGGGCCCATCAGACCGCGGACGAAAGCCATGGGCAGGATGGCGGCGATGACCGTGAAGGTGGCGAGGATCGTGGGATTGCCGACTTCGTCAACCGCGGCAACGATCGTGCGCAGGAAGGGCTGGCCGACTTTTTCGCGAAGATGGCGTTCGATGTTCTCGACCACCACGATCGCGTCGTCGACCAGGATGCCTATAGAGAAGATGAGGGCGAAAAGCGTGACCCGGTTGAGGGTGTATCCGGCAAGGAAGTAGATGAGAAGGGTCAGGGCCAGGGTGACGGGCACTGCGATGCCCACTACGAGGCCGCTGCGCCAGCCCATGGTGATCGAGATCAAGGCCACGACGGAGAGCGTTGCGAGGAGAAGGTGTTCGACCAGTTCGTCGGACTTCTCTTTCGCGGTCTCGCCGTAGTTTCTCGTGATGTCGACCGCGACATCGCTCGGCAGCAGCCGCGAGCGCAGGGCTTCGAGTTTCTCGATGGCGTGCTCCGCGACCGCGGTGGCATTCGCGCCTGGCCGTTTGGCGAGAGCGATGGTGACCGCGGCGTGGGTGGATCCCGCGGGACGCCCGGACGTTGCCCCGGCCGGACCGGCCACGAAGAACACCGCGTCGGTCGCTTCGTCGGGCCCGTCCGTGACCGACGCCACGTCGCGCACATAGACCGGACGACCGCCTCGCACCGCGACGACCACGTTCGCGACATCGGCCGCGCGTTCGAAGGGCAGTCCGCCCATGACGCGGATCTCCTGATTGTCGCGCACCGCCGTTCCGCCGCTCGCGCGGCCACCGTACGAGCCCACGCCCCGAAGCAGCGTCTGCCAGGTGACGCCTTTCGCGTTCATGCGCGCGATATCCGGGACCACGCGGACGGCGCGTGGCGAGCCTCCGGTGAGCGTGGCCTTCGTGGTCTCCGGTACCTCGGAGAGTTCCTGGGCCAGTTCCGCGGCGAGGGTCCGAAGTTCGTCGCTGCCCAGTTTCGGGCTCGACAGGGTCAGGGCCAGGAAGGGAACGTCGTCGATCGATCGCAACTCCACGGTCGGAGGCAGCGCGCCCGGCGGCATGCTGACCGTGAAGAGAGCGGACTGACGCTCGAAGACCTTGACGAGGCTCTCTTCGTTCGACTCGTTGACCTTGAAACGCGCGGTGACGAGTGCGAAGCCCGGCGTCGCGGTGGAATAGACATGCTCGACGCCGGCGATGCCCCAGAGCGCGCGCTCGAGCGGATCGACGATGTGGGTTTCGACCGCGCGGGTTTCCGCACCCGGCCAGGCCACCATGACATCGACCATGGGCACCCGGATCTGGGGTTCTTCCTCACGCGGAGTGGCCATCAGGGCGAGAACACCGGTGGCAAGGGCCGCGCCGATGAGGAGCGGCGTCAGTTTGCTGTCGGCAAAGCTCTGGGCGATTCGCCCGGCGAGACCGAGTTTCATTGACGTGCCTCGGTTACGGCCGCGCCGTCATGCAGGCTGGACGGCTCGAGGGCCACTCGCTCTTTCGCCTCGAGACCCGCGCGGGCCTCGATGGCGTCGCCGAACGTGTCGCCGGGCGCGATCCAGCGCAGCCAGGCGCGACCCTCGCGGATGACGTAGACGCCGGTGAGTCCGCCGCGGCGGATCACGGCACCCGAGGGAACGAGGATCCGTCGCTCGGTTCCCGGGAAGGGGACCGCGATGCGGGCGAAGAGACCGGCGCGCACCCCGTCCGCTCCGCGAATATCGGCGCGAAGAGTGAAGCGGTGGGTCGTCGGATCGGCGGAAGGGGCGAGAGTGTGGATGAGAGCGGTGAAAGGCGTCGCGACGCCATCGACGCGAACGTCGATCTTCTGGCCGACCTTCAGGCGCTCGTAGACCGAGGCTTCGATGGAGGCCGTCACTTCGAGTCCGCCCGGGCCTTCGATCTCTAGAAGCGGCTGGCCGGGGTTCACGGTATCGCCTGCGCTCGCGGTCTTCTTCGTGATCCGGCCCGCGAACGGCGCCCTGACCGTTGCATGAGACAGCGCCTCCCGTGCCGCGATCACCGCCGCGCGGGTTCGCGCCGCGGCGGTGGTGGCGTTCTCGACTTCGTTCCGGGTGGCCGCGCCTTTGGCCAGAAGCGCCTCGGCCCGCGCCAGATCGCGCGCGGCGGCGGTGTCGGACGCCTCTGCGGCGCTGAGGGCGGCGGCGAGCCCCCCATTCTCCAGTCGGACCAGGACCGCGCCGGCGCTCACCGAATCGCCCTCCCGGTGATTGAGACTCAAGATCGACGCGGCGAGTCGCGAAGTCAGGACCGCGCGCCGTGTCGACTCGATCGCGGCGGGGATCTCGAGCGCCCCGGTCTCGCTGGTCTCTCGAACCTCGAGGCTGTGCACCGCGATCGGCTTCGCCGTCTCGGCCTCGGTTGCCCGGGAACCGTCTCCGGGCGACTTGCCGCAGGCGAGGGTGGCGGCGGTGATTCCGAGCGTGCTTAGAAGGATGAGGCGGGCTTTCATTGGACCTTGCTCCAGAGGGTGAGGCCGGCGGCGCGTCGGAGCGCCGCTTCGGCGAGGGCGGCATTTCGCGCCGCGTTGATCTCTTCGAGTTCCGCGGCGAAGGCGGCCGCTTCGGTTTCAAGTTCGTCGGTGAGGGTCGCGAGGCCCTGCGAACGTCTTTCCTGAACCACGCGCAACGCCTCCCGTCCTTCGAGCGCGCCGCCAAGAGCGGCGACCAGGCGGTCCTCCGCGGCGGTGAGCCGGCTGAAGGCGGCTTCCACTTCGAAGCGCACGCGGTCCTGCGCCGCGCGTTGGTCCTGCACGGCAGCCCGTTGGTCGGCCAGTGCGGCGGCGATGCGCTTGTCCCGTGTGGCGTCGAACAGGTTCCAGCGCAGGACCGCGCCCACGGCCCACGACCGTCCGCCGCCCGAGAAGGAAGTCCGGTCGTCCGTCAGTCGAGCCTGGGCCGCGAGTTCGGGCCACTTCGATCTCTCCTCGAGACGGAGGGCGAGGTCGGCGGCGTCGTTGTATCCCTGTGCGGCCTGAAGTGTCGCGCGCAAAGACGCCGCGCGTTGTTTCCATTCCGCGATTTCCCCCTCGATCGGCCCGGACCGGGCCGTATCCGTCAGGACAAAGCGCTCGCCGTCGGTCGCGCCGATCAGACGCGCGAGCATGGCTTCCGCGACCGTGATCTCGGAATCTTGCGCGGCGAGGTCGGCCTCGCGGGCGCGCCGGCGCGCGCGCACCCGAAGGACATCCGCTTGAAGGGCCACACCTCCATCGAATCGGGCCTGCGTGATCTCCTCGCGGGACCGCGCGGCCGCGAGTGCTTTCTCGGTGGCCTCCCTGGCCCGCCTCGAAAGTACGGCGCCGAGGTAGGCCTCGGTGACGTGGAGGGCTACCGCGGCCTCAGCTTCGCGCAGGTTGCTCTCGGTCGCCCGCTGGCCTGCGGCCTGGCCATCCGCCGCGAGGTTGATGCGCCCCGCGATGTCGATGGGAACCTCCGCGAAAAGGGATGTTCCAAGGTGGGCGGTCGCGCCGGGGGAGTTGAGACGCGCGATCTCAAAGTCGTCGGAGGTGAATTCGCCCGCGTTCAGGCGGTGGGCGAAGACGCCCGCCGGGTTGTCCGTCCCCTGTGCGGCCAGTTCAACCCCGACGCGCGGGAGCTTCTGGCGTCGGATCGAGTCGCCGCGGGCCTCGGAGGCGGCGGCGCGTTCCCGCAGCGCGCGGAGTTCCGGATTCTTGAGGTTGGCCCGCGCCAGGGCGGCCTCCAGGGACAGCGGCTCCTGCCCCGAGGCCGGGATCGCCGCCGCTACCAAAGCGAGCAACAGGGTTCGATGAATCATTGTATGCGCATATAAGCATACAAAGCATCGCCGAGTCAAACCGCCCCGGAGCGCGGGAGAAGTTCTATGGGCGGGTCAGGGGCAGGAGCAGGCGGGGCGCCGCGTCGAGGGAAGGCATTTCGTAGAGCTTGCCGTCCGCGGAATGCAGAAGTCTGGCCGTGGCGCTCCCCGGCGGCGGCGAGCCCATCAGGGCGTTCTGAGACCTGAGGCCCGGGATCCGGCGGAGGATCTTTCCCGTGATGGTGTCGACCAGTGTCGTCGCGACTTCAGGCGCGCCAGAGGTCATGGCCACAACGCCGGGAAACATTTCGGCGCCCATGTAACCCGAATAGCCGAGAGGCGTCGGGATACTGAGGACCGGCTTTCCGTCAGGAGATAGGACCGTGAGAGATGTCTCGTACGGGGCGGCCAGGGCGGACCGGCCCGAAACGACAATGCCGCCGTCCGTCATGAACCGCGCGGTCGGA
Organism: uncultured Acidobacteriota bacterium; assembly: GCA_964396875.1. GTDB lineage: Bacteria > Acidobacteriota > Vicinamibacteria > Fen-336 > JAGNNV01 > JAGNNV01. The sequence goes on along the minus strand of CAYNHK010000008.1, from coordinate 7,759 downwards.
AAAAATACCTCCCCCGGAAGCGTGGTTGTCTTGACCTCCCCCGGGCTCCCGCTCAGGTCGACGAGGAGGATGCTCCCCACGCGGCCCGGCTGGTATCCGGAGGTCACAAGGGCTCGGTCGCCCGTCGAGTCGAAGAGGACCAGGCCGAGGTTCTCCGCCTTCATCGAGAACAAGACCTTCAGGGCTCCTGATTTGGGCTCGATGTCCACGAACTCCAAACTTTGCGTGCCCGCGGCGTCGCGACGACCGACTGCAATCCGGAAGTCGCCTGACCGCCTGAAGAGGGCGGTGCGGCGGACAAACGGTCGGTCGCCGCCTCCAAAGGGGGTATCCGATAACTCGCCGCGAGTGTGCGACGTAAAGGTCAGATGACGGTCCCAGAGAATCGCGAAAGTGTCTCCGTCCGGCGACGGAAGGACCCAGTTGATGACGCCCCCATATCTCGACAGATCCCGGGCCGTCCGGTAGTCGGGGGCCTGGCTCGGCATGGGGAGAGGCCTGATCTCACCTGAAGCGCTGCGAACCCGGAACGTTGTTTCTCCCCCGAGACGCCGCCACAACGGCCGGAAGAAGAACGGCGTCGCCTCGCTCCAGACCACGGTCGAGCCATCTGCCGAAGCCCAGGGCCCGTCATGCTTATCGGCGTTGAGCCGAACCGCCTGCCCCGACGCGATGTCGAGGACGAAGATGGGCACAGGCGTCTTTCCATCCCCGCGATTCACAACCGTGGCGACAAGCGCGGTTCGTCCGTCTGCTGAAGCCGAACCCCAGGCAACGACCTTCTCGATCGCCTCGGGGCCCGGGTGAAGTACGTAGGACCATGCCGAGGCGACGACCAGCGATACCAGCACGAAATGGACGCCCATCACGAGGCTCTGGAGGCGGGCAATTCGCAAGCGCTCCGTTCGGCCCGATGCGATGGCCACAAAACTCGCGACCAGACTCGCGATGGCCCAGGACCACAGGAAGAGCTCGATGGGGCGGAAGCTCTCGGCATAGGCGCGCAGAACGAGGTCGGCGAAAAGGCCGAACATCAGGAAGAAGGCGGCGATGGATGCGCTCAGGCGTAATGGGATCACGATCGCGTCGCGCATGCCGCTGCGCCCCCGGGAATCGCGGGCCCGCGCGGCGATGCCAAGGCTCACGAAAAGGGACACCGACCAGGCGACGACGAGCGCATAGGCGTGTCGCTTCTCGAGGATCCACGCCGTCCAATTCGCCTCGGTGCTCGAGATCCAGTTCGAAGCCATGAAGGCAAGGAAAGCGACCCCGGCGAGAACGAGGAGGGCGGTGGCGCGCCCGGTGATCAGGGCCCGGGTGGGAAGGGGGCGGGCGAAGAAGAAGGAGGAGCGTCCTTCGGCGAAGTCGGTTCCGAAGTAGCCGCCGCAAGCCGCCCCGACCAGCAGGAACAGGGCGACCAGGACCGAAGCCACCGGGATCGGCTCGCCGATCCCGTCGGAGAGGGAGGGGATCAGGCCCGCGATCAGAGCCGCCGGGACCAGCCCGAAGGCGAGGCGGCGCCAATCGAGAAGTGCGACCGCGAGTATCTTCTTCATGACTGCCTCCCCGGGCCCCTGGTTATGTCCGTGAAAATCTGCTCGAGGGACTGGCCGCGTTCGACCTTGAGCTTCTCGACCTCCTCGTCGAGGGCGAGATGCGAACCCTGGAGGATCCCCACGCGATCGGCGATGCCTTCGACGCCAGCAAGATCGTGGGTGGTCAGGATGACCGTGGTGCCGCGCTCGGCCAGTTCGCCGATGAAGTCGGAGAAGAAGTCGTTCCGTGCGACGACGTCGAGACCGAGGGTCGGATCGTCGAGCACCAGCAACTCGGGCCGGCTGCCCAGGGCAAGGGCCAATGTGCACAACGCCCGTTGTCCCTTCGAGAGCGACGACATGGCAGCCGAGTCGGGAACACCCACTCGGGCAAGACGCGCCTGCACCGCCGCGCGGTCCCACGTGGGGTACATGGATTCATGGAATGCCACGACGTCCCGCACGCGAAGCCGACCTGGCGCATCCGAGTTCTCCGGCACGTAGGCCGCGCGCGACACCAGCCGGGCACGATGCCGCCAGACGTCCTCGCCGAAAAGGAGCACCCGGCCCGATGTCGGCTTCTGCAGGCCGAGCAGGCACCGCATCAGCGAGGACTTGCCCGCGCCGTTGCGGCCGAGCAGCGCGAAAACCGAACCGCGCGCGACGTTGATCGACACCTGGTCGAGGACGAGATTCCGGTCGTACCTGACCGAGAGGTTCTCCACCCGGACCACAGATTCGTCCGTCATCGCCGCTCTCCTTCCTTGTTACTGCTCAGTTCTTCCCACGCCCCGTCGAGCGCCTCGCGGGCGGTCGTCCTGTCCGCGCCATGGGTGATGGCCACCGACGCGAAGTTCATCGCGGCCTGTCGGATCATTCGGGTCTGCTCCGACTTGCGCACCGCGGGCGGGGCCGCCGATACATACGTGCCGTCACCGCGCCGGACCTCCAGAAGGCCGGCGCCCACGAGGCGCTGGTAGGCCTTCGAGACCGTGGCGGGGTTGATGCGCAGGTCGGTCGCCAGCTCGCGCACCGAAGGCACGGCGTCACCGGGGGAGAGCGAGCCCGAGGCGAGCATGCGCCTCAAACCCTCCTCGATCTGGCTCCAGATCGGCCGGGGATCTTTGGGTTCGACCGCGATCCGATTCGTCCACGCGTCGGTTTTGGGTGGTGTCATTGTTGACTCACTGTGTCGGTACACTAGTACAGTCGAGTCCGAGTTGTCAAGGGGTCTCTCTTCGAAAGAGACCGCCTTTCGCGAGGAGGGTCGGCGCGGGCCGCGTCGAAGACCTGCGGCCGACTCCGGGTTCAGTCGAGCGGGGGCGCGCCCTCGAGCCGTGCGTCGAAACGAAGCAACCGGAATCTCTCCCCGCTCGCTCCTCGGAACAGGATGAGATTGTCCCCCCGGATGAGGACTTCCTTCGGTATGACCACGCTCGCCTGCGCGCCGGCCTGGATCACCGCGATCGGGCGACCGGCCACGCTCACCGCGAGGGGCGCTCCCGATCGGCCGGCGACTTCGATGTTCAGCCGGAGACCCCGCGGGACCAGAAGCGGAACCAGCAACCGGGCCTCGCCCGTGAACTCGGGCATGCCGGACTCGAACACCGCGTCGGCCCCGAATCCTTCGTAGAGGAACCAGCGCTGGCGCCGGCCCTCGGTCAGGTTGAACCTCTCAGTGATGGGCTCTGCGTACCGTGGCGCGCGCGGGTCGAACGCGAACACTTCGCCCTGGTCCAGTGCGCGGGCGGTCTTCACCGACTCCCGGATGCGCCCCAGGAGGGCGACTGCGTCCGCAGGGTGGGGAAACGGCGCCCGCTGGTAGGGGTCGGTGGCCGCGACCAGACCGAGACACGAAAGCAGGGTGAGGACCGCCGCCGCCTGGCGGAGTCCGTCCCTTCCTGGCGGCGCCTCGGGCGCAAGCGAGCGCTTGAATCCCAGACCCGAAAGTGCCAGCGGAAGCAGTGCGGGCCAGGCGAACACGGACAAGCGTGGAAGGTCTTTGACCGAGTAGTGATACGGATTGGCCACGATCAGGCCGAACACGAAGATCCACATGAGCACACCCTGGATCCGGAGTCGGATCGACGACTCCCGCCACAGGCCGACCGCCGCAAAAAGTGAAAGGCCGGAGAGCAGAACCGTGCCGGCGAGCGTCCAGCCGGAGGCGATGATGCGTCCCAGCGTCAGGTCGAGGATCGAGTAGGTGTAGGGGGGCGGCTGCGGGCTGCCCCAGGACACCCGGATCAGAACCGAAAGGGCCAGGGCCGGGGCCGCCACCACCGCCGAGTCCAACAGCCCTCGAAGGATTCGGCCCCGAGTCGCCAGATAGAAGGGCAGGAGCGCCAATGCCATCAAGCCGGTTTCTTTGGTGAGGGCGGCGACGGCGAACAGCGCCATGAGGGAGGGAAGATCGCGGCGCTCCAGTTCGGCGTAGATAAGGACCAGGAACAAGACGGCGAGCGGGTCCACGAGAACCTGATAATCCAGCAGAAGCACGACCGGCGGTGAAACTGCGAAGGCGAAGGAGGCGAGCGATGCGGCCACGTCCGAGAAACCCAGCCGGCGAAGCCACCAGCCCGTGGTGAAGATGGCGCCCGCGAGGAGGATCAGGTTCAGCCAGAAGAAGCCCACGGCAACCGACGAGGCGGGAATGAGAAACACCAGCCAGGGTTCAAGAATGCGGTAGCCCCAGGGAGCGACGGTGAAGAGCCGTGGGTGCTCGGCCATGGCCGCATAGACGTGGCCGTCGAAGGCGGGCAGGACGAAGCGGTCGTATTTGGGGCCGATCGCGAGGCCGAGAAAGAGGACCACGACGGCAGGCCCGAGGGCCAGGGACTGCTTCAGCATGGGCGCCGCGCCGAGGCTGCGGTTACGAGCCCGCCTTGTCGAGATTCCCCGACCAGAGGTACTCCTGCGTCTCCTTGACGACGACACCCGACAAACCAAGGAGCGCGATCAGGTTCGGCACGGCCATGAGTCCGTTGGCGATGTCGGAGAAAGTCCACACGACGGCGATGGGCTGAACCGAGCCGACCATGACCGCGATGACCCAGAGCACGCGGTAGGGCCGGATCACTTTCGTTCCGAAAAGGTACTCGGCGGCTTTCTCACCGTAGTAGGACCAGCCGAGGATGGTGGAGAAGACGAAGGTGAGCAGGCCGACGGTGAGTATGAGCCCGCCGATCACGGGAATCTCCTCGAACGCGCGATGGGTGAGGGCCGCGCCGCCGAGCCCATTCTTCCATTCGCCAGAGTTCACGATCACGAGACCGGTCATCGCGCAGACCACCACGGTGTCCCAAAACGTGCCCGTCGAGGAGACGAGAGCCTGACGCACGGGATTCCTTGTTTGGGCCGCCGCGGCCACGATGGGCGCGCTGCCAAGGCCGGATTCGTTCGAGAAAAGGCCGCGCGCGATGCCGTAGCGGATGGCCTGGGAGATGCCGGCGCCGATGAAACCGCCTACCGCGGCCTGCCCGGCGAAGGCTGAGGTCACGATGGTCACGATCGTGCCGGGGATCCGATCGAAATGCATGATCAGCAGGATCACGCAGCCCAGAACGTAGAAAAACGCCATGAACGGCACGAGCTTCTCGCAAACCGCCGCGATGGACTTGATCCCGCCGAGGATCACGATGGCAGTGAGCACCGTCATCACCACACCGGTGATCCATGGGTTCAAGCCCAGGCTCTCCTTGGCGAGAGATGAGATGGAGTTCGCCTGGGTCATGCAGCCGATGCCGAAAGCGGCGACTGCGGTGAGGGCCGCGAAGATGATGCCGAGCCACTTCGCGTTCATGCCGCGTTCGAGCGCGTACATCGGTCCGCCCGCCATGGTGCCTTCCTTCGTGACCACGCGGTACTTGACGGCGAGGACGGCCTCGGCGTACTTGGTCGCGATGCCAAAGACTCCGGTGAGCCACATCCACAACACCGCGCCGGGGCCGCCCACCGCAACCGCGGTGGCCACGCCCACGATGTTCCCGGTTCCAATCGTCGCCGCGAGGGCCGTGGTCAGCGCGCCGAACTGAGAGACGTCACCCGCTCCTTCCTTGTCCCTTGAGAGGGAAAGGCGGATCGCCTGAGGCAGGTATCTCTGGATGAAACGCAGCCTGAAGGTCAGGAACAGGTGGGTTCCAAAGAGCAGGATGAGCAGGGGCGGGCCCCAGACCCAGTCGCTGATCGATTGGAGGGTGCTTTCGAGCGAGGTCATTCAGTTCTCCACAGGCGGCAAAGGTGCGTCGAGACGGTAGCAGAGCGTGTATCCGGCTCAAAATTTGACGTCTCTGCTACGCTTCATTGGTGCGGATCGTGTACGCCTCGTCCGAGATGGCGCCCTACGCCAAGACAGGCGGTCTCGCGGACGTCTCGGCAGCTTTGCCCAAGGCCCTGGCGGCCCGCGGGCACGAGGTCCTCTGCTTCCTGCCGCGCTACGGATCGATCGCCTTTCCTCCGGGCAGGTTCGTCGGCTCGGTTCATGTGCCGGTCGACAGTGTGCATCGAAGCGCCGGTTTCTACGAGCGGGAGCTGGCGCCCAACCTTCGCGTGATCTTCGTCGAGCATCCGCCCTTCTTCGACCGTCAGGGAATCTACGGAGACCACAACGGGGATTTTGGCGACAACGAGTTCCGTTTCGCCTTCTTCTGCCGCGCGGTCCTCGAGTTCTGCCGGAGCCGCGGGTACCGGCCCGATGTTGTCCACGCCCACGACTGGCAGACCGGCCTGCTTCCGGTGTACTTGAAGGCGTTCTACATCGACGATCCGACGCTGCACCGCGTTCCGAGCGTCTTCACCATCCACAACCTCGCGTATCAGGGACAATTCTCCGCCGCCACTCTTGGCCCCCTCGGCCTGCCCGATTCGCTCGCCGCGGAGGATGCGCTCGAATGGAATGGCAACATCAGTTACATGAAGGGCGGCATCCTCTTCTCCGAGGTGGTGACCACGGTCTCGCCCACCTATGCGCGGGAGATTCAGACTGCCGAGTTCGGTCAGGGTCTTGAAGGCGTGGTTCGGTCCCGGGCCGAGGATCTGGTCGGCATCCTGAACGGCGTGGACTACGAGGAATGGGATCCGCGCCACGATCCTCATATCGCCGCCCCCTACGACGAGATCGAGCAGGCGGGAAAGGCCGCCTGCAAGCGAGCCCTTCTCGCCGAGTTCGGCCTTTCGCGCGAACCCGACCTTCCCCTCATCGGCATCGTCTCGCGTCTCGTGCACCAGAAGGGCTTCGACCTCGTCAACGCGGCCATGGAACCGTTGCTCTCTCGTGGCTTGCGGATGGTGGTTCTTGGATCGGGTGAGTCCGATGTCGAGGCTGGCCTGCGCGAGTTCGTGCGGCGCGACCCGCTCCGGTTCGGCGTCCGCTTCAATTACGACGCGGGCCTCGCCCATCGTATCGAGGCAGGAGCCGACATCATCCTCATGCCGTCGCGCTTCGAGCCCTGCGGTCTCACCCAGATGTATTCCATGCGTTATGGCACGATCCCGATCGTGAGGTCCACGGGCGGACTTGCCGACACCGTGGAGCCGTTCGATCTGAAGAGGAAGACCGGCACGGGCTTCGTCTTCGAGCACGCGGACGCGACCGGGCTCATGTGGGCGGTCGATCAGGCTCTGGCCGCGTACTCGAAACCGGGGCCCTGGACCGTGCTGATGCAGAACGCGATGCGTCGCGACTTCTCCTGGAACCTCTCGGCGGAAAGGTACGAGGTCGTATACTCACACGCTCAGATCACCGCCTGAACAGATCCGCCGCATCCCACCGCCCGAGGCCGCTAAACCGCCATGTCCGACGTCATCGCCACCTTCACCGACCAGAACTTCGAAGCCGAGGTCCTGCAGTCCAAGGTTCCGGTTCTCCTCGATTTCTGGGCGGAGTGGTGTCAGCCCTGCATCGCGATGGTTCCCGACCTCGAAAGTGTCGCCACGCAGTTCCAGGGCCGCCTGATCGTGGGCAAGGTCAATGTGGAAGAGAACGAGCACGTTCCTTTCAACTACAACGTGACCGCCATGCCGACCCTCATCCTGCTCAAAGGCGGGCAGGTGGTCGAGCAGCGAGTGGGCAAGATGAGCCGCGACGGTCTGACCAAGCTCGTCGAGCCTCATCTCTAACCCGAACCAAGTTTCCCAAAAACCCCTCCCGGGGGGGCATATCCCGGGATGTCGAACGACAGAGAAGAGAGGGGCGTTGCTCGATTCCTGCTGCCGTCCGTGCTAAC
>CAYNHK010000007.1:0-53292 GCA_964396875.1 uncultured Acidobacteriota bacterium | reverse complement strand
CGAGGGCCTCACGGAGGATTCGAAGTCTCCGCCGCACACCCGACACGGACATTCCGCACTCCTGCGCCACCTCCTCGAGAGTCAGGCCGTCCACGTGATGCAGCACCGCCATGGTCCGCGTGGATTCGGGTTGCCGCTTGAAGAGACGATCGAGCAGAACCGGGGCGTCGAGGTTGTCGAGTCGCGCGATGCGATCCAGGAAATCATCGCCTGGAAGGTCGGCGTGCCGTTTGCGGTCGCGAATCCGATTGAGGCTCAGATTCGTGGCGATTCGGTAGAGGAGACTGGATGGGTGAGCCTCTGTCATTCTTTCCCGATGTCGGATCAGTCTCACGAAGACCTCCTGGGCCACATCTTCCGCCTCACCTTCGTCCCGCAGGAGAAACCGGCAACGGCGAAGGACCATCGGCCCATAGCGGCGATACAGAGCATCGACATCGAGGCCTCCTCCGGTCATCCATCGAATGTAACACCCGGGATTCTGCGCCCTGTTACTTTTTCAGTTGAGACCCGCCGAGAAACCGACGCGGATCTGCAGTCCGCGATTCCTGACCGCTCCAACGTCGGCGCCGAGGCCCGACGCCTGCGAGTTCAGATTCTTGAATCCACGGGCGTACTCCACCTCGATGAAGGGCTGGCCGAGGGCCTTCGAGGCTCGAAGCCCCGCGCCGATCCTGAGGCTTGTGTCCGAGCCCTCGAAGTCGTTCTTGACGTCGACCGTCGCCGTAGCGAGCTTCACCTTCGCCGAGGAGAGGTGCGAGAACGCGAAGCCCGCGAGCAGGTACGGTCGTGTGGTTCCGGAGGTCAGGTCCTTGGTGACAAGAATTGGGACGTCCAGATAGCCCGCCTGGAATGTCGCCTGTGTGCCCTCCACCACCACCTTTGCCCCGCCGCCGGTGTATCCGGGCCGCACTTCAATCGACCAGGAATCCGAAGGTCGCAGGGATAAGACCGCGCCCACGGCGCCACTCGTCCTCCGTTTGTTCTCGTTGTCGGGCACGCCCTTGATTTCAAGGGAGGCGAGGTTCGCGCCGAACACGCCGCCAAGCCTCCATTCGGCCGCAGGGCTCATCGAGGCGCTCACCGCGAGGGCTACCGTCAACATCAGTCGTTTCATTCGTGTCTCCATGGGGTTGTCTGTCTTCCGATCCTTCAACACGAACTCCGCGCGAATGTGTCACCGATGCATCGGGGCTCACGTCCACCTTCCTGAACGGGTGTGACATCGGCGGCCGGTCCTGGTGTCTTAGGGAGGGAGCGACAACCGATCAAGGAGGCTGCATGAATGTGATAGCGAGCGACGCGTGGAATCCCTACGATGCTGACGTGCGTGCGAACAAGACGCCCCGAGTGAGCGCGCTGCTCATTTCCCTTCTTGTGGCCTCCTGCGGCGGAGGTGCGGCTCCCGTTTCGCCGAGCTCTCCCACCGCGGCTACTCCGACGCCCGCCGGGTCGGTCGGCGCTGCGGGCGGAACACTCTCGCTGGCAAGCGGCGCGGTGCGGCTGTCGGTTCCCGCAGGCGCAGTGAGCGGCAACGTTGCGATAGAGGCCCGGCAGGCCACCGCCGCTCCCCTGGATCCGTGGGTCGTGGGCGGTTCCGCTTACGAAATCTCCCCGGCCTCTGTCACGTTCTCAACCTCCGCTGCGCTGACCATCCGCTATCAGGCCGGACTGCGCCCGTCGGGCACGTCCCCGCAGGACCTCCGCATTCATCGCCTCGTGGGAGCTCGGTGGGAGCCCCTCTCCGGGACCAACGATACGAATGCGTCCGAGGCCACCGCGCCCATCACCATGGCGGGTTTGTACTCGGTACGCTGGACGGGACCGACGGGTCCATGTTCACTCCCGGAGGATCGGCAGTTCGATTTCTGGCTGGGGGAGTGGAATCTCACCGAGATCACGACGCGCGGCGACGTCTTCCAGGGTACGAACAACATCACCAGAGACGCTTCCGGCTGCGTCCTGGAGGAGGACTACCGCAGTGGCGGCCAGGGGCGAAGTGTCAGCCTCTACAGCCGCATCGACGGCCGCTGGCACCAGACCTACATCGATTCGATGGGGAATCGACTGGTCCTGATCGGATCGTTTGACGGAGGCCGCATGCTCCTGAACGCCGGCGCCACCCGGTCGTTTTGGCAGCCGGTGGACGGGAGCACGGTTCGGTTCGTCCAGGAACAAAGCCGCGACGGAGGCCAGACCTGGACCCCCTTCTTCGATTCCCGGTACACGCGACGGTGAAGAACCGAGGACCCGTCGCCGTCGTCGCAGCGATGGTTTTCGCGTTGGGATGTAACGGCGGATCGACGGCCCCCCTCGGAGCCTCGGCGGCCGCGCCGGTGGCGGATGCGGCCGCCCTCGCCCGCTGCAGCCAGGACTTCGGCGATCCGAGTCTGTCGCCGTACCAACTTCCTTTCGAGCCCGGCCGAACGTTCACCATGTTCCAGGGCTACTGTCCGCCCGACCCGCGTTGGGGTCACAACGGATGGCTCGCCTACGACTTCGACCTCGCCATCGGCGATCGGATCGTGGCGTCCCGCGAGGGAACGGTCACGTTCGTGGAGCAGCGCTGGCCGGACAGTGACCGGGTTTGCGGCCATGAGAACTCGGTCTACATCCTCCACGACGATGGCACCGTGTTCTCATACATCCACCTCACCCCGAACGGCGCCCTCGTGCGGGTGGGCGATCGAGTTCGGGCGGGCCAGCCGATCGGAATTTCCGGCGACAGCGGCTGCTCGTCCGGCCCCCACCTGCATGTGGCTCTCTTCAAGGACCGCAGCAGCTTCAACAAGGAGAACACGCTGCCCCTCAACTTCCACGACGCCGACGGACCACTCGACCCGCGGCGAGGGCTGGTTCAGGGCGCGCGTTATTCGGTGAGACGGGCCGGTTCAAGCTGATGTCACGGGCGAGAAGCGGCCGCAGTCACCCTCCCTGGTCTCCTGTCATCGGGTGCGCAGGCCGCGGATCGGCCGGCCGGGCATCGGACTGCCGATTTGGACCCTGACTCCCTGGAGCATCCCGTGGGTCGCGAGTTTGCCGTCACGAACGACGGAAACTCCGTTCACGACCACGTGGAGGATCCCTTCCGATGCGACGGCCGCGTTCGTGTAGGTCGAGCGATCAATGACGATCGCGGGGTCGAAGACGGTGATATCAGCGTAGGCGCCCACCCGGATCCTGCCGCGATCCCGCATTTCCGGCGCGCGCGCTTCCAGCCGCCGTGCGGGTTCCATGGTCATCCGACGCAGCGCGTCAGCCAGCGACACCAGCTTCTCATCTCGCACGTACTTGCCGAGGATGCGAGCGAAGGAGCCGGTGGCTCGAGGATGAGTTGGGTTGTCATCCGCGTCGCGGCCCCCGTCGCTCGCGAACATCGGCAGAGCGTCGGCGATTCCCTTTCGAAGCGACGCTTCCGTGTTGGAGTGGGAGAGCACAGAGCCTCCAACGGCCCGATACTTCGTGAAGGTCTCGCGGGTCAGGAATTCGCCGGTCGCCGCCCACTGGAACGTGGAGAAACGAGCGTCGGGCCATTCCGTGAAGCGGTCATAGAGCGCTGACTGAATCAGAGAGGCGCCGGCGGTGTAGGGATAGACCTCGGTTGTGACGTCGACCTTGATGCCGCGGGCTTCGCGCACGGACGCGAGCCACGCGTCGACCTCGTCACCGGCCGTGCTGTTGATGTGGGCGATGTGAAGGGCGGCTCCGGTTTCCGCAGCGAGCGCGAGTGTCGACTTCAAGTCGGCAGCGCCGCCGCGCAGATGCCCGTGAACAAAGGCGGCCCGCTTCGAGGCGAGGTGGAAGAGAGCGGCGATCTCCTCAGGTGAAGCGCCGGGGGTGTACGCCAGGCCCATGCCGACGGCCAGACCGCCGGCGTCGAGGCCCGCTTCGACCACCTTGAGGATCTCGATCACCTGAGCTTGCGTGGCGGGGCCGCGGCCCGGACCGGTGGGGAGCATGAAACCTCGGTCACCCAGGACCTGCATTCGCGCGCCGATATGTCCGGCGCCCACGCCGAAATTGATCAGGCGCGCGGGGCCCATCATGCGGTACCACGCATCGAGGTCCGGTGTCCCCACTTCAAGTTCGAACGCGCTCGTGACGCCGTCGAGGGCGGCGAAGCGGTAGCTGTTGTCCCCATGAGCGTGGCGATGAATGTCGATGAAGCCCGGACTCACGACGAGGCCACGGGCGTCGATGGTCTCGGCGGCGCTCAAGGGATCGGTTCCAATCACGACGATACGGTCGGCGCGGATGCCGACATTGCGAACGGCGTCGAGCCCGGATTCCGGGTCGATCACCCGACCATTGAGGATGGCGAGGTCGAGACGGTCGGAGGATGGAGAGAGGGGGGCGGGCGGCTGTGCGGCGGCGGGGCCGATCGCGCAAAGAGCTACGAGAAGGCTGGCGAGAGATCGTTGGTTCATGTCTCCAGAAACGCTCCTGCCCGGCGCCCGGATCCCCTGTCGGTGTCTCCGCCGTTCGGTCAGGACACGTTTTTCCGCGAATCCTTCGCGCGGCTGCGGAATTCGGCCGGCGTCACGCCCTCGAGCCGGCGGAAGGTCGTGTAGAAGGCCGACCGGGACCTGAAGCCGGCGGCCTGCGCGATTCCCTCGATCGTGAAATGGTCGTTCGAGGGATCGAGGAGTTGAGCCTTGGCGTCGTTGATGCGCGTCTGGTTCAACAAATCGTTGAACGAATCTCCGCCGTGGTGGTTGAGCGCCTCCGAAAGCAGATGAGGGGTCGTGTGCGCGGCCTCAGCGAGGCCCCGCAGGCTGAGGGCGGGGTCGGCGAAACGGCGGTTCCGGGCGAGTGCCGCGAGTGCGGCGTCGAGGATCTGACGGGCCTGGGCAGCGTCAAGGCCCGACCGTTCGTACTTTGGTATCGGCGGACCCGCGGCAAGTGGGTTGAGGCCTTGGAGTCTTTGGGCGAGCCTCCACGAAACCGCGATCACTAGTGCTGTCACCACGAGGGGCAGAAGGGCGCGGGTACCCGGGCTCTCGCGGAACAGCCATCTCGCGATCTGCGCGAGGTTCATGACGATGAGGCAACCGATGACCGCGTTTCGCGAGACAAGGGCCGCAGCGTCCGACGCCTCTCGAGCGCAGGATCGGCGAAAGACAATGGCGAGGGCGGTGAAGCCCAGGACCACAGGCAGAATCGCGATGAAGGGAACACCGGAGTCGGCTGCGACTGCTGTGCGCGCGATCGTGATGAGAAGGTAGCCGAGGGCGGGGACCCATAGCCACGCCCGGCGCCTCACGTCCGTTTCTTCCGCCACATAGACCACGGCAAGAGGCGCCGTCACCAGCCCGACCACGTTGATCAGGTGATCGATGAACGGCAGGTCGGCCACGAGGCCAAGGACCCGGGCGCTGATGAGGCCCGCGAAGAGGGCGAGACCGAAGAGCATGCCCCCGAGAACCCGGACACGTCCGGAGCGCGCTTCGAATGGCCCGAGGAGGGGGACGGCGAGTGCGGCTCCTACCGTCGAACCGGCGAGCCCAGCGGCGGCAAAAGCAGTCTCGAGCATCGAGCGGATTCTCTCACCGGCGGTTCGCTCCCCCGGCTGCCACCGGGTTGGGATCCGCTGTCCGCCTCCCCGCGATCACCACTCGACGGTGATGCCGGCCGCGGGCAGGAAGGGGAACGTCGTCTCCCGATCGAAGAAGACCTGACCCGAGGGGATGAGGACGCTGGTTCCGGCGTAGCGGTAGTTCGCGTGATTGAGGACGTTCATGATCTCGGCGTAGAGGGTCAGCCGGGCCTTTCGAATGTTGAAGGTCCGGTTGGCGCGCACGTCGAGGCGGCTGTAGGCCGGCACGCGCACCAGGTTCCTTCGCTCGCTCACACGATGCCCGGTTGCCGTCTCCTCGAAGTAGCCGGCTACCGGCGTGTTGCTGCCGAACCGATACTTCGCTGAGAGGTTTGTCCGATGAGAGAGCCGGTAACTCAAATAGGCGTTCAACGTGTGCCTCTGGTCGTGATCGCTGTCGAACGTCTCATTCGTGCGTTCGTCCGTGATCTGCGTCCGGCCAATCCCGTATGAAAGCCACCCGGTGAGACCGTTGGGGCTGCGACGCTGAAGCGTCAGTTCCACTCCTTCGGAACGCCCCGACCACGGGTTCGTCAGGGCGCTCTCTGCTGGCAGGACGAGCTGGCCGTTCAGGCGCCGGACTTCCCGGGCGGGTGCGAGCCGATCCCGCTCCTCCTGGTCATACAGATCGATCCGCAAACGTGTGGTCGAGGAGAACGCGTGTTCGAGCGATACCTGGTAGTGATCGCTCCTTTCGGGGAGCAGGACGGCATTTCCGCCGCTCCCGTAAAGCTGATCGAGGGCGGGAAACTGAGCGTAGCCGCCGCCCGCGAAGGAAAGGCTCGTGTCCTTGCCCAGCCGCAAGGCGCCGCTCAAGCGGGGAAGGACCACGGTGCGATCCAGGGCCGTTGAGTGATCGCTCCGCAAACCGGCGGTGAGCGTGAGCCTTCCCGACGGAGTTCGCCAGGTGTCTTGAAGAAACGCGCCGCTCTGCCACTGCGACTCGTCGAAGACATCGCGACTCAAGGCCGGTCCCGATCGCGGGTACGCCGTATCCGCCACGTTCCCATCAAGGCGGCGGGCGAGTAGACCCGCCTGCACCATATGGGTTTCGCCGATTCCGCGGATGAGATCGAAACGCCCGCCCGCCTGATTCGATGCGGAATCCAGCAGCCCCTCGCCCTGCAGGTTCCGATTGGCGCCGGTCTCACGAGTGAAAAAGGCGGAGACCGATACGGACGTCCGCGGTGACGGCGCATATAGCCACCTCAGGCTCGCAAGCCGAGTGTCCGCCGAGGCCCGCGCGACATCGTTCCTCTGCTGCCCCGGTTCCTCGTCTTTGTAAGTCGAGTCGCCGGCCAGGAGGAACAGGCTCAACGAAGCGGCACCGGATCGGTGAGTGAACTTCGCCTGGACATCGTGATACCCCACCACGAACGAGGGTTGATCATCGAGGGCCTGCACGACATAGTCGAGGAAGCTCTTCCGCGCCCCCAGAAGCCACGAGGTGTTGGGTCCCCCGATCGGTCCCTCGGCCACGAACGACGCCCCCGCCGCGCCGAGACTCGCTCTTACCGCGGTCTTGTCACGGCTGCCTTCCCGCGTTTCGATCCGGAGCGTGCCTCCGACGCGATCTCCGTAGGGCGCAGGCGCCCCGCCGTTCAGCAGCGTGACGCCGTCGATCAGGTCGTTGTTGAGAATGGTGAGGGAATAGGCATCGTTGATGCCCCGGATGGTGTGAAAGGGCGACGAGATCGAGACACCGTCGATATAGAGGCCGGTCTTCTCGAAGCCCCAGCCGCGCAGAGAAAAGCTCGCATAGAAGTCGTCGCTCGCCGCGACACCGGGAAGGGCTTGCACCGACCGCAGGGCGTCGTCGGCCACGACGCTCGAGAGATTGCGAAGTTCGACACTTTGGAGAGATTGAGCGAGGGGTTCATCGCGGTTGGTCTCGAAGACCGAGACCGACACGTCGACCACCTCCGCGTGCTTGACCGCGTCCTGGCCCAGGCGGATCTCGAGGTCGCCGGTCGAGGCGTCGATGGTTCTCCTGATCACGCCGTAACCCACTGCGGCTACCGTGAGCTCTACCGGACTTGCGCCGAGCCCTGGCAGTTCGAATCGCCCGAGGTCATCGGTGATCGAGGAAGCATCTCCAGCCGTCACCCGCGCCTTCTGAATCGCCTGACCCGTGCGCATGTCGAATACACGTCCGCGGACTGTGTCCATGGCCAGAGCGGCCAGGGGCGAGGCGATGACGGCGAGACTCATGGCGAGCGTACGGAGGGTCTTCATTCGGGGGCTCCTGATGTTTTGGACCTGCTTGTCAGACCCAAACACCCGACGCCTCCGAAAACGTCAGACGTCTTTTCGACTCCTCCGCTCGAGCACGAACTGCCACGGGTCGCCCACGCGAAGCATGACCATGAATCGTGTTTCCTCGCGCGCCGGCAGATCCACGCGGATCACGGCCATCTTCTCCTGGAAGATCTCGATGGAGACGAGCTGTGAATGGTCGGTGGAGCCCGAGGGTTCGATGCGCCCATCAAGGACCTCTTCAATGTCGTGAACGATTATCCCGTCGCGTCCGATGCTCTTCATTTCCCACCGTTCGTGAAGAAGAGTCTCGAGAGAGGATCGGTCGACGCTCGCGAGGGCGCGAAAGTAGTCATCAAACCGTGTGGACACTGCCTCCAGCACTGGCGCCATCGGGCGCGGAACCACGCCGGGGAGCCGCGGATTGACCCAGACCTTGTCCATGATCGACCACGTGCTGCCCACCTTGCAGAACATGAATACGGTCGACGAACAGCTCTCGTTCTTGTCTACGCGAACGCTGGCAAGCCGGTCGTGGGCGGCCGAGACCGTGACCACTCTCCGTCCCGCCGCATACCCGGGATACGGACCGTGCCCGCGAACCCTTTCGATGAAGGCGGCCTTGTCCTCGACATTGAGCGTCGCCGCTCCCGGCGTGTCGGTGTCCTTCATGAGCCAGTCGGGGTGAAAGACCTCCGCGAGCAGGTCGACCCTGGCCTCCTCGACGCCCTGGTAGTACCGCGCCATCACGGAATGGATCGCCGCCGCGTCCTCGGAATGGACGCGCTGAATGTCAGTCTGGAAGATGAAGGGTGGTGTCATGGGTCGATCAACGCCCGTCGGCGTGCTCACTCCGAGCGAAGGACGCTCGCCGGTGAAACACCGGTGGCCCGCCGCGCCGGCAGCCACGAAGCGAAGAATCCGACGATCGCCAGCACCGATCGTGAATGGGACGCGAACGTCCGCTCACGGAACGCGCGTGCAGGAAAGTGACAGTCGCCCGGGCACCTACTCCCGTGGCGGAACTCGTGAAATGCTGTTGAGGAAGTCCAGCAGCGGGGGCCAGACCGCGGGATCCTCGTAGAGGATCGACGAACCGTGAAACCCCAGCGTTGACGCATGGCCGGTGGCGTGGGCTTCAGGTATGGCCGTGAGAACCGGCTGCGCGAGTTCGGCTTCGCCGCGCCCCCACACGATGAGTGCGGGCTGTTCCAGCGAGCGCACCACGGTGCGGAGCGCCTCTGGCCTCGTGGAGTCATATTCGCCGGGTGAGAAAGCCACAACACCCCGCACCGCGGGGTTTCCGGAGGCGGCCAACTCGAGCACGCGGTTTGCCGACGAAGAGGATCCCCAGGGGATGACACCCGCCCGACACTCGTCCCTGGCCGCGAGCCAGGCGACCGCATTTCTCATGTCCGCGGTGGCGCCTGCGGAGAGGGCGGCGCGCCGCTCACGATCTCCACTCGCGAGTATGTCCTCCGTGTGAGCCGCGCGCGCCGTCTCGTTGTCCACCTGGTTGGAGCGGTCGCGCCGTCCCCACCGCAGGTCCACCGCGAGCGACGTGAAGCCCTTCGCCGCGAGATGTGGCGCGATGCCGCGGTATTCGCCCCGGCTGCCGCCGGACTGGTGAAAGAGCGCGAGACAGGGGCGGCCACGGGTCGGAGCGCGGTACAGATCCGCCACCACCGCGACACCGTTGGCGCTCGCGATAGTCACCGGCTCGTTGGCGATGCGTGTTGGCCACGGACCGGGTTTCCATTCGACGCGCGCCACCTTCGCGTCAAGGCTCGCGGCCACACTGGCTACAGCGGCATCGTTTCGAGCGAGCGCCGCGCGGACAGCCGCGAGCACGAGCCTGCAGATCGCCTCATACCCCAAGCGAGCCTCAGCGCCCGCGCGTGACCACGGCTGGACGGTGGTGAGACCGAGGGCCGCGGGTAGAAGACCCTCCACGACGTTGAAGCTGCCGTGGCGAAGTTCCGGAAGAACCGCGTGCAGGGAGCCGTTTGGCAGGGACGACCATGGGCCTTTGCGAGAACGCGGAGCGCCATCGGGCCCGGCCTCCTCGGTCAGGGATGAGAATGGGATGTCGAGCGGGCCGGCTTCAAGAGCCCCAAGCGCGTCTCGTCCATAGACCCACTCGGTGGTCGTGTTGGTGGAGAGGCCGATGACACCGACCACGCGCGCATCCGAACGCGCCACGTGGACCGCCGACTCTCCGGCGTAACTCCAGGCGATGACGACGGCGTCCGGCGCGGCCTCGGGAAGCGAACGCAGTGCGATCAGAGCGCCTTTCATGTCGCGCGTCTGATTTTCGAGTTCGTCCGCGCGGGCGGCGGGGGTCTTTGTTTCGAAGGGCAGCCGCTCCTGCTCCGCCTTGGGCCGCGCGAAGGCGACCAGGAAACCGTGGCTGGCCAGGAACTCGGAGAGGACACACTGGGCCGCGGTCGTTCCGTAGCGTGAACTCCAGATCACGATCGGGAATCGGCCGCTGGCCTTCTCCGCGTCACGCACACCGCGCAGGGGAGCCGCAAGGGCCGCGGCCAGAAGCTCCGCGGAGACCTTCTCGGCATCGCCGGTCATGGCCGCCGACAGCACACGCGGCAGGTCCTCGGGCGAGACGCCGCGGGTGGCGGAGCGCCGCCGCAGGTCAGGCGCGAATTTGAAGTAGTCCTCGAATCGGAGCGTCGTACCCCCGCCGGACTTCGCCGGATACCAGAGGGCTATTTCGGTGGGGCGCCCGGGCAGCGAGGGCAGAAGATCGACGGCCTTGCTCTCGAAGGTCCGAAAGCCCACGGCGTGCGGTCCCTGAGGCAGGGTCCCCCAGAGACTCACTTCATTTGGGGCGGCCCCGGCAAGTCCGGTCGCCAGAAGGACCACGAGCAGGCCCTTTCGAGGGAGAAGGACAGTGTGCATGAGCGGCGGTTTCATCAAGTTCTGTGCCAGGGGAGGTCAACTCACGCCGCGAAAGTGAACGGCGTGCCCCGTCCCGCGGCGACGGCTCGTTCATACACCAACGCCGCTGCGGCGACATCCTGAAGGGCGGTGCCCGTGCTGTCGAAGATCAGAACCTCGTCTTCCCGCGTGCGTCCGAGACGTAGCCCGGCGAGGATCTGGCCGAGTTCAGCGTGAACGCCGTCCGCGGTCGCGAGCCCGGCCTCGATGGCGTGATGCAGGTCGCCGATCTTCACGCACTGTTCAGTACTGTCGGTGACGATCGTCGAGTTAGCGATGAGCGTCGGCGAGATCTCGTTCTTCTCCTCATTGTCTGCCCCCACCGCGGCGACAAACGCCCCTGGCCGGACATCTTCCGACCCGAGGAACGCCTTCTTCGAAGGCGTGCAGGTCACGATGACGTCACTTGCTTGTGTCCCAACCCTGGGGTCGCCCACCACCTCGATCGGCTGTGTGAGAGTCGAACGAACCTCGGCCGCCATCTTCGCGGAAGCCTCGGGATCGGTGTCCCACAGGTAAAGCCGATCGATTCGCATGACACTCTGCAGCGCGCGCAGAGATACCCGGCCCTGGTTACCGCATCCACAGATCGTCACCACACCAGCGCCCTTGCGCGCGAGCAGCCTGGCCGCGACTCCCGTCGCGGCGCCGGTTCTCAGGATCGTGATCTCGATCGAGTCCATGACCGCAAGCGGGCGGCCGTTCTCCGAGTCGCACAGGACGATCAATCCCTGGATGTTGGGCATGGCAAAGCGTTCGCGATTGCGGAAGAAGTTCCCGTTCAGTTTGGCCGCGAAGTAGCCCGGCTCGCCAGAGAGCGAAGCCACCTTCATGTGGAAACCTCCGTCCTTCGCGGGAAAGCCCAGAACGCCCGCTCGCGGAATCAGACCCCGGGTGGCCAGGGAGAACGCCCGCCCAACCGCGTCGATGCAGTCGCCGAGAGTCAGAAGTTCCTTTACGTCATCGCGTGTCAGCAGCAGCGTTTCTTTCATCTGAGGCCTCGTCATGAAATGAAGTGATGCAGGAAACCGACCGCGACGCCGCCCAGGAGGACGACCCCAAGGCTCAACCCGAGGCGAAGCGCGATGGCCGCCGCGATCATGCTCACGAGGGCGAAGAAATCCGGCGCGGAGGAGCCACCGGGCAGGAGCACGGCGAGGCCGTAGTCGAGGCCCAGACTCGCGATCACACCCGTGACCGCCGCGCCAATCGCGCGAAGCGCGCCCGCGAGGCGGGGGAGCGACTGAACGCGATCGACATAGGGCGCGCCGAGGAACACCAGCGTGAGGCTCGGCAGGAACGTCGCGTAAGTTGTCACCACCGCTCCAACGGTCCCACTCAGGCCGCGCGACAAACCACTCGGGTCGTTCCAGCCCGCGAGGAAACCGACGTATTGCAAGACGATGATCAGGGGCCCGGGCGTGGCCTCGGCGAGGGCGAGGCCGTCGATCACTTCGGGCCGGGAGAGCCAGTGGAACTGCTCGACCGCGGCCTGGGTCACGTAGCTCAACACGGCATAAGCGCCTCCGAAAGTGACAAGGGCCGCCTGGGTAAAGAAGAGGTAGAGCTGCTGAAACAGCCTCGTGTCCCCTCCGAACGTCACCAGCATGAACCAGGGCACGAGCCAGAAAGTCAGACCCACCGCGAGCACGCGTCCCGCCCGTGCGACCTGGGATCGGATGGGAACGCCCGTGGGCGACGCCGTCGCGGCGGCAGCCGGCCGGAAGGCGGGAACGAGCATTCCGATGAGCGCCGCGAGCAGGACGATCCACGGAAACGGGAGACGAAGCAGGAAGACCGCGGCGAACGCAAGCAGCGACACCGCCACGGCGTGAGGTGAAGGCAGGGTTCGGCGAGCCATCCGGAACACGGCGTCACCGATGATTGCAACCACCACGGGACGCAAGCCGTAAAGCGTCGCGGCGACGAACGGGAGCGTTCCGTACTCGGCTCGTATGAAGGAAAGAAGCAGCAGGAGGAAAGCGGCGGGCAGGAAGAACAAGATCCCCGCGGCGAGACCGCCACGAACGCCGTGCAGAGACCACCCAATGTAGGTGGCGAGTTGCTGGGCCTCGGGTCCGGGCAGGAAGGTGCAGAACGCCAGGCCGGCCGAAAAGCGTTCCTCGCTGATCCAGCGCTTCCGCTCCACGAGTTCGCGATGAAGGATCGCGATTTGTCCGGCCGGTCCGCCGAACGAGATGAAGCCAAGCCGCGCCCAGAAACGCAACGCCTCGCGAAAGCCTGGAGGCTCGATGGTCCTGGTCATCGATACAGGGCCGGGTTCCACGTGTGGGTTTCCTGGAGTCCTTCCTTCGCCCAGAGATACAGGGCGTCATACAGCACGAGACCGTCGCGAAGCATCTCGTGATCGTCGGCGCGAAGGCGCGACAGGCCCAGCGACGCTGCGAGAAGTCCGGCGCACTCGGGGGCGAGGTCGAGCCGGCCGGTGTCGGCGCCCCGGATGATCCGGGCCAGGACAACAAGGGCCGGGTCGTCGATTCGAAAGACCTTGAGAAAAGTATCGAAGCTGCACAGTTCGCCCTCGTGGGAGAAGAGGGTGTCGGGGATGTCGAAGGGAATGCCCCGCTCATTCAGCGCGACCTCCATCACATCTCCAGCCCTGACGTAGAGGAACTCCGCGCCGCTATCGATGAACCGGGTGATGAGCCAGGGGCAGGCGATCCGATCGATCTTCGGGCGTTCGCGAGTCACCCAGCGACTGGCGGTCCCTATTGGCTTCGGCAGTGGGATCGCTCCGACGAGGAACGTGTCGGACGCCAGAAAGTCGCTGGTCGCGGTGTGAATGCGGGAAGCGGAAAGATCCATGGCTGACTCCTTGAAGAAGTGTTGCCGCAGATCTTGGACGCGTTCGCGTCTCACGATCCCGCTCGAGAGTTTCAGGCGGGCAGGGAGCCTGCGCTTCCCCGTCACGAAATGTAAGAGAGGGGCTCCCGAGGTGTCAAGAGGAAATATCGAACAGAAATTTGATCGAACCGGTAGTTCCCTCGATCAGTTGCGTCTTCGCTTGATTCCCAGGACCTTGAGGCGCGACATGAGCGTGGTCGGCTTGATCCCGAGCCGCGCTGCGGCTCCCTCCGGGCCGTAGACGCGCCCGCCCGACAGCCGGAGGGCGCTCTCGACGTTCGCGCGCATGTGCGCCTTGAGGTCCGACTCGCTCACGACCACCGCCGCAGGCGCGGCGGCCCGTGAACGCTCGGAAGGGACCGGTGGAGGCAGCAGATCGGACAATCGCAGGGCCCCGCCGTGGGACACGATGGCGTAGCGGTCGATGAGGTTCTGCAGTTCGCGCACGTTCCCGGGCCAGTCGTAGCTGAGCAGCCGGTCGAGGTCGGCGCGGGTGAGGCGCGGCCGGCTCACGTTGAGGCGCCGGCTGGTCGACTCCGCGAAGTGGGCGGCCAGGATGGCGATGTCGGCCGGGCGGTCGCGGAGCGGAGGGACCCGGATGGGGAAGACGCTCAGGCGGTAGTAGAGATCTTCGCGGAAGCGGCCCGCCTTCACCTCGGCCGCGAGGTCGCGGTTCGTGGCCGCGATCAGGCGCACGTCGACAGTGCGCACGGCGTCGTCTCCCACACGCTCGAACTGTCCCTCCTGGATCGCGCGCAAGAGCTTGCCCTGGAGGTCCAGAGGTATCTCGCCCACTTCATCGAGAAACAGCGTGCCCTGATCCGCGGCCTGGAAGCGCCCGGCGCGGTCTCGAAGCGCGCCCGTGAAGGCACCCTTCACATGTCCGAAGAATTCGCTCTCGAAGAGCTCCTTCGGGATCGATGCGCAGTTCACCCGGATCATGGCGCGGCGGGCGCGGGAGCTGCGATCGTGGATCTCCCTCGCCACCAGTTCCTTGCCGGTGCCGGATTCGCCCTGGATGAGCACGTTCGCGTTCGTGGGGGCCACGAGTGCTATCTGCTGGAGCACGTGCTGCAGCGGGGCGCTGTCGCCGATGAACCGTCCCGCGGCCGGGCTCGACTGTCTCACTTCTTCCCGTAGATAAGCGTTTTCCAGCTCCAGCTGCTCGCGCAGGCGTTCGATCTCCGCGAAGGCGCGGCTGTTGGCGAGTGCGACCGCGGCCTGGTCCGCGAAGGTGCGCAGCCACGCGAAAGAGGCCTCGTCGCAGGGCTCGCGATTGAAGATCGCGAGGGCGCCGAGCACCTCGCCCCGGAAGATGAGGGGCTGGCAGCCGAAACTTCGAATCCTCTCGTCGCGGATCCATTGCGGCCGCGCGAACTCCTCCATGTCTTCGGCCACGTCTTTGATGAGGACCGGCTGACCCGAGGCGGCCACGCGTCCGACCTTGCGCACGCCCATGGGAAAACGCCGGAAGGCGCCGCTCGTGAGGCTCCAGTTCTCGCCGGACTTGAGAGGCGTTCCATGGCTCGCCGCGAGGTGGAGGCAGCGCGTCTGGTCCGGGCACTCGGCGCGCATCGGGCAGGTTTCACAGATATCACCCGGCGCCACCAGCCACACCCGCGCGAGAGCGATGCCGGACTGCGATCCGACTCCCTCGGCGATTCGACGCAGCACCTCATCGACTGAGCGCTCTTCCGCCACCGACAGCGCGATAGCTTGGAGAGAGTCGGGATTCACGCAACGAATTGTAGCTGTCAGCTGGAACGAAGTTTCGTCATAAGCGAAATTTCGTTCCGATGCTGACTGTGATGGAAAGTCGGTAAGCCAATGCAAAAGAATCGCTTGAACGTATCTTGCTTCCGCGGCACGGGTGCTGCACGGGAAGGAGTCCACGCGGCCAACGCCGCCCGGTTCGCATAAGGCGGATCGGAATGAGAAAGCAAACGATGACTTCCAAGATGAACGCTCCCCGACTCACCGCCGTTGATCCCGAAACCGCGACCGGCAAGACGCAGACTCTCCTTACTAGCGTGAAAGCCGCCCTGGGTCTCACCCCGAACATGATGCGCACCATGGCGAACTCGCCCGCGGTCCTCGAGGGATATCTGCAGTTCAACGCCGCTCTCGGCAAAGGTGCGCTGCGCGCGGGCCTTCGGGAGGAGATCGCGCTCGCGGTGGCCGAGGCGAACAGCTGCGACTACTGTCTCTCCGCGCACAGCACGCTGGGCCGGCTCGCGGGCTTGAACGAGAACCAGATCGAGGCGAGCCGCGAGGCCAAGTCCTCGGATCCGAAGGAGGACGCGGCCCTGAAGTTCGCGGCGGCGGTGGTGAAGTCCCGGGGCGCGGTGAGCGATGCCGAGTTCGACCGGGTTCGCGCCGCCGGATTCGGCGATGGAGAGATCGCGGAGATCCTCGCGCACGTCGCGATCAACGTGTTCACCAACTACTTCAACAAGACCGCGCTCACCGTCGTCGACTTCCCGAGAGTGGAAGCTAAGAAGGCGGCCTGATCATGAACGCGATCCTCCGGCCGCCTTTCACCCTCGAAACCGCGCTCGCCAAAGTGCAGGCGGCGGAGGACGCGTGGAACTCCAGGGACCCCGAGCGCGTGGTCCTCGCCTACACGGAGGACTCCGAGTGGCGGAACCGCACGGAGTTCCTCAAGGGTCGCGAAGAGATCCGCGCCTTTCTGCGGCGCAAATGGGCGAAGGAGAATGGCTATCGCTTGAAGAAGGAACTGTGGGGCTTCCGGGAGAACCGCATGGCCGTGCGCTTCGAATACGAGTGGCACGACGAGAGCGGGCAGTGGTACCGCGCCTACGGAAACGAGATGTGGGAATTCAATCCCGAAGGTCTGATGGCCCGCCGATTCGCGAGCATCAACGACCTGCCCATCCGCGAAGACGAAAGACGGCTCGGCGCCGCCGCCACTCCCGCCTCATGACCCTGCGCCTTGCCTCGCTCTGGCGCTATCCGGTGAAGAGCCTCGCCGGCGAACCGCTCACGTCGGCCCGGCTCAGCGTGGAGGGGATCCCGGGCGATCGCGTGGTGCACGTCCGGGGGCCGGAGGGCGTCCGCACCTCGCGCCGCCATCACCGGCTGCTCGGACTGCGCGGGACCCTCGGGCCGGGCGGGGAACCCTTGATCGATGGGCGTCCCTGGCGCAGCCCGGAGGCGCTCGCCGCGGTCAAGGCCGCGGCGGGTGACGACGCCTGGCTCGAAGCCTGGGACGGGATCGATCGCTTCGACGTGCTGCCGCTTCTCGTCGCCACCGACGGCGCGGTGTCCGAGTTCGGCCGTGACATCAGACGACTCCGCCCCAACCTCCTCATCTCCGGAGTTCCGGGAATGGGCGAGGTCGACTGGCCGGATCGCGAACTTCACATCGGCGAGGCGGTCATTCGCATTGACTCCCGCCGGGGCCGTTGCCCGATGACCACGGTCGATCCGGACACCCTCGTCGTGGACCCGGGGGTGCTCCGCGACATCGGCCGCAGATTCGGCGGGCGCCTCGCGCTCAACGCGGAAGTCCTGAACCCGGGCGACATCCGGGTGGGCGACGAAGTGAGACTCAGGTGAGAATCGAACAGAAACTTGATCGAGCCGGGCAAACGCCTGCGCCAGGCCGCCGGTTCGTGGACATCTCCTTCGCCCGTGAACACTCTCAAGCGCGTTCCGGGAGAGGCCGCCGCGATTGCCCTCCGCAGGACTTCCACCTCCCGCTGCCCTTCGGCGTTGATCTCCGCGTCGGGGCTTTCCGCTGATCCGCGGCCGATCGTGACCACCCCGGGCCAGCGTCGCGCCGCGCCGGCCGCCTTCAGCAGCTGCAGGTCGGGTCCGATCCAAAGCGGCGTGCTCTCGAGCAGGAGTCTTCCGAAGATATCGGGCCGGGTCAGCGCCGTGTGCAGGGCGGCGACTCCTCCGTACGAGAAGCCTCCGATTCCAGTGTTCTCGGGTCCTCTGGCGATCCGGAAGCGGCCCTCGACGAGCGGCATGACCTCGCCGACGACAAATTCCGGGTACCGCATGCCCTGCGGTTTGGGCGGATTGGCCGCGTAGAGCTGGTTGGGAGCGAAACCCACGTCCGGATACGGCAGGAACTCGTTCGCGCGGCCGACGAGCGGATCCTTCGACTCCTTCGTCGATGCGCCGTTGTCGATGCCCACCACGATGAGAGGAGGGATCTCGCCGCGCTTGATCAGGCCATGCACGGCCCCTTCGACGTTGATGGCCGCGGGCCGGAAGGCCATGATCCCGTCGTTGAGATAGAGAACGGGATAAGTCCTCGTCGCGTTCTCCGGATCTCGATAGCCGGGAGGCAGAAGCACGCGGATCGCGCGGGTATTGGAGAAGACCGCGCTCTTGAGTTCGAGAATCTCGACGTTGGGCGAAGCCATGTCCTGCTGCGGCATGGCGGGCGTCGCTCCGAAGAGGAACGCGGCGAGGGGAACGACTCGGGATATCGACGGCGGTCCAGAGAGCATAAACAGTTGGACGCTTTGTGATCCCCTCTCGTTAGCCTTCCTTGAGAGTCACCGCGGCGTTGACCCGCGCAGCGCGAACGGCTGGAGACGCGGCGGCGAGGAGCATGAGCGCAAACACCGCACCCGCGCCCGCAAGGTAGATGCCGGGGTCGAACGCGCTCACCTGGAAGAGGCGTTCCTCGATGAGGCGACCGACGAGGGCGGACAGACCGAAGCCCAGCCCGATCCCCAACCCGGTCACGTTCCCGGCATTCTTTAGCACCATCGTCGCCAGGTTCGTCGGCGACGCTCCAAGGGCCACCCGCAATCCAAACTCACGCTTGCGCTGGGTCGTCGCGTACGACACGACCGCGTACATTCCCACCAGGGCTAGCACCACGGCCATGGCCGCGAACGCGACCATCAAGGCGCTCAGGAAACGCGTCGGGGCATCGAGGGACTCCACGAAACGGTCCAGAGTCTGGACGAAGAAAACCGGCATGCGCGGATCGACCTGGCGCACCCGCGCCTCGACCTGGGCCAGCATGTTCGTGGGCGTGTCGCGCGTCCGAAGGATGAAGGCCATGGCCGCGGGCGAGGGGTCCTGACGAAGGGGGACGAAGAGCGTTGGAACCGGAAGCGGCGAATCGCCGTTGGCGCGCACATCCTGAACCACCCCGACGATCCGTCGCGTCTGGCCGTCGCGGGTGACCACCGAAGAACTTAACGGATCCTTCCCCGCAAGGAAGCGGCGCACCAGCGCCTCGTTGACCACCGCGACGGGTTCTGAATTCTCAGAATCATCCTCCCGGATGTCGCGCCCCGAGATCATCCGCGAGCCGAAGGCCTCGAAGAAGCCCGGTTGCGTCGGGCGAAGCAGCGCCCGCGGCTCGAGGCCCTCCGGGGCCGGGGCCGATCCGTCGACCGCGAAGATCTGAAAGCCGCCCGCGGCCATGAAGGGCTGCTGAAGAGACGAGCCGACCGATTCGACCCCGGGTATCGAGCGAAACTCCTCGAGAATCTTCGTGAAGAATCGAATGCGCGCCGCGGGCTCCTGATAGGCCGGACCGCGGGTGGCCACGCGGAAGGTCAGGGCGTTCCGCGTATCGAAGCCCTTCTGGAGGCTCTCGAGGTTCTGGAGGCTGCGATAGACCATGGCCCCGGTGAGCAGCAGCGTCACCGCCATCGCGACTTCGGCGGCGAGGAGGAACTCCTTGATCCGTCCCCGTGAGCCTTCCGTGCCCGCTCCTTTGCTGCCGCTCGCGAGCGCCGCCGCTGCATCGACCCTTGTAGCCGTGAGTGCGGGGAACAAACCGCACAACACACTGGTGACGAGAGCCACGCCCAGGGAGAAGAGCAGGGCCGAGGCGTCGAGCCCGAACTCGACCCGCGGGAGGCCCGGGCTCACCGGGATCACCGCCGCCGCGGCACGCACGCCGACAAAGGCCACGGCCAGACCGCCGATCGACCCCAGGATTCCGGGGACCAGGCTCTCGCGCAGGCCCTGTCGCACGAGGTCCCGCGGAGAGGCGCCGAGCGCGCGCCGGACGCCCATCTCCTGGCGGCGTCCCGCGGCCCGCAACAGAAGCAGATTGGCCACGTTGCCGCACGCGACGAGAAGGAGAAGCAGCACGCTGCCCGCGACCACATAGAGTGCGGGCCGGACCGGCCGAACGAAGCGCTCCGCGGCCGGCGTGATCAGAGCCTCCGTCGGTCCCAAGGCCGCCTTGTGCTCCGCGCGGCTGATCGCCATCAGGCTGTTCATCTCGGCCTGGGCCTGAGCGATGTCGACGCCGTCTTTCAATCGGCCGAAGACCACAAGACCGTTTCCGCCGGCGCGCCGCATTTCCAGGTCCCGCTGCGTCAAACGCAGGGGAACGTAGGCCTGAGCCGTGACATCGAGAAGATAGACCGGGTTCGAGTGACCTTTCGGCAGAACACCCACGATCTCGTGGGGAATGCCGTCGAGGCCCGTGGTCGTGCCAAGCACGTTGGTCGATGCGCCGAAACGCTGAGTCCACAGGTCGTGACTCAACATCACCACGGGCGGACCCCCCTCGCGCTCCTCCTCGCGGTTGAACGTGCGGCCGAGTTGGGGTTTCACGCCCAGGACCTCGAAATAGCCGAAGCTCACCTCCCGCATCAGGGGCGTGATCGGATCTTCGAAGCTCGTGAGTGTGAACGAGCGATTGATTCCCGCGGCGAAGCCCTCGAAGGACTTCTGATCGCGCCGCCAGTCCGCGAAGTTGCCGGTGGTCACCGCGCGCCAGACCTCACGGTTTCCCGGATCGATTTCCCAGATGGTGACGAGCCGATCGAGGTCGGGGAAGGGAAGAGGGGCGAGGATGTAGGCGCGGAGGGCCGACCACACCGTGATCGCGGCGCCGCTTGCGAGGGCCAGAATGAGCGTGGAGGTTACGAGCAGCGAGCGGGAACGGCGCCATCCGTTGAGGAATGTCATGAGCTCTCCTTGAGGGACCGGGAGCTGTTGGTATCAACAACCGTGCCATTTCCACCAAGAGGCGCATCCCGCCGGCTCACTGCCGACGCCGCGGTTCCCGTGCCCGGGCCGTTCCATTTACGGACAGCCGCTTATCAGCTCCGGACGTTTGGACGTCTCGTTGAGTGACACCGGAAGCCGCCCTTCGTGTCTAAACAGGCGATAGATCAGATCGATGCCGCCATTCTCCGATTCGCGCTACTTCTTATCGAAACAGAGGCGGAGCGCCTGGGCCAGCGCGATCCTGGCTTTGAGCCTGGCCGCTTCCCGAATCTCCGTCGCCCAGATTCCGGATGCCGGCCTACTCAGCGCAGCGCGCGCGGAGCGGCTCACTGGCCTCTACGAGTTCACCGACGGAACCCGGCTCCATGTCACCGACCTCGCCGACCTCATGGGCGACCGACCCGTCCTGTCCGTCACCGAGTACGCAACCGGCCGGCTGCGGGGGCTCTATCCACAGCCTGCGGGACACTTCACCGCCGGACCATCCTGGTTCCGAAAGGAGCCAACGGCGTACTCCATCCAATTTGAAGAGACCAGCGGCCCGGCCGCGGGTCTTACCCTTTCGGAGGGCGACGTCACACGCCGGGCGCGGCGAGCGGCGCTCATCGAAAAGGAAGTCACACTCCGCAGCGGGAGCCTGACACTCGCCGGTACGCTGGTTCTGCCTCCGGGCCGCGGGCCGCATCCCGCGGTGGTGATGGTTCCGGGTTCCGGTCGTCTTACCAGGAGGACGCCCCGATACTTCGGGGATCTGATCGCCGCCCGGGGCGTCGCCGTTCTCGTGACCGACAAACGGGGCGCCGGCGGATCGGGAGGCGACTCGAACGGCCTCTCCCATGCCGAATGGGCGGCGGACGTTCATGCCCAGCTCGACTGGCTCAAGGGTCAGCCCGGAATCGACCCGGCGCGGCTTGGGTTGGTTGCGGGCAGCGAGAGCGGCTATGTGGCGCCGGTTGTCGCCGCCGCGCGAGCGGATGTCCGTTTCCTGGTCTGCCGGGTTTGCCCGGCTCTGCCTCACGGCGTCACCATCGTGGACATGGAATCTCGAGCCATGCGGCGTCGAGGCCTGTCGGAGGCCGACGTGAATCGGGCTGCGGATTTGTTGGCGCGACTCATTCGCTTCGCCGAGGACCGGACCGGCTATGCGGAGTTGGCCGCCCTCGCGACGTCGGGCGAGGGAACACGCTGGCGCGCCGCGGTTCCTCTTCCTGTCATCCCTCCCGCGGAGTCCGGCTACTGGAATCGATACCGGGCCGTGCTCGATGTCGATCCACGGGAAGCGTACCGGCGGCTAAGAGTCCCGGTTCTGGCGATACTTGGTGAACTCGATGAGAGGGTGCTGATCGATCGCCATCTTCCAGCCTACGAGGCCTTGAAGTCGGGCGGGCTGGATCTCACCTTGTGGAAGATCGAAGGCGCGTCGCACGGCCTGCTGCTCGACGAGGCGACCACTCCCAGATATCCCGAAGGCCTTCACGACCGCCTGGCGGAGTGGATCGTGCGCGCCTCCGGGGCAAGCACGACCGGGCGGCCTATCACTCTTCGCGCAGAGCCTCCATGGGTTCCACGGCCGCGGCTCGACGCGCGGGAAGGGCGGCGGCGCCGAGACTGACCGCGAACAGCAGCCCCGGCACCAGCACGAATGTGAGCGGATCGAGCGGACTGATTCCATAGAGCAGGAAGGTAAGGAAGCGAGTGACGCCCAACGCGGCAAGGATGCCGAGAGCGAGACCCGCGGTGGTCAAGCGCGCGCCGAAGCCGAGGATCATCCGAAGCATCGCGTCACGCTGCGCGCCGATCGCCATCCGGATTCCGATCTCACGGGTTCGGCGCGAAACCGAGTACGACAAAACGCCATGCAGCCCGAGCACCGCGAGAAAGAGCGCGAGGGAGCCCATCAACCCCAGGAGCCAGGCAACGGCGCGCACGGGGAACAGAGCGAGGCCGAGGTGCTGGTCCAGTGTCTTGAAGTCGAACAGGGGCAGGTTGGGATCGAGGGACGCAACCGCGCTGCGCACCTCGGCGGCAAGCCGGGCAGGGTCGCCGGTCGTTCGCAGAAGAACGTTCATCTGGGCGTTGTAGAGATGGCTCTGCGGGTAGAAGATGAAAGGCGTCGCAGCCTCGCCGAGGGAAATGTACTTTCCGTCCTGTGCGACTCCCACCACCTCCATCGGGGTTTCGACGCTCTGCCCGGAGACGCGGCGGGGAACCACGACCCGCTCGCCCAGGCCTGATTTACCGGGCCAATACCGGTTCACGAAAGCCTGATTCACCACGACCACGCCGGGTCCGGTGACGTCGGTGGCCGAGAACGCCCGACCCCTTGTGATCGGCGTCTTCAGCGTTTCGAAGTAACCCGCACCCACCACGCTGTAGTGAACCTCCATGTCTTCGCCTTCCGCAGGCGTGTAGCCCTCAATGCCGAGCCCCCGCCGGCCGCCTTCAAAGGACAAGGGCATGCGGTTCGTCATCCCGACGGCCTCAACACCCGGCATGGTGAGAAGTCTCTCGCGCATCTGATCGAAGAACATCGCTCCCTGCGCCTCGGTGTAGCCCCGACTCGCGAGGTCCACCGAGAAGGCGGAGACGCCTCGGGCGACGAAGCCGGGGTTGATCGCCTCGGCGTTGCCGAGACTGCGCAGGAAGAGGCCGGTGCACAGGAGCATCAACACGGATCCCGCGACCTGACCCACCACCAGGAGATTGCGCGCGCCGAACCAGCGGCTCTGCACCCGTTCGCTCGCGGCCGAGCGGAGAGCTTCGATCGGTCCAACCCGCGTGGCGCCGAGCGCCGGGAGGAGCCCGAAAACAAGGCCGGTCGCGACTGAGACAACGAGAGTGAAGAGCAGGACTCTCGGGTCGAGCTTCATTCCGAGCGCCAGGCTGACGGGCAGAGGCGGCTGAACGGCCGCGATCACATCCATCGCGAAGTATGCGATGGCGAGGCCCAGGCTCCCCGCGAGGGCGGCGAGAAGGACGCTTTCCGTGAGCAACTGTCGCAGGAGCTGTCCGCGGGAGGCGCCGAGCGCCACACGAACCGCGATCTCGCGCCTTCGAGCACTCGCGCGGGCAAGAAGCAGATTCGCGACGTTCGAGCAGGCGAGAAGCAGAACGAAGCCCACGATCGCGAGCAGCACCCCGAGGAAGGCCGAGACCGGCGTCGCGATCATGGGAAGGATCCGAGATTCCGACTCCGGCAGGACGCTCACCACGCGTGGTTGGTTCTTGACGTCCGTCCAGGTCTCCCGATGGGTCTCGTGCAGGCGGCTCGCGACCACGCCCAGGGCGGCCCGCGTCGACTCGACGGTAGCGCCTTCCCGCAATCGCCCGAGAAGCATGAGGCCGCGGTTGCCACGGTTGCCCACGGGATCCCGGCTGAGGACGTCATGCTGGGCGAGGGGGACAAACATGTCCGCCGCCACGCCTCGGAAGAGGCCGGTGAAACCCTCGGGGCCGACGCCGACGATGGTGTGCGGATGGCCGTTGAGGGCAATGGCCTGACCAACGGCCCCAGGGTCCGCGCCGAATCGGGTTCTCCAGTACGCGTGGCTCAAGACGACCACGGGATGGCTCCCTGGAGGCTCCTCACTTGGGAGGAGCATCCGCCCGTAGGTGGCGCGCAGGCTCAGCATCTCGAACGTATTGCCGGTCATGAGATTCGCCATGGCCCGGTGGCTTTCGCCTCGCTGGGTCAGGAGGACCGGCTGCAGGGTGTGAGCGCTCAGGTCTTCGAGAGCGTCCACGCCGTTCTTGAAGTCGAGATAGTCGGGATAGGAGGACGCGGAATAGAGCGGGCCGCTCGAGTCACTCGTGTAGACGCTCACGAGCCGCGATGGATCGCGGCCCGGCGTCGGCGTGAGTAACAGACCGTTGAGCAGGCTGAAGATCGTTGTGTTGGCTCCGATGCCGAGGGCCAGGGACAGGATGGCCACGGCGCTGATGCCGCGGTGCTTCACGAGCAGACGGAACGCGAGACGCAGATCGTTCATTGGTTTGAATCCTCCATGTGCGACGCAAAGGGCGGAGCCGTTGAACGGACTAACGCTACTCGTCCCCGGCATGTTCAACACCGCGTGAGGGTGAAAGCGACTCTGCCAGACTCGTTCGAAAGTGAACACCGGGGTGTCAACCTCGACCAGCCGACGGGCCCGCACTCTCCCTTCGTGACCAGTTGAAGTGGCACGTCCCTTGCTCGGCCTTACACGATGCACGCCTCCAACGTCCGCGTCGCCCTTCGATCTCTCAGGAAGCGCCCGGCCTTCACCGGCATGGCGATCCTGATTCTTGCCGTCGGCATCGGGGCCACCACGGCGATCTTCGGAGTCGTGAACGCGGTCCTTCTCGCATCTCTGCCCTACGGCGATCCAGCCACGCTGATCACCGTCTTCGCCGACGGCACCGCGCGCGGACAAGGCCCACGCCTGCCCACCACCGGCGGGGATTTTGCCTGGTGGGGAGATCGGGCAAAGTCCTTCAGCGGCCTCGCGGCCCTGCACAACGAAAGCCGCCGCTTGACCAGCCTGGAGACCCCGCTCGTTCCGCTGACTCATGCCGTGACCGCGAACTACTTCGACGTTCTTGGCTCCCGGCCCGAACTGGGGCGGGGATTCGTGGCCGGGGAAGACCGGCCCGGCCGCGACGATGTGGTGGTGCTCGGCTATGGCATCTGGCAGAGCGTCTTTGGCGGCGACCCCGGGATCGTGGGTCAGAAGGTCGAGCTGGATGGCAAACCACACACCGTGGTTGGAGTGATGGGCCGTGGCTTTTACAGCGCCCATCTCTTCGCGGTTCAGCCCGGACTCTTCGTGCCCAAGACCTTCTCCCTTCTTCGCGACGATCACACCACTCGCGAGATCATGGTCTACGGGCGTCTCGCTCCTGGCCACACCGTGGCCTCGGCCCAGGCGGAGATGACGGGAATCGCCGCGGCCCTGTCACGGGAGCACCCCGACACCAATGACCGATGGGGAGTGCGGGTCCTGCCCATCCGCGACCTTGCGGTCGGCCCCTTCGGGACGACCGGCGCCATCCTCCTGGCCGCGGTGCTGCTCGTGCTCCTGATCGCCTGCGCGAATGTCGCGAATCTCACTCTGGCCCGAGCCAGCGAGCGCACCCGTGAAGTTGCTTTGCGGGTCGCCCTCGGAGCGGATCGCGGGCGCATCGTGGCCCAGCTCCTGACCGAGAGCCTGATCCTCTCTCTGGCGGGAGGAATCCTCGGAACCGTTCTTGCCTACGGCCTCACTCAGCCACTGGCCAACATGATCCCTGCTCAGGCCGGCGTTCCGTTCCTTGACCGGGTGAGTGTCGATGGCTCGGTCCTGGCCTTCACTCTTCTGCTCTCCGTGGGGTCGGGCCTGCTGTTCGGGCTCTTTCCGGCGCGGGAGGCGACCCGAGTCGATCTGGCCGATGTCCTGCGGGAAGCCGGCCGCTCTCAGGTTTCGACTCGAGGGCGAAAGTTCCGCGACGGACTGGTCGTGGCCGAGGTGGCTCTGGCCGTGGTGATCGCCGCGGGCGCGGGCCTGATGCTGCGCACCATCGATGGACTTCAGGCGGTCAAGCCGGGCTACGATGCGGACCGCCTGCTGAGCCTCCGGACCGCGCTCCAGGGCGAGGAATTCAAGACGCCGGCCTCCCGCCGGGCGCATTTCGAGGAACTCAAGCGCCGACTCGAGGCCCTGCCGGGGATCGCCCAGGCGAGTGCGACGAGCTTCGAACCGCCCATGCCCGCGGCCGGGGCTTTCGGCCGCGTGCGCCTCTCCATTCCCGGATTCCCGGAGGAGTCGGCATCCGCGCTGAGCGCCATCTCCAATGTCGTCATGCCCGACTTCTTCAGCACTTTGGGAGTGCCCTTGATCCGGGGCCGCGTGATCACGGCGGACGATCAGGCGGATTCCCGACGCGTGACCGTGATCAACCAAGAGATGGCCGAGAAGTACTTCGCGGGCGCCGATCCGGTGGGCCGACGCTTCGCCCTTCACGGACCCAATCAGCCTTCGATGGACATCGTGGGTGTGGTCGGCGACGTTATGACCGCGGGCACGGACCCGCGGCCCGTGCCCGTCTTCTACGTGCCCTACGCCCAGAATCCCATCCCGGTCATGACCGTGGTGATGCGCGTTCCGGATGGAGATCCGCTGTCGCTGGCGCGCGAGGCCGAGAAGACCGCGTGGTCTTTGTCCCGATCGACCAACGTCTTCTTCGTGCGCAGCATGAAGAGTCGAATGGCGGACCTCAACTGGCAACCTCGCTTCGGCGCCCTTCTTCTGAGCAGCTTCGCGGCCCTCGCGCTCCTGCTTGGAGCGGTCGGCATCTACGCGGTTATCTCGTACACCGTCCTCCAACGCCGCACGGAAATTGGCCTGCGCATGGCGCTGGGCGCGCGCTCCGGGGCGGTCCTGGCCATGGTTCTGAGCGGCGGTTTGAAGCTTGCGGCGGTGGGTATTCTGGGAGGTCTGGTTGGGGCGCTGGCGGTCACCCGGGTGCTCAGCGGGATGCTTTACAACGTTTCGTCGAGCGATCCGGCAACTCTTGGTTCCGTGGCCTTCCTTCTCCTCGTGGTGGCCGCCGGCGCTTGTCTGATCCCCGCCCTCCGGGCGAGCCGCGTCCACCCGGGGGTGGTTCTTCGGGAATAGGAGGTCGGAGGCCGCGCGCTTCTACTTGCCCCCGGCCCGCCGCGCCGCGTCGATGTCCGCCACCAGCTGCGGATGGACCTTGAAGCCCGCCTTCTGCGCGGCCTTCACGTGCGAATGGGCTTCTTCGTAGTCGCCCCTCTTGATGCAGATCACGGCGAGGTTGTTGTGGGCTTCCCCGTATTTCGGCCGCAGCTTCAGAGCTTCGCGGTAGGCCTTCTCGGCTTCATCAACCGAACCCGCGCGAAGGTACGCCGACCCGAGGGCGAGGGCGAACTCCGCGGGCGGATCGGCCACCCCGTGATCGCTGCCGCGGAGCCTCTCTATTGATCTCATGCCCACCTCGATCAGGGTGATGCGTTCCTGGATGCGCTGACGTTCCGTGTCGGTGCGGGCGGCCCGTTGCGCGGTTTCCAGCTCGCGAATCCGGTCCTGGAGCACGCGGATCTGGTCCTCGCGTCTGGCTTCACGGTCGAAGCCGCGCTCCGCGCTGTCCGCCACGGAGCGGTCCCAGGCCTGGCGACAGGCGAGGTAAGCCCGGACCGAGTCGTCGTACTGCTTGAGCGCGATGTAGGTCTTGCCCAGGCTGAAATAGGCGAGGTAGGAGTTCGGATCGAGCTTGACCGCCCGGCGAAGTTCCTGTTCCGCCTCTTCGTAGCGTTCGGTTTGCAGAGCTTCCACGCCGAGGCGGTAGTGCCGCTCCGACTCCTGGAGCCGCTGCTTCGCTTGCGCGTCCTCCTGCTCCTGCATCCGCACGGGTTCTTGAAGGAGCACGAGACCTAAAACGGCGAGTAGACCGAACATGGGACCCTCCTGGGTTGAGCCGAGACTAGCAGTCTCAAAGGCTCCCTCGAAGGCAGAACTACTCCGCTCGAAGCGCGCGAGCGGGATCGACGCCGAGCGAGCGTCGGGCCGGGATGTAAGCGGCGAGAAGTGCGGCGGCGGCGAGCAGGCTGCTGAAGCCGAGCACCGTCCAGACGTCGACGGTCACCGCACCCTGCAGGAGACTCGAAAGAAGCCGGCTCAGGGCGACCCCGGCCGCTCCTCCGAGGATGAGGCCGCCCGCGGTCAGCCAGGCCGCCTGCCCCATGGTGAGACGGAGAACATCGCCGCGCGATGCTCCCAGGACGAGGCGCACACCGATCTCGAGAGTTCGCAGACTGACACGGTAGGCCATGACGCCGTAGACGCCGGTCAAAGCGAGGAGCAGAGCGAGGCCCGAGAGGGCCGTCATGATGCTCGCCACGAACCTCAAGCCGATCGTCGCATTCGCGATCGAACGCTTCATGCTCCACACCGCGAAGGCGGGCTGGTAGGGGTCGGCGGCAGCCACCGCGCGCCGCGCGTCCTGAGCGAGCGCTTCGGGATCACCCGACGTTCGAACCGCGAAGGTAACGCTGAGGCGGGGTTCCTGAGCGTAGGGCCGGTAGTAGGTGGGGTAATTGCGACGACCGAACCACTGATGAACGACATCCCCGCAGACGCCGATGACCGTGACCATGGGTGCTGTGGCATCGCCCGCCTGGAACCGGCGGCCGAGGGGATCGAGACCGGGCCAGTGGCGTTCCGCGAAGGCGCGGCTCACCACCGCGACCTGCAGCGCGCCTTCAGTGGAATCGTCCCGAGCGTCGATGGCTCGTCCCGAATAGAGCGGCAGCTTCATGGTCTCGAAGAATGTCGGTGTGACCGTGCGCGAGTCGGCCACGAGGAGTTCGGAATCCTCTTTCGACGTGTCGCCCTCGACTCGGATCTGCCTTCCCGAGTTGGAGTTCCTGGCGGGTAGAACGTTCGTTGCCGCCACCGAGGTGACGCCGGGCATTTCGCTCAATCGCGCGAGCGATTCACGCACAAAGGTCCGGCGGGTCTCCTGATCGGCATACTTGCCTTCCGGCAGCGATACGTTGAGGGCGAGCAGATTTTCGGGGTCGTAACCCTGAGGCCCTTCGATGAGTGTCCATGCGCTGCGGGCGGCGAGACTCGCCACCAGCACCAGGGCAAGTGCTGTGCCGATCTGGGAAACCACGAGGGCGCTCCGGCCGCGTTGACGCGACGCCCCTTCGGTGCTGGCCCGTCCGCCTTCCTTGAGAGCATCCGTCAGATCCGGATTCGACGCGCGGCGCGCCGGAGCCAGGGAAAAGAGGAGAGCCGACAGGGAGGCGAGCGCGAGGCCAAAGAGCACGGCGCGGCCGTCGAGATCGATGCTGGACCAGCCGTTCAGGAAACGTGCGATCTCGGCCGGCATCATGTCCTTCATCGCCCGCGCCGCCAGGGCGGCGGTGGGCAGAGCCACGACCATCGCCATCAGCGCGGTGACGAGGCCTTCGGTGAGAAGCTGGCGAAGGATCCGGGACTTCGCGGCTCCGAGTGCTTGTCGGACCGCGATTTCGCGACGCCGCTCGGCCCCGCGAGCGAGGAGGAAGTTCGCGACGTTGATGCAGGCGATCAGGAGGACGAGGCCCGCGCCGAGCTGGAAAAAACCAAGCACGGGGCGCAGACCCTGATCTTCAAAGCCACGGGTCAGTGTCTCGACGCGCACCGTCCTCGACTTGTTGACGGTGGGGTGAGCGGTCTCCAGGCGCTTCGCGATGGTCGATAGCTCCGCGCGAACGCGATCTATGGACGTGTCCGGCTTGAGAAAACCGATGCCGGTCAGGAAACGCTGATCGCGCGAGGCCGCCCCGGGTGCGGGCAGGACCAGCGGACTCCAGATTTCAGCGCCTTCGGGAAACTGGAAGCCCTGGGCTGCGACCCCGACCACGGTGTAGCTCACACCGTCCATGACCACACTGCGGCCGACCACACTCGCATCGCCGCCAAACGCCCGCTGCCAAAGGCCGTGGCCGATGACGACCGAGGGAGCCGCACCTGGTTTCCCCTCTTCGGCCAGGAAGCTCCGGCCCGAATGGAGCTTCACGCCGAGGCTCTGAAAGAACTCGGGTGAAACCTTGAAGCCGGATACCCGCTCCGGGGTGTCGTTTCCCCGCAGATTTGCGTTCCAGTACTCAATGGCCACGAGGGCGTCGAGGGTTCCCTTCGACTGCTCACGGAAATCCAGGAAGTTCGCGGGCGAGATGTTCCACTGATCGAAGGACTCGGTGGTAGGCGAGGTCTCCCAGATTCGAACGAGGCGGCCCAGATTCGGGAAATCGAGCGGCCTCAGGAGCATCGCGTCCAGGATCG
Source organism: uncultured Acidobacteriota bacterium (assembly GCA_964396875.1). Lineage (GTDB taxonomy): Bacteria > Acidobacteriota > Vicinamibacteria > Fen-336 > JAGNNV01 > JAGNNV01. The sequence goes on along the minus strand of CAYNHK010000007.1, from coordinate 22,845 downwards.
TGAACATCGCGATGTTCGTGCCGAGCCCCAGCCCGAGTGTGACCACGAGGAGGAAGCTGACGGCTCGCTGCCGCCACATCGACCGGAGGGCGAGCTTGATGTCGCTGAAAAGATGGTCCCGCATGACTCTGACTAACGATTCTCGATCAGCCCGGGTTCCATCTCGACGGGGCACAGGACTTGCTGTAGAAGTGCGGGAGTGCTTTCCGGGGAGGTCTCACAATGGAGTCTGTCGTTCACACGTTCCAGCAGGCCCTGCGGGGTTTGACGCGGCAGCCACGGCTGGTGGGCGGCGTGCTCATGTTGCTGACACTCGGCATCGGGTCGACGACGGCGATGTTCAACCTGGTGAGCGCGGCCCTTCTCGCGGAGCTTCCCTATCCGAACCCCGACCGCGTTGTCCGCCTCGCAACGTTCGATCGATCCAAGGATCTCGAGAGCCGCGTGTCGTATCCGGATTTCCAGGACTGGCGAGCGGGCGCCACCTCTTTTGAGGCGATGGGTGCGGCGGGGGATGCGCGGCTCACGGTCACCGGAGGCAGCGGTACGGAGTCCCTGATTGGTCAGTACGTGTCGGACGGTTACCTCCAGATTCTCGGCGGTGTTCCGCGGTCCGGTCGCCTGTTCGACAAGAATGAAACCGACATTCGCAGCGGCGTTCGAGCCGTTGTGATCCTGAGCCATGGTTATTGGCAGCGGGGATTCGGCTCTGACTCCCAGGTCCTCGGGAAGACGCTCCAGACCACGGTGGGCGCCTTCGAAATCGTGGGCGTTATGAATCCCGACTTCGTCGGACTTCTGGAGCGGGCCGACTTCTGGATTCCTGCCTCCGCATCAAGGCTCATCTATCCCGGCTGGGTTGAAAGTCGCACCCGCCGCTGGCACCGTGTGGTCGCGAGACTCAAGCCCGGCGTGAGTGTCGACGCTGCGCGGTCGGAACTGACGCTTGCGGCCAGCCGGACGAGTGCTGCCTTTCCCGCGAGCCACTCGAATCTGGGGGTCCGCGTGGGACCGCTCGACGAGGCGTTTCGCGCCCAGGTGGGGCCTGGGCTCCTGCTGCTCCTGGGGAGCGCTCTCTTTCTCCTCGCGATCGCCTGCGCGAATGTCGCGCACCTGATGCTCGTTCGCGTTCAGAGCCGTCGGGCGGAGATGGCCCTGCGGGCCGCGCTTGGATCCAGCCGGCACAGAGTGATCGGCCTGCTGTTCGCCGAGAGTTTGATCCTCTCGCTCGGCGGGGGGGCGCTCGGCCTCCTGCTCGCGACTTTTGTGTCACGGGCCATCGTCGGTCTGGGCGCTATCGACCTCCCGCGCTACGTCAGGCCTGAACTCGACGCGACCGTTTTCGGAGGCGCGCTCTTCCTCACCCTTCTCACCTGCATCGGCTTCGGCCTCGTTCCCGCACTTACCGCCTCGAAGATCGACCTCCGTGCCGCACTCGTGTCCGGCGCCGGGCGAGGCCAGTCGGGAAGGACGAGCACCCTCACGCGGGCCCTGGTGATCGGCCAGGTCGCGGTGTCCCTCACCCTGCTCATTGGCGCCTCGCTCCTCTTCTCGAGCCTGACTCGACTGCAGCGCTTCGATCCTGGTTTCAATGCGAGTGACCTGATCGCTTTGGAGATCAATCCCGGTGGACCGAAGTACCAGCGCCCGGAGGCGCAGCGGGAGTTCGCGCGCGCGCTCGACGAACGCCTGAAGCGGCTGAGCGGTGTGCAGGCCTCGATCGTGGCGCCTCATCTGCCGCCCCGGCTCTTCTGGCCGCTTGACGTGCGTGCGGAGGGCGGTTCGGATATTGATCCCACGACTCGTCTCGAAATGCACAGCGTGTCATCCGACTTCTTCGGCTTTCTTGGGATTCCCCTGCGCGCGGGCCGCCTCTTCACGACCGACGATCACCCGACCGCACCTCGAGCCGCCGTGATCAGCGAATCGACGGCGCGGCGCTTGTGGCCGGGACAGGATCCCCTGGGAAAGCGCCTGCGAGCCGCCGATTCGAGAAATGAGGCTGATTGGCTGAACGTCGTGGGTGTCGTGGGCGATGTCAAATACGACGGCATCCGCTCCCCGCGCGGCCCCGATCTGGACATCTACTTTCCCCTCGAGCAGTTTCCTTCCACGTACATGACCATCGCGGTTCGAACCGGTCTGGATACGGGAGTCGCGGCCGCGATGATTCGTCGCGAGCTGCTCGCCCTCGATCCGGCACTGCCGGTGCTCGCGGTATCCACGATCGCGGAGAGGTTCGCTCGCGAAAGGTCGGCGACGCTCCTCCAGGCGAACCTCCTCGGTCTTTTCGCCTCGGTTGCTTTCGTCCTGGCTGCGGCCGGGCTCTACGGCGTGATCAGCTACTCGGTGAGTCGCCGTACGCGGGAGATGAGTATCCGAAGCGCGCTGGGCGCCCGTCCCGGGCAGCTGATCCGAATGGTGCTCGGCGAGGGCGCTCTTTTGACCGCGCTTGGGCTCGCTCTCGGTCTCGCAGCGGCCCTTCTCCTGTCCTTTGGCCTTCAGGGCCTGCTTTTCGGGGTGAGTGCTCTCGATCCTCTGGAACTGGGGGCGCCCGCCGCCCTGCTCGGCCTGGCCGCCGTCGTCGCCTGTTTTGTCCCCGCCCGCCGCGCCTCGAGGGTCAACCCGGGGACAGCCCTGGGGGCAGAGTGAAAGGGAGAGATCATTGAAAAATACCAGCGCCTGCGCGGTTCGTACCCGACCCTTTCGTGGGTGTTGTCGTCTACTCTCGGTATGAACGCTCTTCTCGGCTTACCCCCTCGACGCGGCCTCTTGGCGATTGCCCTCGCCCTCGGCGGCCTCTCGGTTCTCGCCTCCGCACAAACCCCTCGCCTCGATCCCAAAGACCTTCGCGCTATCAACGTGGAGGTTTCCGCCGCGACGTATCGCGGTCGGGAGGCGACCCGTGTGATCGAACGCCAGGCCACTCCGCCGGTGGCGGGCGGTGAGGCGATCGCCATCCTGCCGGGGCCGGACTTCGTCAATGGCGTCATCGAACTCGATGTCGTCGGACGGCTGGCGGAAGGAGCCGGCGCGGGCGCGCGCGGCTTCGTGGGTCTCGCCTTTGATGTGACCGAGGGCGGCTCGAGGTTCAAGTCCTTCTACCTTCGGCCCACCAACGGGAGAGCCGACGATCAGCTCCGCCGCAATCACTCGACGCAATACACGTCGATCCCGGAGTACCCCTGGAATCGGCTCCGCAAAGAGGAGCCCGGCGTTTACGAGTCCTATGTGGATCTCGAGGTGGATGCCTGGACGCGCATGCGCGTGGTCGTCGAAGGCACGAAAGCCAGTTTGTTCGTGAACGGAGCGGAGCAGCCGTGTCTCATCATCAACGATCTCAAGCACACTGCCCGGGGAGGCGCCATCGCGCTTTGGATCGGCGCGGGCACCGAGGCGTATTTCACGAACCTGCGAATCGAGCGCCGCTAGAGCACCAGCGCCGCGGCCCGGCGTCGAACCTGTTTTGAGCCACGGCTAAGATGTCGGGCAATGAATCCAGGGCCGGACGTCAAGCATCTGCTCGACGAGTGGAGCCGGGGCGATCGACAGGCGCTCGATGCCCTGATGCCGCTGGTCCACGAGGAGCTGCACCAGTTGGCGCGGAACTACGTGGCGCGGGAAAGGCCGGGGCATTCCCTGCAGGCCACCGCCCTCGTCAACGAGGTCTACCTGAAACTGGTCGGCGAACGACAGATGCAATGGCAGAGCCGTGCCCATTTCATCGGCGTGGCCGCGCACCTGATGCGGTTCATCCTGGTCGACCATTGCCGGCGCAAGGACTCGCAGAAGCGCGGCGGCGCCGCGGCGCGGGTGACCTTCGACGAGGGAATGTCGCTGACGCTCGATCGCGGCGACGAGCTCATGGCCCTGGACGAGGCCCTGAAGAGGCTGGCTCTCCAGGACGAACGCAAGAGCCGCATCGTTGAGTTGCGATACTTCGGTGGGCTAAGCGTGGAAGAGACAGCGGAGGTGCTGTCGGTCTCCGAGGCCACAGTGATGCGGGACTGGCGCCTGGCGCGTGCCTGGCTCCGGCGCGAACTCGCCTGATGCCTGGTCCAGACGGCTCGCCCCAGGCCGACCGGATCTCTCCGGACCTCGAGGCATGGGTGGGTCGTGAGATCAGCGGCTACCGCCTCGTGTCGCTGCTCGGGGGAGACGGCAGCCGCGGCGAGGTCTACCTGGCAGACGACCTTTCGCTGGGTCGGCGTGTGGCGTTGAGGCTTCTCCCGCTTGCGTTCTCGGACGACCCCGGCCGCATGCGTGGTTTCGCGGAAGAGGTGGGCGCGGTCTCCGCGGCGAATCACCCCAACATCGCCGCGGTACACCACATCGGCGAGTTCGACGGCCGCCGATTCGTGGTCACCGAATTCGTGGAGGGCGATCCCCTGGCTCGGAGGATCGAACGCGGATCGCTCCCCGAGGCCGAGGCCATCGAGATCACTCTGCAGGCGTCTGCCGCTCTCCAAGCCGCGCACCGCGCGGGCGTCGTCCATCGGGGGGTCGGACTCAAGACCCTGATGCTGCGACCCGACGGCCAGGTCAAGGTGCTCAACTTCGGGCTGGCGGCGCCGGACCCAAAGGCCGACGCGCGTGTCGACGTCTTCCAACTTTGTGTCGTTCTCCGCGCGATAGTGAGCAGCCATGGCCCTCATCTCGATCGGATCCTGGCACGGGGCTGCGCTACCGACGAATCCCAGCGTTACCAAAAAGTCGATGACCTGATCGAGGAGCTCGAGGCCATCAGGGCGCCCGCGCCACGTCGATCGCGGGTCTGGCTCGAGGGCCGCGGTTCGAAAGCGGCGGCAGCGGCGATCGTCGCCGGTCTCCTGCTGGGCTGGATTGTGTTTCGTGCCGCGCCGTCGCCAACCAGCGCCGCCCCGGTATTGGCGATCCTCCCGCTGGCCAACGCAGGTGGCGATCCGGGACTCGACTATCTGGGCGAGGGCATCAGTGAGGGCGTCATCAGCGAGCTTTCGAAGAATCCGCGCATCAAGGTCCTTGCCCGCAGCACGACCTTCCGGTTCAAGGGTCGGGCCGGTGCGGCGCTCGATGTCGGACGTGAATTGAAGGCCGATGCGATCTTGACGGGCCAGGTGGTGTCCCAAGGCGAAGCCGCGCAGGTCGAACTCCGGTTGGCCGAAGTGCAAAGCGGGCGGGGTTTGTGGGATGGACGCTACTCTGTCCGTCCAGACTCGGCCATCGCACTCGAGAACGAGATCGCTCAGCGGGTGGTCGAACGCCTTCGTCTGCCGGCGTCCGCGAGAACGGCGCGTCTCATGGACCCCACCGCTCACACCCTGTACCTCAAGGGCAAGTACCAGTTGACCAAGAGGACGAAAGACAGCCTCCGAGAAGCTCAGTTGCTGTTCGAGCAGGCCCTGGAGCACGATCCCCAGCAGGCCGTCCTTCACGGCGGTCTGGCCGAGGCCTGGGCTCTTATCGGCGCCTACAGCGTGCGATCGCCCGCCGACTCCTTCCCTCGCGCGATCGCCGCCGCCCGACGGGCCCTGGAGATGGACGAGAACCTCGCGGAAGCCCGCGCCGTCCTGGCCCTATGCCTGTTTCTCTACGAATGGGACTGGGGCGCCGCCGAGTCGGAGTTTCGTCGCGTGACGAGGTCGCAGCCCGGTTACGCGACCGGTCATCACTGGTACGCGGAGTACCTGATGGCCCGCGGACGATCGGACGAGGCGGTCGCTTCGTTGCGCAGAGCGAGCGAGCTTGATCCGCTCTCCATTGTGATCGCGGTCGACATCGGGCGTGCCTACTACTTCGGCCGACGCTTCAAGGAGGCGCGGGCCGAATGCCAGCGCGCCCTCGAGGTGTCGCCGGGTCTGGTGCAGGCCATCGAATGCGTCGCGATGGTGGACCTTGCGGAGGGGCGCTATCAGGAGGCCATCGCCAACTATCGCGAAGTGATCCGACAGGGCATCGAGGCGGGCCCCCCCGGCCTGATGATGGCCCTTTCGGCGGCCGGCCGGCATTCGGAAGCGGAAGGCGAGCTCGCGAAGCTCGGCCATGTGGATCGCCCCGCGGTTCAGTTGATCCTTGCGAAAGGGGCGCTTGGTCACCGCGACGAGGCGTTTCGCGATCTGGAGGCGGCCCGCAAGGAGCGCTCGAACAACCTTGTCTACATGAAGACGGACCCCCGGGCGGATCGGATGCGCAAGGATCCGCGCTGGACAACCTTCGCGCGCCTTGCAGGCGTCGAGTGACGGCGCTCTCGCCCGAACGCTGGCAACTCGCTGAGCGGATCTTCCACGACGCCCTCCAGCAGACGCCGTCCGACCGTGCGGCTTTCGTCGCTTCAAGCTGTGGAGGTGACGAGGATCTGCGCATCGAGGTGGAATCGCTCCTCGCTTCCGACTCCTCGCACGACGCCGGCCCCGCCCTGCTGAAGGAGGTCGTGGCCGATTGGGCGTCCGAGACCGTCCCGAAGACGATGGCCGGTCACGAAATCGGCGGCTATCGAGTGGTTTCCCTGCTCGGTGAAGGAGGTATGGGCGAGGTTTACCTGGCGGACGACCTCTCGCTCGGCCGACGCGTGGCGGTAAAGCTGCTCCCGCTGCCGTTTACGAGCGATGCCGGTCGCCTGCATCGCTTTACCGAAGAGGCGCGGGCGGCTTCGGCTCTCAATCACCCGAACATCATCACCGTGCACCAGATCGGCGAGTTCGACGGACGCCGATACATCGTCACGGAGTTCATCGATGGTGAGACTCTGGGGACCCGGATCGATCGGGGGCCCCTGCCCGAGGCCGAGGCCGCGGACATCGCGGCCCAGGCCGCCCGCGCGCTTCGGGCCGCGCACGATGCCGGCATCGTGCATCGCGACATCAAGCCCGAGAACCTGATGATTCGGCGCGATGGCTACGTGAAGGTGCTCGATTTCGGCCTCGCCAAGCTCCTGCCCGGCGAGCAACTCGGCGCAGGCTCCGGTTCGCGATCTGAGCAGGCGCGCACCCGAGTGGGGGCGGTTCTGGGGACGCCCAACTACATGGCCCCAGAACAGGCCAGGGGGGGAGTGGTCGACGCGCGTGCCGACATCTTCAGCCTGACCGTGGTTCTGTACGAGATGGTGACGGGGACTTTGCCGATTGAGTCGAGCGGCCACTCTCCGGACAAGCAGCCGGCCGGACCTCAGCCGAGTCCCGCGCTCTCCCGCATTCTCCGCCGCGGGCTCGCGGTCGATCCCGCCGCTCGGTATCAGCGGATCGAGGACCTGCTCAACGACCTCGAAGACCTGCGCGCGCCCGGCGCATCGCCCTGGCGGGGCCGGTTCGCGCGTCACCGTCGCGCCGTCGTCGCTTCTGCGGGTCTGGTCATTGCCGCCGCTTTGGGTTGGGGCGCCTGGCAACGACCCTGGCGCGGTCCTCTCGTGTCCTCGTTGGTGGTTCTGCCGCTCAGCAACGCCTCGGGCGACCCGAGCCTCGACTATCTCGGGGAAGGTATCGCCGAGGGTGTGCTCAATAAATTGGCGCAGCTGCCGAGGCTCAAGGTCATCGCCCGCAGCACGGCTTTTCAGTTCAAGGGCAGGGAAGGGCAGCCCGTCGAGGTCGGTCGTCAGTTGAAGGTCGATGCCGTGCTCACCGGCCGCCTGCTCCGCGAGGGAGACGGGATGGGGGTGGAGATGAGGCTCCTCGAAGTGGGCAGCGGCGAAGAGATGTGGAGCGAGCGCTTCGCCTCGCGTCTCGAAGACGGTTCGTCATTCGACGGGGACATTGTCGCAAGGCTGACCGCGCGCCTGCGCCTGCCTTCCGTCGCCGCCGAGGTTCCCATGGATCCCGGCGCGAGAACGCTCTATCTCAAAGGCCGTTATCAGCTCAACAAACGAACCCCCGAGGGATTGCGCGAAGCCCGGGGGCTCCTCGATCAGGCGCTCGGCCGTGATCCCGACAATGCCGTACTCCATGCCGGCCTGGCCGAGACCTGGGCGCTCATCGGGGCGTACGGTCTGCTCCCGCCGTCGGACACCTTTCCGCGCGCCATCGCCGCTGCTCGCCTCGCCCTTGAGCGCGACGAGAGCCTCGCCGACGCGAGGACCACGCTGGCTCTTTGCCTGTTCCTCTATGAATGGCGCTGGACCGCGGCGGAGGCGGAGTTTCGACGCGCTATAGAAATGCGCCCGGGTTATTCGACGGCCCATCATTGGTACGGGGAGTTGCTCATGGCTCGCGGGCGCACCGAAGAGGCGGTGGCGACGCTCACCCGTGCCAGGGAACTCGACCCGCTGTCCCTGGTCATCGCCGTGGACGAAGGCCGCGCTTATTACTTCGGTCACCAGTTTCAAAAGGCCCGTGAAGTTTGTCAAAGGGCCCTCGACGTGGCTCCGGACCTCGTACCGGCGATCGATTGTCTCGCGATGGTGGCGATGGAGGAGGGACGCTACGACGAATCCATCGCGGGTTACACCGAGGTCAGTCGGCTTTGGGGGTCGGACAGCGGGCTTCCGGGCCGTGCCATGGCCCTGGCGCGCGCCGGGCGAAGCGCGCAGGCCAGGCAGCTCTGGCTTCAGCTGATCGCCAAGGATCGGCCTGGCTACACGCAGCCTCTGAACCTCGCCCTCGTACGGACGGCGCTCGGCGACAAGGACGAGGCTTTTCGGCTGCTCGACGTTGCCAGAGCGGCTCGATCCAACAACATCCCGTACCTGAAGGCCGATCCGCGTGTGAACAGCTTGCGCGACGATCCCCGGTGGGCGGAATTCGCCCGCCTGACCGGCCTCGAATAGCCCCGGAATTTCTTCTGGAGCGCGTGACAATCCCAGCCTTTGTCGGACGGCCCCAATGGGATTTCGAACAGCAGCCTGAATTTCTCTTGGGTCCTGACAACTCCTGGGTCGGGTTTACGCATTAGCAGACAAGGCGACTTTCAAGAGGTAGATATATGACTCGTTTTAGATCACGCTTTGTCACGACTGCTCTGGCGCTGGCTCTGGCCACAGGATCCTGGGCAGCCCAAACGATCGGCCAACCGGTGCAGATGGGTGTCGCGAAGGCGACACCTGACCTTGTGGCGGAAACCCTCGCCCTCGAGGGCGTCGGCTTCGGCATCGAGCCCGGACGAGTCACCCTCAACGGCGTGCTCCTGAATCTCCTCTTCTGGTCGGACACCGAGATCCTGGTGCAGCTGCCCACAGGGCCGACGCCTGGCAGCTATCTCGTGAGCGTCTTCCGCCCTCTGTCCAACCGCCACAAGAACCCGGCGAATGGTCCGATGCAGGAAGCGAGTTTCATCGCCACCATCGGTGCCGTCGGACCAAGGGGGGAACAGGGGCCAGTGGGCCCCCGGGGAGAGACGGGTGCTACCGGTGAGCAGGGACCCCAGGGGCCGGTGGGCGCCGTCGGCCCGCAGGGTGCGCAGGGACCGGTTGGGGCAATCGGGCCGCAGGGACCCGTTGGCGCGACCGGGCCGCAGGGTGTGCCGGGGCCGGTTGGGGAACTCGGGCCGCAGGGAGTTCCGGGTCCGGTGGGTCCCCAAGGGTCTGTTGGCGCAACCGGCCCGCAGGGAGCGCAGGGGCCTATTGGGCCGCAGGGGTTTCCTGGTCCGGTGGGTCCCCAAGGGCCGGTTGGAGCGACCGGGCCCCAGGGTCCAGTGGGAGCTACCGGCGCCTCGGCTGTCGGTACATGCGCCGCCAACGAGGTCCTGACCGGAGACAACAAGTGCAAGACGCTTGAAGCGCCCTCCGGCATCTTCGTCGCCGAAGGCGCCTCGAATGGCGGGCGTCTCCGCCTGAGCGCGGATGTCGCGGGACCGGACTCGGACCTCGTCGGCGTCGCTTACCCTTTCGTGCCGGACAACCATGTGCTCGTCGTCGAGAATCAGCGAGCCACCGACTCCGAAGCGGACACATCCCGTCATAACACCGCCGGCATCGCAGTCGTCCTGAACAGCCATAGCCCGCTCGCGTTCCCGGGCTTCGGCAACCGCATCAACACCAACGACAACTACGTCACGTTCTACGAGCGAGACGAAAACAGTCAGGACAAGGTCACGGGCCGTATCGAGGGCGTCTCGCCCCTCGACGTCACGAACGTTCTGGCCGGCATGGCCGCCATCGGCATCGAGGCCAATCCCGCCGATCTCTTCAAGCTCAACGTCGAGCTCAATCCGGACTGGCTGCAGTTCACCGCGCCGACGCTCTCCGGCGGATCGACGGGGTCACTCACCCATCCGGGTTTCGTCGCTCCCTCTGTCTCGGGCGGGTCGTTCACGCACTCCAACCACCCCCCTTCTTTCTCCCCCGGCTCGCTGCCCACTGCGAGCTTCAGCCCGGGCAGTCTCCCGTACATCTACTGGCCCAGCAGCGCGCCGATCTGGGAGTGGTACTTCAGCCCCGGTTCGCTTCCCTCGCTCTCCTTCGGACAGGGAAGCCTGCCGAGCGTCAACTGGGGTTCTCTGGCCGAGCCCGCTCTCGGCTTCAACCTGACGTTCCCTTCCTTTAGCGCCGGTTCCCTGGGGCAGGCGGGGCTGGGCCTCCAGTACACGCCTCCGACCTTCCCGACGCTCAACCCCGGCGGGATCACGATGCAGTCCCCGTTCAAGAAGTTCGAGCTCAGTTTCGACCTGCTCGAGGGCGAGCAGCTCGCGGACCGGTTCACGGAGCAATTCGGCCGCGTGGCGAGCCTCGCCTGGAAGGCGAAGAGCGACCGCATCGGCTTCATCATGCAGTACGCGAAGGCGGCGTTCTCCGCGGGCGTCACCTACGAGTCGGGATCCGGCGACTACGCCGAGTGGCTGGAGCGCCTCGATGCTGAGGAGAAGGTCGCGGTTACGGACGTGGTGGGCGTTTTCGCGGGCAAGATCACCAAGAAGACCGAAGGCGCGAGCCAGGTCATGGTGGTTTCGTTCAAGCCGGTCGTCCTCGGAAACATGCCGCCGGAAGGGCAGAAGCATCTCTATGAGAAGGTGGCCTTCCTCGGCCAGACCCTGGTCAAGATCCGCGGACCTTTCGCGAAGGGCGATCTGATCCTGCCGAGCGGTCTCAATGACGGGACGGCCATCGCGGTGGCTCCGGAGAACATGTCCCCCGATCAGTGGGCGCAGGTGCTCGGCGTTTCCTGGGACCAGGGAGGGCGTCTTACCGGCGGCGGAATCAGTCTCGGGAACGTCGCGGTGGGAATGAGCGCTGGTCCGATGGCCGGGGTGGTGCAGGCCGAACTCCAGCGATCCAACACGCGGATGGCGGAACTGCGGGCGAGCAACGAGGCGCTCGTGGCTGAGCTCAGCACAATCCGCACGCGCCTCGCCGGCGTCGAGGAGTTGAACACCCGCCTGCTGACTCTCGCCGCGGCCGTCGAGGAACTGAAGGCCGAGATGACTCAGACCGCCTCTGCGCGGCTCGCGCGGACAGGGCTGTCCCAGACCACCGGAGCGACGGTGTCCCCTCGCTAAAGGGGAACGGCAACAAGTTTCGGCATGATTTCTTTGAGGTAGGAGACAGCTTCGGCAGTCTGCGGTGTTTGATTGGACGATGCCCGGGCGGCGGCGGTGTTCCGCCCGATCCACCGGAAGGATCATCCAATCCAATGAACATCCGAAACGGACTCCTGGTCCTGCTCTTTGGCGCGGCCGGCGCCTGGTCGCAGACCGGAGCGGTCGAAGCGCTGGTACGCCAAAGGGCCGAGGCATTCGGCAACGCCATGAAAGCGGGGGAGTCAGCGTTGCTTGCGTTCGGAAAAGAACACGCGGCCCTCGCCGGCGGATCAGAGGAAAAGGCTAAGGCTCTCGCGGCCCGTTTGTCGGACACGCTTGCGGAGCTCGGACCGGTTGACCGATACCAGGTCCAGGTCCTGCCCAACGCCCGCGTGGTGTTCGTATTCTGCCGGCACGGTAAGACCGGGGCGTGGCAGAACTACCAGTTTCGAGTGGTGTCCGAAGAGTCGAATCGGCTTCAACTCGTCTTCCGGGCCACCGCCGTGGAGCCCCTCGCGAGGCCGGAGACGCCCCTTGATCACCCGGAATCTTCGAAGTGGATGACGAAGTTCCTCACCGCCCTCGAAGCGCAGCAGCCGTTCTCCGGCGTGGCCTCGGTTCGCCAGAAGGGGAAGGAGATCTTCACCCTGGAGAAGGGACTGGCCGATGCCGGCCGCAACGTCAAGGTGTCCCGCGCGACCCGCTTCGGGATGGCGTCGGGCTCGAAGATGTTCACCGCGGTGGCCATCCTCCAGCTCGCGCAGGCCGGGAAACTGTCTTTGAGCGATCCGCTCATCAAACATCTTCCCGCCTTTCAAAATCCCGAGTTCGCGAAGCGGGCCACCCTTCATCAGCTTCTGAACCACACCGCGGGTGCTGGGGACTACTGGGATGACGCCTACGAAAAGAGCTGGGACACGATCACGGAAACGAAGCAGATGTTGCCCTTCGTCCTCGATCACCTGGGCGCTTCGCCGCCCGGGGAGTTCTCGTACTCGAACTCCGGCTACATCCTGCTGGGTCTCGTCATCGAAGCGGTCTCCGGCCAGAGTTACTACGACTACGTTCACAAGCAGATCCTCAGGCCGGCGGGAATGCTCGCGACCGGTTTTCCGATGCGGGGCGAGCCTGGATCGGAACAGGCCCTTCCCTACAACCCGGAGATGGACGCCGGCATGGTGAAGCCGGGCGTATACGTTCCCGTGAAGCTTGGCGCTCGCGGCACGTCCGCGGGCGGGGCCGCGACCACCGTGGATGACCTCCTCCGCTTCGCCGACGCTCTGCGTTCCGGCGCGCTGCTGGACAAGGACCATCTCGAACTGATGACCCGGGCCCATGTTCCCTTCGGCGGTCAGTGGTACGGCTATGGCCTGATCCTCGATCGCAAGCGCGATGTGTTCTCCTACGGGCACGGCGGAACTGCGCGCGGCACGCAGTTTGAATTCCGGATCTTCCCCGACCTCGACACCGTGATGATCGTGATGTCCAACTACAACACCATCGCCGGGAATGAAATCGCCTCGGCTCTCGACGATCTCATCAGGCGGACTTCGGTGGCTTCGAAGTAGCGATCATCTCCTGCCGCTGTCGTCCTTCACTTGCCGTCTTTCGTCTTCTTTCCCGGTACGCCGCCACCGCCACGCGGTTGCCGCACCCGTTGTCGCAGAACCGCTTCGAATGGTTCTTTGAAAGGTCAATAACCACGTCCCGGCAGTCCGAGGCCGCGCACTTGCGCAGCCGTCCCAGTTCCCCGGCACGCACCACATCCATGAAAGCCATCGCGGCCTCGACCGCCATCCGGGTGGCCAGGGGCGCATGGGACGGCGTGGCATGAAGGTGATAGCCCCGACCGTCGTGCTTCACCAGTTGCGGCAGCGCCCGGGCTTCTCTCAGCAGCCCGTTCACGATACGCACCACCTCGTCCTCGTCGGCGTCCCAGATCTTCCGCAGCTTGACCCGAAGGGCATGAACCTCCTGAAGCTCCGCGGCGGTGCGCGCGCGGTGACCCGTCCACTTCCATTCCCGTACGAACGCGTCGAGGGCTTTGATGTCGGGCAGCTTCTCGCCGTAGGCGGAGTTGACGAGGGCGGTGGCGAAGGCGAGGCCGACCTCTGTGTCATTAGTAAACATGTACTTGACTCATGTCATTGGAAATCAGTATAGTCACCAGCGTACTCAATCTTTACCCATGACAGGATACGCCATGAATCCCGCCCTTGCGTCGCGCGGCTCCGGAATTGCGCTCGCCCTTTTTTCCGCCGCCGCCTTCAGCACTTCGGGTTCCTTCGCCCGTTCGCTGTTGAATGCGGGCTGGTCGCCGGTCGCCGCCGTGGCCGCGCGCGTCAGCGCGGCGGCATTGATTCTCCTTTTGCCCACCCTGTGGTCGCTCCGGGGGCGCGCCCACGTGGTGCGCCGGAACCTCCCGTTGATCCTCGTCTATGGCGTGGTCGCGGTCGCCGGAGCGCAGCTCTTCTTCTTCAATGCCGTGGCCCGCATCCCGGTCGGCCTCGCGCTGCTCCTCGAGTATCTCGGCACGATTCTGGTCGTTGGCTGGATGTGGCTGAGGCACGGGCAGCAACCTCGCCGCCTGACCACGTTCGGCTCCATCCTGGCCCTGGGCGGCCTCGTTTTCGTCTTGAACCCATCCACGGCGGGCGGCGCTCTCAATCCCGTTGGTGTGCTCTGGGCCCTGGGGGCCGCGGTCGGGCTCGCTACCTTCTTCGTTCTATCGGCGCGGAGCGACGATGAGCTTTCGCCTCTCACCCTCGCCGGACTTGGACTCTGCATCGCCGCCATCACCCTGCTGCTGGCCGGGGTCCTCGGAATGGCGCCAATGACGGCCTCGTTTGACCAGGTGGACTTCGCGGGCCGAAGGGTGTCATGGCTCGTGCCCGTGCTGGGATTGTCGGTGGTTGCGGCCGCGATCTCGTACCTGGCGGCGATCGCGGCGGCGCGCGCGCTCGGGCCGAAACTCTCGTCATTCATCGGCCTGACCGAGGTTCTGTTCGCGGTGTTCTTCGCGTGGCTCCTGCTCGGCGAAGCGCCTTCTCCGGTTCAGATGGCCGGAGGCGCCCTGATCATCGGCGGCGTGGTCCTGGTTCACCTGGATGAAATGCGCGGTCTCGACCGCGAAGGTGGAGACGACGGATGGCTCACCGTCGAACCTACGCGGCCCTTATCTACTTCTTAGGCGCTAACGCCCCGCGCAGTTTGTCGGCGAGCGACCCGAAGCTCTGGGTCTGGGCCGCCACGGTGCGCGCGCTGTAGGCGCTCACTTCGGCGGCCTCCGCGGCCGCGGCGATGGCCTTCACGCTGAGGCGAATCCGGCGTTTCGCGGCGTCGGCCTCGAGCACCATCACGTCGATGTCGGAGCCAAGGGGAAAAGCCTTCTGGAGGTCCACACCGTGGGCCGCTCCGGTTTCCGAGAAGGGCAGGAGACCGGTGACGCCCGGCGCCAGGAACAGGAATATGCCCATCTTGTCGTGGCGCTCCACTTTGCCGGTGAGACGCGCGCCCGGTTGAATCGCGGACTTCGATGGTCTGGCTGCATTCGCGCGCGACGTGCCCTCTTCCATGAGCGCCACGCCGATCCGCTTCTTCTCGAGGTCAATACTGAGAATCTCGAAAGCGCCGGTCATGCCTGGCGTCACCGACTTCGACCAGCCGCCCGGCTTGCCGGTGGGCGCGAATGTTGAGAGATGCGCGAGTCCCTCGATCCCGGCTTCGAGTTCGACAAAGGCCCCGAACTCGGAGACGCGGGTGATCCGGCCGGTGAGCACCTGCCCCACCTTGTAGTTGGCCTCGACCGTCGACCAGGGATCGGCGGAGAGCTGCTTCATCCCCAGCGCGATCTTGCCGCCCTCCTCTACCCGGATCACCTTGACCGTGATCTCTTCGCCCACCTTCACGATCTGCGCCGGGTCCGAGCCGCGCGACCAGCTCATCTCGGATGCGTGGAGCAGACCCTGCACGCCACCGCCGAGATCCACGAACGCGCCGAACTCGCGCACCGAGACGACGCGTCCGCTCAAAACGGCATCGGGCACGATCTTCTCGCGCACCTGGACGGCGAGGGCCGCCTGCTCTTCTTCCTGCATTCGGCGGCGGGAGACCACGAACTTCTGACCGTCCTCCTTGTACTCGACGATCTTGAAGGTGTACACGCGGCCCACGTGTGAAAGCGGATCCGTCTCACGCACGTCGTCGATCTGCGACTGCGGACAGAAGGCGCGTTGACCGGCCACGGTCACCTCGTATCCGGCTTTCACGCTCTTTTCGACCTTGCCATCCACGGGGAGGCCGGCGCGAAACGCATCTTCGAGTTGCCGAGCCGTGGCCGCTCCCCGCTGCATCCGGCGGGAGAGCGCTATTCCTCCGCTCGTCGAGACCACCGTGGCGTGAATGCGATCTCCGACCGCGGCCTCCAGAACGCCGTCCTGGTTCTTCAACTCCGCGGTGGCGATCGTGGCCTCGCCCTTGGCTCCCACGTCCACAAGAGCCACCTCGGCGCCGATGGCGACAATCGTGCCTTCGACCGACTGGCCATTGGACAGGCGCTTCATCTGGTTGGAGGCGTAGGAAGCCTCCAATAGCCGCGCAAATTCCGCCCGGCCAGCCGCCGCGTCGTCCGTCTCGTTCTCGCTCACCGCATCACCTCGAAACACCTAGCCTACCTGTTCGCCTCGAGGAATCGTGCCCCGGCCCGGGGCTTTCGGTTCAGCGCCCCGAGTCGAGGTGCCAGCCCGGGTGCAGCCACTTCCCGCCCGAGTGGGTGAAGACCTCCGTACACCGCCCGGCGGTTGTGTGCGACGCCCCCGCCTTATCGGCTGTCGTGAAACTGAAGCCGCAGTAGATGATCCGAACGTTTCCCAGTTTTTGAATCCGATTGTCACTGAACCGCAGATCCGTGAGCTTGTTGCCGCCGGCCACGAACCCCGCGGAATCCGCGATGGTCTCTTCCCGACTGCGGAAAGGGCCGTCACCCGCACCGATCCCCACGAAATCCGGTGGCAGGATCTCCAAGAGCGCCTTGCGATTTCCGCCAAACCAGTCGCGCCACACGGCCTCGCGGACCTTGAGAAGCTCCTCGTCCGAACCAGGGACGTCGGCGGCAACGGCGGCAACGGGAAGGGCCAGCAAGCCTGTCACCGCGGCGCGGCGTGTGGGTCTGGAGCTGCCGGTCAAGTAAGAGCCTGAACTCATGAATGGGGTCTCCTGAAGAGTGGGTTGTTTCATTCGTACGATCCTAGGAGCCGGGGCCGCCGCCCGGCTTTCGGATTCTTGCTCTTTTCACCCTCTGCCCCTGGACCAGCAGGCGCTGTCGATCTGCCATTGTGTGAACTGCTGAACCTCGAGCAGGAATTCAGCCGGGCTCTCTCTCCACGAAATTTCGCTCACTCCCCGGAGCGGGCTGATGAGGAAGAGGCTCGGGTAGCCTTCCACACCAAGCAGGGCTGAGAGCCTGGCCGCGGCCGCCCCATTTTCCGGGTTGATCCTGACTTTCACGACCTGGCGGGAAAGGTGCTCGTTCAGTCGAGGATCGGCAAGCACCCGGTCGAAGGCGGCGCAGTACTGACACCAGTCGGTGCGGACGTAGATCAGGAGGGGCGCACCCGTAGCATCTTGTTCCTGGAGGGCTGCCGCAAAGTCGTCGGCGCCTCGCCAGACCGGGGACACGCCAAGGGGGGGCTTGGCGCTTCCGCCGCAGGTCGGCCACGCCACCGCGTCTTTCGAGGGTGGGGGGATTCCGGGGAGGAACCGCGCCTCACCGGCCGGCGGCCTTCCTTTAGAACTGCCAGCCAGGTGGAAGACAAACGGGACCAGCATGGCTATGGCCAAACCGCCCGCCAGCGCGCACCCCATGGCCAGGCCCATGAAGGAACGTTGCTTGAGCGGCGGTCGCCCAGCCCAACGCGCCGACCGAAACCGCGAAACCACGACTCCACACCTGATGCACTCGGGGGAGTCAGGCTGTTCCGCGCGGCACTTGGGGCAGATCACGCGCCCAAAGATAGCCGAGGGCCCGAACGACAGCCGTCAGTGCGCTACGAAGGCCTCGAGGATCCGGCGGCCCTGATCCGATCCGAGGATCGCTTCACTGGCGCGTTCCGGATGCGGCATCAGGGCCACGACGTTCCGGCTGGCGTTACAGATTCCCGCGATGGAGTTGCGGCTGCCGTTGACGTTCGCTTCGTCGGTGACCTGGCCCTGAGAGTCGCAGTAGCGGAAGACCACGCGGCCTTCCTTCTCTATCGTGGCGAGCGATTCGTCGTCGAGGTAGAGGTTGCCGTCGCCGTGGGCAATGGGCATGCCCATGACGTCGCCCGCCTTGAGGCCCCGCGTCGCCACCGTATTCGTGACCTCGACCTTGATGTACACGCGCTGCGAAAGGAACTTCACATTCCTGTTGCGCAGCATGGCGCCATCCAGCATTCCCGCTTCCTGGAGGATCTGGAAACCGTTGCAGATCCCCAGGACCCGGCCGCCCTTCTCCGCGAACGCCTTGACCGAGGCCATCACGGGAGAGAAGCGGGCGATGGCGCCGGTGCGGAGGTAGTCGCCGTAGGAGAAACCGCCGGGGATCACGATCGCGTCGGATCCTTGAAGATCCGCGTCCTTGTGCCACAGGAAACGCGCGTCGTGTCCCAGCACTTCGCCGAAGACCCGCTTCGTGTCGTGGTCGCAGTTGCTGCCCGGAAAGACGACGACGCCTACTTTCATCAGGCCACCCGTTCGATCTTGAAGCTCTCGATCACCGGGTTCGAGAGGACCTTGCTCGCCATCTCTTCGGCCTGCTTTTTGGCCGCGTCCTCGGTGATGCCGTCGAACGTGAGCAGGAACGATTTACCCTGGCGCAGGTCGGTGATGGTTTTGTAGCCAAGGCCGTGCAGGGCCTCGAGTGTGGTCCGGCCCTGGGGATCGAAGACCGAGGTCTTGAGTGAGACGAGAACGCGAAGCTGGATCATGAGGCCTCAAAAACTCGAGCGAAGAGTGTGTCGGTGTGTTGGAGATATCGGGAGAGATCGAAGACGTGCTCGAGGGCATCCATGCCCAGCGTCTTTTTGATCTGCTCGTCGGCAAGTACCTTGGCCTTGAAGTCGCCTTCGTTGAGGAAGGCGTCCATGGCGTGGCCCTGGACGATCTTGTACGCGTCCTCGCGCCGCATGCCGCCCTTCTCGGTGAGTTCGAGCAGGAGCTGGCCCGAGAAGACAAGGCCCTTCCCGGCATCGAGATTGCGTCGCATCCGCGCCTCGTCGATCCGCATGCCCTTGACGATTCCCGTGAATCTGCGGAGCATGTGATCGAGGGCGAGGAAAGAGTCGGGGATCGCGACACGCTCGGCGGAAGAGTGCGAGATGTCGCGTTCATGCCACAGCGCCATGTTCTCGAGCGAGACCATCGAATTCGCGCGCACGATGCGGGCGAGGCCCACGATCTGCTCGCAGCCCACCGGGTTGCGCTTGTGCGGCATGGCCGACGAACCCTTTTGGGTGGATCCGAAGGGCTCTTCCACTTCGCGGAATTCGGTCTTCTGCAGGGCGCGGATTTCCGTGGCGAACGTCTCGAGGCTCCCGGCCAGAATGCCGAGCGCGGTCATCACCTGGGCGTGGCGGTCGCGGGGAATCACCTGCGAGGCGATGGGGGCCGGGGTGAGGCCGAGGTCGCGGCAGACTTCCGCTTCGACGTCGGGCCCGAGATGCGAGAACGTGCCAACGGCGCCCGAGAGTTTGCCGGTGGCGATCTCCGCACGTGCAGTGACGAGGCGCCGGCGATCTCGCGAGAGCTGGTCGTACCAGAGGGCGAGCTTCAGGCCGAACGTCATGGGCTCGGCGTGCACACCGTGAGTGCGGCCGATCATCACCGCGTGCTTGTGCTCCATCGCCCGCGCCTTGACCACGTCGCGGAGCGCGTCGAGATCGGCGAGGAGCAGATCCAGAGCGTCGCGGATCAAAACCGACAGAGCGGTGTCCACGACATCGGACGACGTGAGGCCGTAGTGAAGGAAGCGGCCTTCCGGGCCCACGTTCTCGGCGACCGCACTCACGAACGCGATCACGTCGTGGCCCACTTCCTTCTCGATGGCGTCGATCCGAGCCACGTCGAAACGCGATTTCTCGAAAAGAACGTCGCGGGCGGCCTGGGGCACGACACCACGGCGGCACAAGGCGTCGGTGGCGGCGAGTTCGATCCTGAGCCAGGTCGAGAACCGGTTCTCGTCCGACCAGATCTTCGACATCTCCGGCCGGGAGTAGCGGGGGATCATGTGAAGACGCAGTTTACCGGGGCGTATGCTCAAACCGTGTTCAGGACGGTTCTCGCCCTTGCCGCGACCCTGGCCCTGGCCGAGCCGCAGGGCCCGCAGCTGAACCCGGATTCGCCGGTCATGAACGCCGAGGCGCCCGCCGCCTTCAAGGTTCGGCTCCAAACCACGAAGGGCGATGTTGTGATCGAAATCCAGCGCGCCTGGGCGCCACTCGGCGTTGATCGTTTCTTCAACCTGGTGAAGGCCGGCTATTACGACGATGTGCGGATCACCCGCGTGGTTCAGCCGAAGTGGGCGCAGTTCGGCATCAACGGCGACCCCGGGATCGCGAAGTTGTGGCGCGACCGGCCGATTCCCGACGAACCTCGGGTGCTGCCGAACGATCGAGGCACGATCGCGTTCGCTTACGCTGTTCCGAACGGCCGGACCACACAGGTCTTCATCAATCTCCGCGACAACCGCGAAACCCACGACAAGGAACCGTTCGTGCCGTTCGGCCGCGTGATCTCCGGCATGGACGTTGTCGATGCCTGGTATGCGGGCTACGGGGAGAACGCGGGGAGCGGCATCCGGAGCGGGAAACAGGCCCCGATCTTCGAGGGCGGCAACGCCTACCTCGACCGTGAGTATCCGAAGCTGGACACGATCAAGAGAGCGGTCGTGATTCCCGAGCCGCGCTGAGGGTTACGAAACCAGGGGGGCATATGAAACGCATCGACTCGACGGGCCGGGCGAGACGCGCGGCCAGGGGCCTGGCTGTGGTCATGGCCCTTCTCGGGCTTCCCGCGTGCTACGACTTCCCGGTCCCGCTCGACCCGGAGCCCGTGGTGAAGCTGGACTCGCAGCTCTTGGGTCCATGGAGATGCCTCCCAACGGAGGCACGTCTCAAAGCCGACCTGAAGCCCATTTCGGATTCGGACGCTCGTCCCGTCACGCTTGCCTTTGAGAGCACGGGGCTGTGGTATCGCATCCGCACCGTTGGGCTCGACGACAATTCGGATGAGGTTCAGGTACTTCACGGCTATCCCTCGAAGCTGGGCGATCGAACCGTTCTCAACGTGGGTGGAGCCCCCGGCGTTCCGCGGCCACCGGACGAGAAGATCACTCTCGTCGTCCAAACGTGGCTTTCGGCCAACGTTCTGCAACTCGATCTGATCGATGATGACCCCTTGAAGGGCAAACCACTCTCCCCTTCCTCCGAGCTGCGCAAAACGCTGTTGTCCCACCGGCCTCAGTCCGAACTCTTCAGCCCGTTCATGGTTTGTGTGCGGGCGAAGATCGAGGATCCAAGCTGAGCGCTTGGATCGCGCTCCCGCACCGACCTCTCTCAGCGACCGGGCCGAGGCACCCCTTTCGCTATCCTTGGCCGCCTTGAACCGGAGGGCCGATGGAGGAAAGCACGAAGGCGGTGTTGCGCGCGCTGGCCGAGGCCTCCCTCGGCATTGGTACCGCCAATGACCTCGCGGATCGGGGCGACCCGGACGGCGCGCGCGAGCTGCGCGAGGACGCCCAGCGGGCGATTCGCTCCCTGATGACCTCGGCCTCGTCCGACGACCGGGCCCGCATCGAGGGGCTCTTTGGCCCCGACCCGCCCTGGGACGAGCACTCCTGGCACCGGCTCCACGACACCGCGTTGCGCTTGCTCGAGCTCGACCCCGAGTTGCCGGTGGAACAGCTGCGGGACCGCCATGCGGCCTTCGACTCGCGCGTCCGCGACCTGCTCGTCGCCGCCTCTGCCCAGGAGGATCGCCTGCTGGTCCGCTACACCGGGTCCGGCGCGCCCTGGCTGCCCAACGCCCTCAAGGCCGCGCTCGAACGCGGCGACGAAAGGCTCATCGCGCGCGTCGCTCCACCGCTTTCGTGGGAGCTCGACCTCGCCGGCAACGGCATCCGGATCGAGTTCCACCGCAGCGGTCCGGAGCCCTGCGTGGGCCTGATTGAGGGTGTGCTGGTGCAGGTCGAGCTGGACAAGGCGGCGGCGCGCTCGGGTTTGGCTGTCTCGCTCCGGTCGCGCGATCGTGGCGCTCTTGAGCGGGTGAGAGCGGACTTGTTCGCGGCGCTCGTCAGGGAGGGATGGGAGGTAATCCAGGGCTGGACTTGACGGCAACCCCTGATTGTCTGGCCTACAATCCCCGCCATGACCCCCTGCACCCGGATCGTCGCGGTCATCACCCTTATCGTCCTCTCCGGCACCCCGCTCGCGGCCCAGACCCCGGCCGGCACGGCGTTCACCTACCAGGGACGACTCACCGACGCGGGCAACCCGGCCACGGGCGCCTACGATCTGCAGTTCACGCTGTACGACGCGGCTGTTGGCGGCAACACGATAGGGAGCTCGGTCACCCACACCAGCGCGGCAGTGACCGGCGGTATTTTCTCCGTGCTGCTCGACTTCGGCGCCAGCGCTTTCACGGGCGGCGCGCGCTGGCTGCAAGTTGCCGTACGTCCGGGCGGCGCCAGCAGCGCCTTTACGGCGATCTCGCCGCGCCAACAGATCACGCCAACGCCCTACGCGCTGGACGCGCAGCGTCTTGGCGGTCAGCTACCCGCCGCGTACCAGGCCCGGGTGTCGGGGACGTGCAGCACCGGCAGCATCATCACCGCGATCGCCGCTGACGGCGCCGTGAGTTGCGCTCAGATCAACGGCGCCGACATCGTCGGCCAGGTTCCAAATACCGTGACGCCGGCGCAACTCGCGACAGAGCTCGGGCCCCTTGAAACCGCGATCGTCACCCTGCAGTCCGGCAAACAAGCGCGCGTCTCGGGAACCTGCAGCGCGGGCAGCAGCATCCGCGTCGTGGCTGAGGATGGCAGCGTGACCTGCCAACCGGCCGGGAGCATCCCGGCGTCCGTCGAAGCGTGCGGCGCGGAGAATACGGGCAGCCTTCGCTATGTCAGCGCGATGAAGCGCCTCGATCTCTGCGACGGGACCGCGTGGAGGGAACTGCGACTCGCCCTTGAGTATGGCCACTTCTACCTGCTCAGCCCTCCCGATGCCGCCGCGCCTATTGCCGCGGGCGGGGCCGTGCCGTTTCCGCGTGCGGGGCCTGTCTCGGGCATCGTCCAGAACAGCGCCACCGAGTTCAACCTCGCCGCTGTTGGCGTTTACGAAGTGACCTGGCAAGTCAGCATCAACGAACCCGGTCAGCTCGGCCGTCATGCCG
>CAYNHK010000006.1:0-53486 GCA_964396875.1 uncultured Acidobacteriota bacterium | reverse complement strand
GGGGGGCCGCAAAGTGCTCAGCCCCCCAAACCCCCGCGTGGCCCAAGGCCAGGCTGCGCGCCTCCGGCCGAAGTGAATTCGGCCTGCGCTACCCTTCCGCTTACTTGAGGTCCTTGTTTCGCTCCATGTCCATCCAGAGCGCGAAGAGGATGCTCTGGATCCCCGACGTGAAGCTCATCGTCACGAACACCGCGGCGACGGGGCTCACCGGACCCATCGTCCGAAGGTACGCGAGGTAGAGGCCGAAGACGAACGACCCCCCGGCGAGCAGCATGCCGAAAGCGAGAAAGAAGATCAGGGGATGGAAATCCCGGATGATGTACTTCTCTTTCATTCGCCAGAAATAGCAGCGGAACAGCAGCCACGAGATGGTCGGGATGACCTTGTGCAGGCGGATTCCCGAAACCTCGCCCACGTTGTAAACGGGCTTGATCGGAATGTCGCGAACCCGGAAATCGTAGTTGTTGAGTTCCACCAGCAGGTGATTCGGAAAACCGTAGCGAGGGTAGAGGCGATGGAGCTGCAGCACCGCCAGAGCCTCCGCGGTGATCACGGTATAGCCGGTCTGAGAGTCAGCCACGTGCCAGTAGCCCGAAGCGACCTTTGTCAGCAGGGACAACACGGCGTTGCCGAGGTAACGCGTCTTGGGAATGATCTTCCAGGCTTCGCCCGTGATCAGCCGGTTTCCCTTCGCGTAGTCGACTTCGCCCCGTGCGCAAGGGGCCAGGAGCTTGGGCAGGTCTTCCGGGTCCATTTGCGCGTCGCCCGCCATAACCGCGACCAGATGTTTTTCCGCGGAGATCCTCAGCGCCGCTTCGTAGCCGGTCACGATGGCCCCTCCGACCCCCTGGTTTCGCGGGTGGCGGATCACCACAAGGCGGTCGCCTTGCATCCCCTTCAGGGCTTCGAGCTTCTCCGCGGTCTTGTCCTTCGAGGCGTCGTCCACCACGATGATGTGGTCGACGAACGCGGGGATGCCGTTCACGACGCGCTCGATCAGGAGCTCTTCGTCGTGAGCGGGTATGACAACCGAGACTCGATGTTCCTGATACACGGGTGGTCGGGGGAGTCTATTTCTTCTTGACCAGTCGGAACACGCGAAAGTCCTTGACGTCCTGGTAGACCGGCACGAGGCCCAAGACCTCCGGATCCGAAGCGACGAGGGTGTCCGGAGACGGAGGGGTTGGCTCGCCAGGTCCAAGCAGGAGGTGGGTCACCGAGAAGAGGCTGGCCAGTCGCTCCGGAGGGCGGCCTTCGAGGGCGAGGGAAAGAAGTCGCGCGCGGCGGAGCGGGTTGGGCACGGCCGTCGCATCTTCATGTCGAGGAGGGAACAGAACCCGGCGACCGGAAAGAGCCGCGATGGCCGCGGAGTAGTCCGGTGAGGCGAGGACCACGCCGTCCACCGGCACGTTCTCGGAAATGAATCGCAGAGGCCGACCCATGGCCACACCTTCGGCCCGCGCTTCCCGGAAGCCCGGGAGCGAGCGGGGCGGATTCCACCAGAAGAGGCCCCCGCCGCAGAAGACGCAAAGGAGCAGCGCGGACTCGAGGCGAAGCACCCCGGACCTGGACCGCGAAATCAACCGCACCGTTGTCCGCAGGCGGGGTGCGAGCATCAAGGTGAGGAGGGTCAGGCACAACCATGAAACGGCGTTGGCCTCGATCCCTCCTTGAAAGGCGCGGGCAGCGGCCGCCAGACCGATCAGACCCGCCGCGATCCCGACGCGACGGGCGTGAAGAGCGCGACGGAGCCGGCCCGTTCGCCGCAAGAGGATGGCGATGCCCATGAAGGGAAACACGATCCCGACGATTGATGGCTCGAGCGCCAGAACGCCGAACCCGGAGAGATCGGGCCAAAGCCCGCCCCCGGCGAAAAGCGCCGCCGTCCACGCAGCGCTCACCCGACTTCTGATCACAAGCCAGGGGGCGAGGATGGTGAGGCCATAGCCGAAGAGGACCGCGATCTGGGGCGTGAGGTGGACGAGCCAGAGCGGAACGCCGGCGGAGGCCAGGCCCGCGAGCAGCGATCGCTCGGCCGCTGTTCCCCGGACGAAGCCCTCTTCCGATGACGCGGCGTGCGCGCTGACCCCCGCCTGCGCCCACTGCCGGGTCAGACCAGGGTCGGTACCGAGGCCGAGGGGCGCTTCGATTTGAACCAGCCAGTACGAAAGTGCGAACAGACCACCGAGAACGAGAGCGAACAGGGAGAGGCCCGTACGACGGCGCGACCAGGCGAACGCCCCCGCTGCCCCGAACAGAAAGAGCGAGGCGCGAAGTGCGGGAAGGGACTCCTCCTGAGCGAGGACGAGTCGCAGGGCAGCAAGGGAAGACTCGGCGCCCGTCATGGCCTGAGTCCCGGTTGAATGACTTTGAAGATGGCGACTCGTACGAGGTCGAACTGGCGATCGTACACCGCGGTGAGATGCGGTCGCTCCTTCAGCAGGTCGATCGTGATCTCGGGCGCGCGGTCCAACGGCTTCGAAGTCACGAGGACGTACGCGATCCCGTACCGGACGCGGCCTTCCTCGACGAGGCTGGGGTTCCCGTCGCCCATCAGCGCGGTCTCGATTTCGGTCCGGCGGGGATGGTCGTTCGGCAGATTCAATGCGTTCGCGAGCAGCACGCGCCGCGCGCCGTAAGCCGCGATCCATTTCGCGTAGTTGCGATCCCCCGCGAACACCGCCTCTGTCGAAGTGCTCCTGATGAACCGCGCCGGCTCCGCGATCCAGTCGGGCAACGGGTTACGGCCGGCCATGTGGTACTGATCCATGCTCCGCGGGTCCCACCAGGCCGGCAGCAGCGAGGGTAGAAGCAGGGCGAGCGACAAGGCCGTCGCCGGACCTACGGTCCTCTGGGAAGTCGGCTCGCCGCCCCGGACCCGGGCGATCACCGCGGCCAGGCAGTGCCAGAGGCCGACTCCGGCGAAAAGGCCCGTCCAAAACCGGCACCAGTAAAAAACCTCATCCTGCTCGCGCGCATGACCCACCAGACCCAGGACCGGGAAGATCTGCCACAGGATGTGAGCGGTCAGCCACTGGGTGGCGAGGATCCGCCCGAGCCGCCCCCTCTCCTGATAGGAACGCCACGCCCCAAAAGCGCTCAAGGCGAGGAGGATGCCGAGCCGGAACGGTCCTTCGATGGGTCGGTCGGAAAAGAAGGAGATGCGATAAGCATCGTTGCCTTCGAGGAAGGGATAGGCCACGACCAGCATGACGAGGTAAGGGCTCACGATCAGCAGGTTCGCGCCCACCGCCGTGCCCGCATCGGCGAGGTCTTTCAGGCGCTCGGCTCGTTTCGTGATCCACGACAGGGCCACGAACACCGCGAGCCCGCAAACGAAGAGGCCCATGTGGATGACGAACGCCCAGCCGACCAGCTGAAGGACAAAACCCGCGAACAGGCGCGTCCCGAAATTGTGGGCGCGAGAAATGGCGAGGGCGGCAAGCGGAACGAGCACCAGACCCAGCGCGTGATTGGGCTTGAGCATGATGGTGAGCGCCCAGGGATTCCGGAACGGTCCGGCGAAGTCCCCGGGAACCGCCATCAACAGCAGCGCGCCCATCGCCGCGAACGCCGCTTCGGCTTCCACGGTCCGTGACGGTTGCGACCCGGCAAGCCAGGAGAAACGGATCGAGGCCAGCAGGGCGATTCCCACGATCAGCGGAGCCCACTGAAATACCACCGGAATCAGATCCACATTGAAGCCCGATGCCATGGCGGTGAGGAGCGGCCACACGGGCTCGAAATGGAGGTGGTTCACCTGGTACGTACGAAGGGGAGAAAAACCAAGCGCCACCACGTTCGCCCAGCCGAGGTGATTCTCGCGGTCCTGACTCGCGTTCATGCCGTAGACCCCGGCCAGGGGGAATACCGTTGCGAGCCAGGCGAGAGTGTGTCCGACGATGCCGATCCAGAAGACGATGCGGCCGGAGCGCCGCCCGTCCGGGTCGCGCGCAGCAAGCCACGCGCCGAGCAGAGTCACGACGACGAAGGAGACCCGCATCGAGGCCAGGAAGGCCTCGTGATCCAGGCCGTCGATGACGAAGCCGAACAGGTTCGTCATCAGGAAGGCCCGCTTCGGAACGCGAGGCTCATGGCATCGAGGATTCTCGGACCCAACGGCGACTCGCGGCGGCCCCGTTCCACGACGCCCCGGTAGAGGGCTTCAACTCGCCTCGCCTCCTCAGGTAGCGAAGCCGTTTCAAGGATGCGCTTCCGGCCCGCCGCGCGAAGCCGCGGAGCGAGGCCGTCCTCATTCAGGATCCGGGTGACCGCCTCGGCGATCGACGGCGCATCGAGTTTCGCGAGGAGGACCTCGCGTTCGTGTTCGACCATCTCGCCATAGGCGTCCAGTCGACCGAGGACGATCGGCGTCCCTGCGGCAAGACACTCGAACAGGGTCTGGGGCAGGCCATCCGAGAAGGGCACGCTCACGACCACGCTCGTGGCCGCGAGCAGGCCGGGCATGTCGTCGTATGCGACCGGTTCGATGAATCGGACGCGGCCCTCGATCCCGAGTTCGGAAACGCGTTGGCGGAGTTTCGTCGCGTACTCCGCGTCTTCGCGATGGCGGCTGATCAGGAGGCTCACGTCGGGTCGCTGCCGGAGGATTTCGGGCATCGCCTCGACGATGAGGTGGATGTTGTACAGCGGGCGGAGGATTCGCGGACTCAGCAGCAAAGGGGCGTCGCCAAGGCCCATCTTCTTCCGCATCGCCGGTCCCGCGTCGGGCTTTGCTTCGAAGCGCGCCACATCGATCCCCCAGTGGACCACCTCGATCTTTCCCGCGTAGTCGCCGTATCGGCGGATCTCGGTCACAAGCGCCTGCGATTTCGCGAGAAGGAGATCGGCTTCTTGAAGCAGACGTCTCGTGGTTCGGTGATCGAGCGCCCCCGCGCGTCCCATGAGTTGTTCGGGCTGAACGTCGCCCCCCATCACGGTCACGACCAGCGGCTTGATTCCCGAGGCCAGGGCGAGGCTGCCGAGCCGCCCGCCCGCGTAGTGGACGTGCAGGAGATCGGGATGGAAGTCGCGCAGGTCACGTAAAAAAGAACGGAACGCGGTGAAACCTTCGAGCGCGGTTCGAGGAACGGGCCGCGTGCGGACGTCGATTCCTGGAACCGGGAGCACCGGACCGAGTGTCACCAGACGGACCGCGTGACCGAGTGAGGCGATCGCGGCTCCGCGAACCAGGGCATGCACCGTGGCCCCGTTCCCCACCATGGCGATCCGCAGCGGCTTCACCGGTTCACCGGAGGAGAAGAGATGCGATCCGCTCGCCCGCGTGGCCGTCGCCGAAGGCCTGACTCGGAACCGACCGCGCCGCGTGGAGTTTGGCGTCCTTGAGCAGGCGCATCGCCGCGGTGAAAATGCGGTCGGGATCTGTGCCCACGATCTCTCCCACACCACACTCGACGGCTTCCGCACGCTCCGTGACGTTCCGGGCGATCAGCAGGGGAATGCCGAGCGCCGCGCATTCCTCCTGAACGCCTCCGCTGTCGGTCAGCACCAGGCGAGAGCGGGTGAGGAGTTTCAGGAACTGCGGATAGAGAAGCGGCTCCAGCAGGTGAACGCCGGGAACGCCCGAGAGCCGCTCACGGATCGGCGTGGAAGCCAGCGGATTGAGATGCACCGGAAACGCGATCTGAAGCTCGCCGTCCATCTCGCGCGCCAGCCGCGCGAGGGCGGCGGCGAGGCCTTCGAGTCCCTGTCCGTGATTCTCCCGGCGGTGCGCGGTCACCAGCATCAGAGGCTTGTCGGAGGCCAGGATCTCGGCCACATCCTTCGTGTCTTCGACTGTGGGGAGAACCCGCGCCTGGATGTCGCGCAGCGCGTCGACGATGGTGTTTCCGAACACATGGATAGCGCTGTCCGCGATGCCTTCCCGAAGCAGGTTGGCCCTTGCGCTTTGTGTCGGTGCGAAGTGCAACGAAGCGATCCGGCCCACGATCTGCCGGTTCAGCTCCTCCGGGAAAGGCTCACGGGGTCGCCCGGTCCGAAGACCCGCTTCCACATGGGCGACCTTGATGTCGTGGTAGTAGCCGGCGAGCGCCCCCATCGCCACCGATGTCGTGTCGCCCTGCACCACGATCCAGTCGGGCCGCCCCTTGCGCAGGGGCTCATCGAAAGCCGCGAGAAGCCGCGCGGAGAGCTGTGCGAGCGAAGGCGCTTTGTCCTTGATCGCGAGAGAGGCCGTCACCTTGAAACCGAGAACGTCCATCAACGGATCGACCATCTCGCGATGTTGTCCGGTGGTCATCACCGAGACGTGAGCCCCCTTCGAAAGGAGCGCCCGGTAGACGGGGAGGAGCTTGATGGCCTCGGGCCGCGTGCCGACGACGAGCAGGACTTCAGGCATGAGAGCGGAGGCGGCCCAACACGAGGTCGACCAGCCAAGGGAGCGGATCAACCATAGCAGAGAGAAAACGACGCCTCGCCGCATCGAAGGCGGCCCTCGGCGGATTCCCGCCGAGCACCGCGGAGAGTCGCGCGACGAGGTCCTTCTCCTGGCCCGGGCGGAAGCCGAACGCGAGACCGAAGCTCTCGAGTTCCTTGAGATAGGAAATCCGGCCCACGAAGTCGTTGAGGCGGAACGCGGGTGTCCCGAGCACCGCGGCCTCCGCGGTCATGGTCTGACCGTCTCCAACGAAGAACTCGGCCGCGGCGAGGACGTGATGGAGCCGGTCCGGGGGAAGGCGGATCGGCCGCCAGCCGGGGGGAAGATCCTGCTCCTTTTCGAGAGAGGCGAACACCAGCATGTCCTTTGGAACGAGGCTTGCGATTTCCTGGAGATGGGCGCGCCCGAGGCCGCGGACTCCTTCGTCGTGGTGAGCGTCGAGGGCCGAGAGCCGGATCACGCCGAATCTGCGGTTTGGCTCGATCCCGAGTTCGGTGCGCACCTTTGGATCGGCGGTGAAGCGGGAGGGATGGAGGTAGAAGAGCTGCTGGTTTCCCTTGTAGGTCACCTGGCGCGGATGATTCTCGAAGGCGAGGCACTCGGGTTTCACCAGGATGTCCGCGAAAGGGTAGGCGAGCCGTGCGAACCAGGGAACCGCGGCCGCATCGTCATCATTGATCACCACCGAAAGGGCTCCGGTGATCCGACCGACCCTTGCGGCGTGGACGCTTGTGCCGAGGATGGCCTGCGGCCGTTCCTTGAGGGCGAGGCGGAGGAGGCGGCTCTCCCGCGCGATGAGTTCGATCCCTGAACCGAGTCGTCCGCGACGGCGTTTGGCGAGTGTGGTCGCCTCGAGGCCAAAGCGCTCGAGCAGCCCGAGGGTCACGTCCTTGTCGCGCGCGAACACCCGCGTGGCGTGGCCCGCGTCGATGAGGGCCCCGATGACCGGGCGCAGCATCAGGGCCTGGACGGGATGGTTGATGTCGAAGTACAAGAGGCCAGGCGTGCGCGCCTCAGTTCGCATCCACGACCTCGCAGAACCAAAGCTCCAGACAAAGCAGGGCCCACAGACGATACCCGTGGACTTCGCGGCCCTCCGTGTGATCGGAGATCAGTCGTTCGACCGCGGCCGGCTCGAACAGGCCGCGTTCGCGGGCCCGCTGCGAGAGGAGCGTCTCGCGGAGCATGCCGTGCAGTTCGCCCTTGAACCAGTCGTTGATCGGTATCCCGAAACCCATCTTGGGCCGGTCGATGATCGAAGCGGGGAGGAGTTTTCGGGCGAGGGCCTTCAGCACGAGCTTCCCCTCCGACGCGTTCGACCCGATCGCATCCGGCAATCGAAGCGCCCACTCGACGAGCTCGTGGTCGAGCAGGGGCGACCGGCCCTCGAGCGAGTTCGCCATCGTCGCGATGTCCACCTTGGTGAGGATGTCACCGGGAAGGTACGTCATCGCATCCGAGTACTGGAGGAGCCTTATGCCAAGCGGCTCGCGCGACTCCTTCATGAAGTCGTACATCCACTCGTACGAGTCCACCGCGTTCACCCGCGCGCGCATCTCGTTCGAATACAGCGCCGTTTTCTGCTCGGGCGAGAAGTAGGACATGATCCGCGCATACCCCTCCCGCGGATCGTGCCCCGCGCCGGCGAAGGCCCGGCGGGCCCGGAGGGGCAGGACCGGCCAGCGCGAAAGGGCGCGAGCAAGAGGGCCCAGCGGCATCATGAGGCGGGCCAGCTTGAAGTACTGAAGCGCCCGATAACGATCGTACCCCGCGAAGAACTCGTCTCCGCCGTCGCCATTGAGCGCGACCGTGACGTGCTCACGCGTGAGCTTCGCGAGGTAGTAGGAGGGCAGCGCCGACGAGTCGGCGTAAGGCTCGCCGTAGTGCCGCACCAGCTTCGGCAGCACCTCGGCCGCGTTGGATTTCACCACGAATTCGTGATGGTCGGTCGCGTACCGCTCCGCGACCGCCCGGGCGTGGGGGAGTTCGTTGAAGCCGCTCTCCTCGAAACCGATCGAGAACGTCTTCACCTTCGTGAACTCCGACATGAGGGCGACGATCAAAGAGGAGTCCACACCGCCCGAAAGAAACGCGCCGAGCGGAACTTCGCTCATGAGTCGTTTCCGCACCGCTTCCTTGAGGCGCTTTTCGGTTTCCGCGGCCGCGTCCTCCATCGAGAGGGCGAGCCTCGGCGTGCAGTCGGGCTGCCAGTAACGCGACGTCTTCGCCACGCCGCCCTCGAAGACCAGAATGTGCGCGGGCTCGAGCTTCTTCACCGCCTTGAAGCCCGAGGCGGGGGCGGGCACGTACTGGTAGGTCAGGTAGTCGTGGATGGCCGCGTGGTCCGCCTCGCGTGAGACGCGTCGGTCGGCGAGCACCGCCATGAACTCGCTGCCGAAGGTGATCCGGCCCGAGGCCTCGGCGTAGATGAGGGGCTTCTTCCCGAGACGGTCGCGTCCGAGCAGCAGACGCTGCCGATCTTCGTCCCAGATCGCGAACGCGAACATGCCGTGAAGGTGCTTCGGGATGTCGTCGCCCCACTGCTCGTAGCCGTGGACGATGGTCTCGACGTCCGAATGCGTCTTGAACCGGTGGCCCAGGGACTCGAGTTCGCGCCGCAGATCGAGATAGTTGTAGATCTCGCCGTTGGCCATGACGTGGATCCGGCCGGTCTCGTTCGAGATCGGTTGCGCCCCGCCTGCGACATCGATGATGGAAAGCCGGCGGAACGAAAAGCCGGCGCGCCCGAAGATGTCGATCCGTCCGTCATCCGGCCCGCGGTGAGCGATAGCGCCGCCCATCCGCTCCAGAAGCTCACGCGAAGGAGAGCCCTCCGCCTCGACCACGCCCGCGATTCCGCACATGCGCCGCCAAGGTTACCTTCGGGGAGATCGCTTCGTCGGAAGCCCTTCGATGGCCTCCTCGCGACACGCCCGCCGGGTCGGGAACGCCGGGGCGGGCTAGCCGAACATCAGGGCAAACGCGACCTTCGCCAGCACGAACGCGCCCCAAAGGAGGCCAACCCCCCAAAGCCCCGTGCTCAAACCGCGCTTCGCCGCGACTGCGTAGCCGGTGGCCAGAAGGAAGATGGTCCAGAGGGAAAACAAGTCGAAACTCGAGAGAAGGCTCCACAGCCACCGCGGCATGTCGCCTGATTCGAAGAAGACGGTCGGGTTTGCCTGGACCACCTGATTGGGATCCACATTCCAGTCTCCCTTGAGGAACATGATCGCCAACATGACCGGCGTCTGTATCAGTCCGACCGCGGCGAACGTCCAGGCCACCGTCGTGAGGGATTGAAGGAACGAAACGTCGGCGGCCATGAAGAAACGGAACATGAAGAGCAAAAGGCCCGCCGCCAGCAGGTCGACGATGATCGGGGCGATCAGCGGACCCACACGGCCCCACGTCTTTATGTAGCCGGCCTGGGCGTTGATGATCTGTTCCACCTGCTCCGCGGACATCTGCTGCACCCTGGGGTTTTGCTCCATCTGCGCCTTCATGAATGCGCGGGCGTCGACCTTGTCGAGCCACACCGCCGAGAAGCCCACGCCGAGGGCGGTCTGGAGCAGGAACGCCATCCACCACCGCGGCTTTGTGAAGATCTTCGCGAACGTCGCGGTGGGCTCGAAATAGAGATTGAAGAGGTTACCGAGGAAGGAGCCTGAATCTTCGGGCGCGCTGGTACCTTGAGGGGGAGCTGCGGTTTCGGGCGTTTCGGTCATCGGGGATCCTTCCTTCCCCCCGAATCTACTCGTACCGGAGGGCTTCGATGGGATCGAGTTTCGCGGCTTTCGCCGCGGGCCACAGGCCGAAGAAAAGACCGACCGCGAGCGACGAGATGAACGCCGCCGCCACCCATTGCGGCTGGAAGGCCGCCGGGAAGGGAGAAAGAGCGTTGATGAGGCTCGCGAGGCCGCCGCCGATGGCGATGCCGAGGAGCCCGCCCACGCCGGTGAGGGTCATCGCCTCGGTGAGGAATTGCCAAAGGATGTCGCGGCGTTTGGCCCCGAGAGCTTTACGGATTCCGATCTCCCGCGTTCGTTCCGTCACCGAGACCAGCATGATGTTCATGACCCCGACGCCGCCCACCACGAGGCCGATGCAGGAGATCGCGATCATCACCATGTAGATGCCGCCGGTGACCTGGTTGTAGAGGTCGGTGATGGCGTCCTGGGTGAAGACGGCGAAATTGTCTTTGGTAAAGAAACGAAGCCGCCGCTTGCGACGCAGGGTTTCGCGGATCGACTCTTCGGCCTGGACCACACGGTCGGGAGACGTGGTCTTGATGTCCGCCACGTAGCCATCGAGGCCCATGAAGTTCGCGGACGGGAGGCTCTTGACGGGAACGAGGACCACGTTGTCGCGGCTGAAGAACAGGAACTTCCCCTGTCTCTCCGTGACCCCGATGACCCGGAACTTGCGGCCGTCGATCGAAAGTTCCTTGTCGATGGGGTCGAGACCGGGGAAAACCGCGTCGACGATGTCCGGCCCGATCACCGCGACATGCGCGGCCCTCGCGGTTTCGCTTTCGTTGAAGAAACGTCCCCGCTCCACGAAGACGTTGTGGACGGGTTCGTATTCCGGCGTGGTTCCAAACACCTGCGCCGCGTTCACGCGAAGTTCCTTGTACTTGATGAGATCCGCGCGCACGAAGGCGAGCGGGCTCACCGCGGCGACGTCGGGCAGTTCGCGGATGGCCTTGATTTCATCGTCGGTGAGCATGCGCCGCCGGCGCCGTTCCTCGGCGGAGACGTTCTCCCCCGGCTGCATCGGGCGCACCATGACGAAGGAGGAACCGAGCTGTTCGAGCTGGGAGGAAAGCGACTTGTTGAGTCCGGCGATGATCGCGGAGACGCCGGTCACCGTCATGATGCCCATGACGACCCCGAGGATCGTGAGCGCCGCGCGCATCTTGTAGGCGATGAGCGAAGACAGGCCGATCTTGACCGACTCCCAGAGGGCGAAGACGGCTATGCGGCGGGAACCTTTGCGGGCCATGGCGCCTACTCGCTCCTCAGGGCGACCACGGGGTCGAGAGCGGCCGCGCGCGAGGCGGGGTAGATGCCCGCCACGAGGCCAACGATGGTCGATGACACCACCGCCACCGCCACCGCCCACAGGCGCACGGGGGCTGAGAACTCATCGCCGACGATGCCGGACATGAGCCGCCCCACGACGAACGAGAACATCGAGGCGCCGACCACACCCAGAATTCCTCCCACCCCGGTCAGAAGAACCGATTCGACGATGAACTGTTTCTGGATATCGCTGCGCCGGGCGCCGAGGGCCTTCCTCACGCCGATCTCCTTGATCCGCTCGGTCACCGACACCAGCATGATGTTCATCACCACGACACCGCCGACGAGCAGGCTGATCGCGGTCACCACGATGGTCACCACGTAGATGCCCTGGGTGGCGCTGTTCCAGAGGTTCATGACGCTTTCGCCGGTCTCGATGTTGAAGTCGTCCGGTTCGCCATAGGCGAGATGGCGACGATTTCGAAGAGCGAGGCGGGCCTGATCCTGGGCCTTCTCGAAGACATCCATCGACAGCGCTTCGGCCTGAATGCTCACCGAACGCCGCGAGCCGAAGACCTTCCGGAAGGCGGTGATCGGCGTCCACACGAAGTTGTCCTGGCTCTCGCCGAAGACCTTGCCCTTGCGTTCGCCCACGCCGACGATGCGCAGACGGTTGCCGTCGATGACGATCTCTTTCCCGAGCGGCTCGGCGTTCGGGAAGAACGCGTCCATCAAGTCGGCGCCGATCACCGCCACCGGCCGGGCCGATTCGATGTCGTCGTCGATGAGATGACGGCCCACGATCAGGTCGCGGATCGAACCGATGCGGCTGAAGTTCTCGGTGATCCCCATGACCTGCACGCTTTCCTGCTTGATCGAGCCGTACTTCACGGTCCGGTTCGTGACCAGCAGGCCGCCCACTTCCGCGCAGAGCGTGCACGCTTCCTTGATGAGATCGACGTCGCGCAGGGTGAGGTCCTTGCGCTTGTTGAACTCGCGGAACTGATCGAACGAGACGATGATGTCGGGGAACTTCTGGACGGTGAAACTCTTGCTGCCGAGGGCCAGGACCTTGTCGGCCATGTAGCGGTCGAGGCCGTCGGTGATCGCCACCACCGCGATGACCGAAGCGATGCCGATCACTACGCCGAGGATGGTGAGAATCGACCTCAGTTTGTTGGCCTTGACCGAGGCCATGGCGATCGCGATCGCTTCGTGGAACGGCATCAGAATGCTCCCTTGACGAAACCCGGCCGGACGACCGGGATCACGAGGCCTTGCGGCTCATCTCGTCGCTTGCGATCTTGCCATCCCGGATCATGATGACCCTATGCGCGTGTTCGGCGATGTCGCGCTCGTGGGTCACCAGGATGATCGTGTTACCCGCGCCGTGCAGCCGTTCGAACAGGCGCATGATCTCTTCGCCGGTGGTGGAGTCGAGGTTTCCGGTGGGCTCGTCGGCGAGCAGAATGGCCGGGCCCATGACCAGGGCACGGGCGATGGCGACACGTTGCCGCTGTCCGCCCGAAAGTTCGTTCGGCTTGTGGCTCATGCGCGAGGACAGTTCAACCTTGTCGAGAGCCTCGCGGGCCCGCTCCATGCGGGCGGCTTTCGGAATACCCGCGTAGACGAGGGGCAGTTCGACGTTCTCGAGAGCGCTGGCGCGGGGCAGCAGGTTGAAAGTCTGGAAAACGAAGCCGATTTCCTTGTTGCGGACTTCGGCGAGGGCGTCGTCGGACATCTTCGAAACCAGCTGGTTTCGAAGGTAGTACTCGCCCTGGGAAGGAGTGTCGAGACAGCCGATCAGGTTCATGAGCGTCGACTTGCCGGATCCGGACGGGCCCATGATGGCGAGGTACTCGTTGGGCTGAATCTCGAAGGACACTCCGCGCAGGGCGTGGATCGTCTCCTCGCCCATCTGGTAGGTACGCCACAGATCGACGCAGCGGATGATCGATGAGGCTTCGCTTGTCTCCGTCACTTGGAACCCTTGCCGCCTTGAGCCTCGATCTTGAGCAGGGCCTCGTTCTTCAAGGTCCGCAGCGTTCGATAGGAACCGATCACGATCTCGTCGCCATCCTTGACGCCTTCGATCATCTCGATGTCGGAGTCGCCGATGATGCCGGTCTTGACCTGCTTGAACACGGCCTTGCCGTTCTGCACCAGGAAGACGCCTTCTTTCTCTTCCAGCTTGGCGGTGCGCGCCGGGGTGTTCCCCGCATCCGCCGGCCCCGCTTGCCCGATCGAAGGATCGACGACCTTGCCGTCCTTATCGATCTGGCGGACGACCACGGCCTGGATCGGGGCGGCGACCACGCCCTCGCGGCGGGCGGTGATCACGTCGGCGGTGGCGTTGAGGCCCGGACGAAGGGTGGCCGGCGGATCCTTGAGCGTGACCGTGACCTTGAAGTCCTTCGCCTGGTTCGAGGTATTCACGTTGGAACCTGTCGTGGCCGCGCCGCCGCGCGGGATCGCCGAAGAACCGATCTCCGTCACCTCACCCTTGATGATCGTGCCCTCGAGCGCGTCCACCCGCACTTCCGCGACCTGGCCGAGCGAGAGATTGCGGATGTCCGTTTCGTCGACCAGGATCTCGACTTCCATCACGGAGAGATCCGCGACCACGCAGATGACGGTGGGCGAGAAACTCTGGGCGCCGATAACGGTCTCGCCCTCTTCTTTCTGAAGGCTCGTGACCACGCCGTCCATGGGCGCCACCACGATGGTCTTGCCGAGGTCGTCCTGGTTCGTGGCCACGATGGCCGACTGCTGGGTGACGCGCTTGCGCTGCGACTCCACCGCCGCCTGCTTCATCTTGAACTCGGATTCGGCCTGTTCCAGCAGCTGATCGGAGATGAGTTTGTCCGCGTGCATCCTTCTCTGGCGTTCGAGCGACTGTCGGCTCAACTCGAGGTCGGCGAGGGTCCGGTCGAGATCGGAGCGCGATGCTCCAAGGCCCGCCTCGGACTGTCGGGCACTTTCCTCGAAACGCTTCGCGTCGATCCGGGCGAGGATCTGGCCGCGCTTCACCTGATCGCCCTCTTTGACGAGAAGGCGAACGATGCGCCCGGCGACGTCGGAGGAGACGTTCACGAATTTCTTGGGGCGGATCTCTCCGGAGGCCGACACTTTGGAGATGAGGTCCTTCTTGGAGACCTTGCCGGTCTGCACTTCGACCTTCTTGCCGCTGGCCCGGGCAACACTTCCCGCGATGACCGCGCCCACCACGACAAGGGCCAGAACGGACAGCCCGATTTTCTTCGCCTTAGACATGAATCCTCCAGAATCGCCGACCTGCGGGGAACGTGGACGGACCTTCTGGTCGTCCAACAGTATGAATACGGAACAGCATGTCGGTAAGTTCCGAGCGGGTAATCTTACGTTTCCCATGCCCGCGCACCAAGAGGACCAGAAACACATCGGCGGGTCGTCCGTAGGGCGCCTCGAGTCCATCCAGGTCTCAAACGGAGGCGTGCCCAAACTCCGTGTCGACCATCCGGTTCGTGTCGGAGCGAATGGCCTTGAAGGAGATCGTCAGCGGGATCTGCGGTACCACGGCGGGCCCGACCGGGCCGTGTGTCTTCTCGCCCAGGAAATCATCGATGCTCTCCGGGCCGAAGGCCATCCGATCGACCGCGGCACCACCGGAGAGAACCTCACGATTTCCGGCCTCGACTGGAGCCTCGTGCAGACCGGCGCGCGACTCGCGATCGGCGACGTGATCCTCGTGATCACGAAACCCGCACACCCCTGCAAGAACCTCGTGGGCTCGTTCTCGGACGGGGATTTCTCCCGCCTTTCCGCCAAACTCCATCCCGGCCGGACCCGGATGTACGCCCGGGTCATCCGGCCTGGCCTCGTACGGGCGGGCGACCCTGTCTCGCTCCAGGCGCTTGCTCCCTGACGGATATGTCCTCGGTTCGACACCACCTTGTCATCGGCGGGGGGCAAACGCCGCCTCGGCGACCCCGGTCGGACGGGCACACCGTTTGCAACACAAAGGCTCGGCACACTCCCTTTCGAGCGTGTCCTTTCGCGAGGTTCTTAAACCCATGAAGACACTCAAGCTCATCGGAATGGTTCCGCTGGTCCTCGTCGCCGCGGCCACGTCCTTCGGCCAGGGGGACGACCGGGCGGTGCCCCGCACTGGCGGGAGTTCGTCCAGCTCCGACGCCGGGTCCCGCCATTCGGGCGGTTCCTCCTCGGCCTCAAGTTCAAGCGGCAGTTCGAGTTCCGACTCCAATCGCGGCGGTTCCTCCTGGAGCTCGGGCAATCAATCCAGCCGGTCCTCCGACGCCGCGGCACGGCGGCCCCGTCCTGGAACGGGTTCCGGGACCCGGGACCGCTACGGCAATGACCGCGATCATTACCGCAGCTATCCATACTCGTCCTACTACTACGATCCCTACTACTATTCGTGGAGCTACGGGCGTCGGCCTTACGGTCTGTACGGCTACGGGTATGGCTTTTACGATTACGGCTACTCGTACGGCGACTACTACGGCTATTACCCCTCCTCGTATTACCGGTCCTATCGGTATCGCGCGGGCAACATCGCCCAGATCCGCACTCTGGTCGAACCCGCCAAGACAAGGGTCTACGTCGATGGCTACTACGCGGGAATCGTTGATGATTTCGACGGGCTGCTTCAGCGCCTCAACGTCTCCCCCGGCCGGCACGAGATCACGCTCAAACTCGAGGGCTATTCCAGCCACACGTTCGCGATCTACGCGAACCGCGACCAGACACTGAAACTGCGCTGGGACATGGTGAAGGGCACGGGCGAGACCCGGGATACCGTGGGCGAGTACGACCGCGCCGCCGCTGCGGACGACCGTGACTTCGATCGCGACGACGACGTCGAGGACGACAACGAACGGCGCGATTCGGCCCGCATCGAACGCGATCGCAGCCGTGAGGTGGACGCCGAAACCCAGGATCGCCGCTACACGCCGCCCTCACGCGAGGCCGGCCGTGGCTTCCTCGACCTTCAGGTCGAACCCGCCGACGCTTCCGTGTACATCGACGGTGAGTTCTTCGGAAAGGCGTCGCAGTTGAGCCGCGTCGAACTGGCGCCCGGGCGTCATCGCATCGAGGTGGTCCGGCCCGGTTACAAGACGGAAGAGACTGAAGTCGAGGTCGAAGGCGAAACCAAGAAGGTCGTGGTCAAGCTCGGCCGCCGCTGAGCCTCAGCCTGTCGCCGT
Source organism: uncultured Acidobacteriota bacterium (assembly GCA_964396875.1). GTDB lineage: Bacteria > Acidobacteriota > Vicinamibacteria > Fen-336 > JAGNNV01 > JAGNNV01. Next base: position 36,864 of record CAYNHK010000006.1, on the reverse strand, counting down.
CTGCGTGAAAGGGGGCCGAAAGGTCCCCTTTGTCGTTCAGGGCGCGCCGGGCGCGGAAGCGAGGGTGTGGGTGGAAGGCGGCGAAACTCCCAGAAGTGCGCGGTAGAACTCGGCGGCTACACCAGAGGCGGCCGATCCATTGCCACCCCGGACGAGGGTCACCACCACCATCTCCGAACGCGGATAACCGAGCGACGAGGCGAACCAGCCGACACCGGAGCACGACCCCGTCTTGCCGGTGGCCACAAAACCCGGATCGAACGCCCGCTGCGCGCTGCCTTCGGTGACCGAAGAAAAGAGGCCAGGCGAGAGCAGGGCCAGGATCGAGGGCGCCGAGAACCTCGAGCGCACCTTCGCCGTCACCGCCTGCGGACCCACGAACTGCGGTTCATGGATGACGCCGCCGTTCACGAGGGCCGACATCAGGACGGCGAGCTGCATTGCGGAGGTCTTGACGCCCTGGGCGTGCGAGGACATGTGGCCGAGGCCGCCGCTTGGGATGACCGAGGGGATGACCCCGGCGGTTTCCCCCGCCAGATTGATTCCCGTGGGCGATCCGAGGCCGAGGAGTTTTGAGTAGTTGCGGACGGTCTCGAAGCCCAGCCTCTCGCCAACCCATTCGAAGTAGGGATTGCACGAAACCGCGAGCGCGCGGCCGAGGTCGATAGGACCGTGGCCGGGACTGAGCCAGCATCCGTTCGAGCAGGTGTAGCGGGTATCGCGCGTGATCACACCTTCGGTGAGACCGGCCACCGCGACCACGAGCTTGAAGACCGAGCAGGGCTGGTACGCGGTGAACAGACCGGACTGCGGATTGCCGATGGTCAGCACGCGCCCGGTCCAGGGGTCCATCACCACGACCGCCACGTTCGAGCGTTTGCGGATCGCCGCGCGCGTCGCTTCGACGACCCTGAGATCGAAGGCCGAAGCCTGCGGCGGAGCCAGAATCGACACCGGGATCGCCCGGGCCGGCGCTTTTTTCCGCGCCTTCTTCGCCGCGAAGACGTCGCCTCCGCCCGCGAGCAGGAGGCACACGGCGGTCACGACGCTTCGAAATTTCCAGGCGGACATAGGGGCTACCAAGAAGGTACCACGAGGTCGGGTCCCGAGTTTCATTTCCGCGGCGGTACACTCCCATTTCCCACCAGTCACGGTTCGCTCCAGAGAACCGTGACGCCCCGAAGAAACTCCGCCGCCAGCAAGGAACCGTCCAATGAAACGACTCGGCCTCTCGCCCCTCCTCCTCGTCCTCCTCGCCGGCACGGCGACGGCGGACATGGACAAAAACGCCAAGAAGTGGGTGGAGACGGTCCGCCCCATCATCCTTCCCGAGGAGGAGAAGGCCTACAAGAGCCTCAAGAACAACAACGACGCCGCGGAGTTCCAGAAGATCTTCTGGGCGAGGCGCGACCCGAACCTGGACACCCCGGAGAACGAGTATCAGGCCGAGTATCAGAAGCTCGCCGCCGAAGTCGACCAGAAGTACAAGGCCGCGGGCCGGGTCGGCTCCTTGAACGACTGCGGAAGGCTCCACATTCTTCTCGGAGCCCCGGATAGCGTGAAGAAGGAGACCTCGGGCGACGTGGCGTTTCGCGCGCCGGAAGTGTGGACCTACAAGGACCGGCCGGGCATGACCTTCGTGGGCGGCCAGATGGAGATCGGCCTCGACGGGACGTGCATGCTCCCCTCGGGAAATCGTTTCGGAGACCAGTTGAACCGGATCGCCGAGTTCAAGGTGGTTCAGACGAACCTCTCGTACAAGTACGACGGCAAGGGTTCGCTCGTGAAACTCGTCGACCTCCTTCCCAAGCCCACGCCGGTCCAGGCGCTCTTGAAGACGCCGCGCACGGACTTCCCGCTCGAAGCGAAATCCCTGCTCGAGATCCGCTCTCAGGATGGAGCGTCTGTATTCGTGGCCGGCCTCATCCAGGGCGACGCCAGCGGTCTCACGGTTTCGGAATCAGGCGGCAAGAAGGTGGCGAAAGTGGTGGTTTCGGTTCACTCCACCGACAAGGAAGGCCGCGTTCTCAAGTCCCAGGACCGCGAGGTGACCGCCGAAGTCGAGGACAACAAGTTCGTCTCCTCCTTCGGCATGCCCCTGCGCCCCGGCGAACACGCGATGAAGATCGCGGCGATCGACCCGAAGTCGAACAAGGGCGCCGTGGCCGAGTTGGCAATCAAGACCCAGGAGTATGGGGCCGAGCTCACGGTGTCGCCGGTCATGGTGCTTTCCGACATCGTCGACACGCCGGTCGCGGCGAAGGACGATTCCTACTTCGAGTTCATCTTCGGCACCACGAAATTCATGCCCCGGTACGGAAACGTCTTCAAGAAGAGTGAAAGCGTCACCCTTCTCTGCGCGATCTACGGTGCTTCCAAGGACGAGGCCGGCAAGATCTCCGTGGTGGGCGGCTTCCAGATCCTGAAGGACGGCAAGACGATCGCCAGGGCTCCAGACCAGACCTACGACACGGAACCGTCGACGCCCTCCGCGGGCCCCGTGCCGCTTGGAAGCTACGAGCCGGGCAAGTACGTGGCCCAGCTTCGCCTCCGCGACAACGTGGCGAAGAAGGACTACGTCAAGGAAACCGAGTTCCAGATTATTCCGTAGCCTGCACCGCAGTGATCGCGATCGCGTCGACGATGTCTTCTATCGAGCACCCGCGGGAGAGGTCGTTCGCGGGTTTGGCGAGACCCTGAAGAATCGGGCCGACGGCGCGGGCGCCGCCGAGGCGCTCCGCCATCTTGTAGCCGATGTTTCCCGAATCGAGGTCGGGGAAGATGAGGACGTTCGCGCGGCCCGCCACGTTTGAAGCGGGCGCTTTTGAACCTGCGACCTCGGGCACAAGGGCGGCGTCGAGCTGGAGTTCACCATCGATTTCGAGGTTCGGGTAGCGCTCGCGGGCGATGTCGTACGCGGCCCGGACCTTGCGGACTCGCGGATGGTCGGCGCTGCCCTTTGTCGAGAACGAGAGCAGGGCCACGCGCGGTTCGACGCCGAGGAACTTCTTCGCGTTGAGGCTCGCGAGCCACGCGATTTCGGCGAGCTCGCCCGGTGTCGGGTCGGGATTGACGCCGCAGTCGGCGAAGATCAGGTCGCCTCCCGCTCCCAGCGCGGCATGAGGAGTTTCCATCAGAAAGAAAGACGAGATCTTCGAGATGCCGTCGGCCGCCCCGATGCCGCGGAGCGCCGCACGGAGGGTATCGGCGGTGGTGGAGCGTGCCCCGGCCACGAAACCGTCGAAGCTGCCCATCGAAACCCCCAGGGCCGCGAAGAGCATCGGTCCGCGCACGTGATCGGCGGCCTCCGACTCCGAGAGACCACGCGCTCGCGACCGCTCGAGGTAGACCCGCCTTGCGCTTTCGTGTTCTTTGCCCGAGGTGGGCGTCTCGACGACTTCGATCCCTCCGAGGTCCACGCCGAGGCCGGACGCCGCGGATCGCACTTTCCCCGGATCGGCGGCGACCAGGCAGATGCGGGCGATTCCCGCTTTCGTCGCGATCGCCGCGGCCTGCAGTGTGCGCGGCTCATCGGCTTCGGGCAGAGCGATCTTCCTCGGCGTCTTTCGAGCCTGGTCGCGGATCCGCTGCAGTGCGCTCATCCGCGAAGTTAACCACAGGAAGGATGGGGAGTGAGATGATCCCCCGCCCATGAAAGCGCCCCGCGTCTTCGTCACCGCCGACATTGGCCGGGAGGCGATCCGGCGCCTGGTCGACGCGGGATTTGAGGTCGATGTGCATCCCGAGGTCGAGGCGCCGGCCTACGAGCAGCTCGCCGCCAAAGTCGAGTCGGGCCTCGAGGCGCTCGTCACCACCATCCGAGACCGGATCGATGACCCTCTCCTGGCGAAGGGCGCCGCCGCGGGCCTCAAGATCGTGGCCCAGGTGGCGGTCGGCTACGACAACATCGACGTGGCCGCCGCGACCCGTCACGGGATTCCGGTCGCGAACACGCCCGATGTCCTTTCCGACGCCACTGCCGAATTCGCGTTCTTCATGATGGGCGATGTCGCGCGAAAGCTCTACCCGTCCGAAGAACTCGTGCGCAGCGGCCGGTGGGGCGTGTGGCATCCGCATCATCCCTGGCTCGGCGACAACGTGGCGGGGAAGACGGTGGCCGTGATCGGCGCCGGTCGAATCGGGAAGGCCTTCATCCACAAGTGCGCCGGTTTCGACATGGACGTCTTGTGTTATTCGCGAACGCGGGACGAGAGATTCGCCTCGGACATTCAGCGCGTCATGGACCTTCGCGCCGAACTCGGTTTCGGGCGGCGGCGGACGATTCGATATGTCGATCTCGACGAGGCATTGGCCTCTGCGGACTTCGTGGCCCTTCACGTGCCCCTCATCAAAACCGGTTCCGACGCCACGGTTCATTTCATGAACGAAGCGCGTCTGCGTCAAATGAAACGAACCGCGTATCTCATCAACACGACGCGTGGTCCGGTGGTGGACGAGGAGGCCCTCGCGCGCGCCCTGCTCGAAGGCGTCATCGCGGGCGCGGCCCTCGATGTCTTCGCGAAGGAGCCCCTCCCGATGGACTCGCCGCTGCGGGACGAGAGGCTGTTCCTGAAACTCCGCCTCTTCAATCATCTCGGCTCCGGCACCTATGAGACGCGCCTCTCGCCCGACCCGAACGTGGGCATGGCGGGACGCGCGGTACAGTCCGTGATCGATCGCCTGAACGGCGACGATCCTGCTCAGATGCCGTGGATCGTGAATCGAGGGAGCCTTTGATCTTGAGAAGAGAAATCACGACAGGGTCGCTCACTGCCGTCTTCGTTCTGCTTGCCGCGAACGTGGCCTTTGCCCAGGATCCGGGGTCGCGGCCCGAGCCCTCGCCCACGCCCGTCCCCCGCTTCCATCCGGAGGCGGTGAGGGCTCTGCCCACCGCGGGTTCGCTGACCGCGCGTGTGGTTCAGCTGCCCTCGGGTCTGGTGCTCGAAAGGGAAGAGGGCGTCGGACTCTTTCCGGCCGAGCCATCGCGTTTCGCTTTCCGCGGGGGAGCCTGGACGCACTCGCGGATCGAGATCGACGGTTTCGATGTGACCGACCCCTTCTTCGGCGGTCGCCCGCTCGTGTGGGGTTCGGTGGATCTGGGCGAGGTCGAAGTGCGCACCGATTCGCGAGGAACGGTTCTCTCTCATAACCACGCGGCGCCGTCGGCCTCTGCGGGAACAAGGTTCCTGGTCCAGGGGAATCTGGGTTTGTTCGATTCCACCGGAACGACCGCCGACCCGATACCGTCGCTCGCTCGCGGAAATCATCTCTTCGACGGACTGCTCGCGGTTTCGGGGTCGTCGCCGGACGGCGTCACGAATTGGAGCGGCGCGCTCTCCGGCGTGGATGTTTCTCGTTCCGAGCGCGACTCCGACCTGGAGCGCGCGACCGCGCGCCTGGGTTTCGAAGGACGGGTGAATCACACCCGGGGCGAGGATCGTTATCAGGGTCTCGCGATGTATCAGGGTCGCCGCGCTCCGTTTGGCTTCACCACCGCTGAAACGCGGGCGACCGGAATGATGGCGGGTGCGGCGTGGATCCGCCCGTCGGCCAACACCGCAGGACCGACCTTCGCCAGAGCATCCTATCGCCGAGGAACGACTGAGGACCCGCAATTCGGTGCGGCCCTGCCCTTCGAGCGACTCGTCGATGGCACACCCGCGATGCAGGTTCCCTACGATTCCACCGCCGGCAAGATCGAGATCGAGGGCGGCCACTCCCTCGGGGAAATCGGTCCGGGCCTCAACGTCACCGCCATCGCTCGTCTGAGCCGGGCAACCGCCGAGCGGACCCTCGCGCAGCCCGGCTTCTCCGCGCTCGAGCGCTTGAATGGCACTTCCGCCCGCGAGTGGACGTTCGCGGGGTCGTCCCCATCGCGTCTCGCCGAAACCCGCGCCAGTCTCCTCGTGAGCTTCGGCCGGGAGATGTCGGAACGCACTCGGCTCACCGCGAACATCGAACTTCAGCGGTTGACAGTGGCCGATCGCGACGGCGAACAGATCCTCGGTTCTACGAAGATCCTCCCCGAGCTTCGTTTCGACTGGAAGAAGAGCGAGACCACCGAGCTTTATGCCGAGGCTTCGATCGGAACGCCGCCGACACCGCTCGCGAGCTACGAAGCGGCGACTCGAAACTCGCCCACCGCGGTCGCGCGCCTGTGGCGCGACAACAACCGCGATGGTCGTGCGAGCGCTTCCGAACTTGGCATCGAAGTGGTCCGTCGTGGCCCGGTCGGCGTCGATCCCGACCTCGCTCTCCCCACCATGCGTCGCGTGATCATTGGTTTCAAGTCGAAGTGGCGCGCCCTCGGCATCCACGCGACCGCATGGGCTCGGCGCGACCGCGACCTCATCGAGACCGCGCTGAACCCTCAGGGATCGGAGATCGCGCGAACCCGGAACATCCCTGATCCGTCGGGCGACATCGTGGGCGTTTCGGACGACCAGATCCTGCCCATCGTCGAAGAGAGCCTGCGCTCGTTCACGTCATCGCAGTACGTTCTGACGAACCCGGACGAACATCGCGCGCTGGGAGAAGGCGCGGAGCTTGGTTTCGAGACCAACGGGAAACACATTCACTGGGGTCTCACCGGCGCCGCTTTCCGGGTTTCCGGCCGAGGCGGCAATCGCGGTCTGCGCGTGGCCGAGAACGACTTCGGCGTGGTGGGCGAGAGCTACGATCGCACCAACGCCGACACTTTCGGGTACGGACGTCTGTTCTTCGACCGCGCGTACAGCCTACGAATGTGGCTCACTGCGAACGACATTCGCGGTTTCACCTTCGGCGCCCTCGGCCGCTATGACGACGGTCAGCCCTTCGCGCGCCACGTCATCCAATACGACCTGCCCCAGGGCCCCGACTTCGTGCAGGCGATACCGCGCGGCCGTGCCCGCCTTCACTACACGCTGTCGGTCGACGCCCGTCTGTCGAAGAAGTTCGTGGCGAGCGGCGCCGATATCGAGATCTCCGCGTCGGTGTTCAATGCGCTCGGCTCGCAGTTCGAAGCCGAAGAACAGGTGGTGTGGCTGCCCGACTATCGCCGAATCAACATGGTCCAGCCGCCACGCGCGTTCGTCATCGGGATCCGCGTCGAACGCTAGGAGCCGGCGTTCCGTCCGGGTGTCGAAGGTAACCGGCTTAACGACCGATCGCGGCCCCGTCGAGGGCCCGGCGATCGATACCGCCTTCGATCAGCTTGTCCTCGCGGTTCCAGACGATCCCGGCGACGAAGCCCTGGTAGTAGGGGCTCTCCTCAACGATGTGCCCCCGCTGCCTGAGCAGGGCGAGCGTGTCCGGCGAGATTCCGTTCTTCTCGAACGAAATCCGATCGGGCAACCACTGATGATGGAAACGCGGGAAGTCGATGGCGTCCTGGATGTTCATCTTGAAGTCGACAACGTTCAGGATGTTCAGGAGCACGGTATTGATGATGGTGCGTCCGCCGGGTGACCCGATGACCATCGAGAGGTCGCCGTCCTTGGCGAGGATCGTGGGTGTCATCGACGACAACATCCGCTTGCCCGGGCGGGCGAGATTCGGTTCGGTGCCGATGAGCCCTGTTTCGTTGGTCAGGCCCGGTCCTGCGTTGAAATCGCCCATCTCGTTGTTGAGAAGGAAACCAGCGCCCGGCACCACGATCTTGGAACCGTAGCTTTCCTCCAGGGTGTAGGTGAGAGACACCGCATTTCGATCGCTGTCGACCACGGAAAGATGGGTGGTCTCGTTGCTCTCCACCGGCCATTCGAACGTGTTCGGGCTGGAAACAGAGGCACGGTCGTCGCGGATGGTCTTGCGAAGACCCAGCGCGTACTCCTTCGAGATCAGCCGGTCGATGGGCATGGACTTGTTGAAGTCCGGGTCGCCGAGGTGGCGGGCCCGGTCGGCGAAAGCGCGACGCATCGCTTCCGCGATCCGATGGATCGTGACGGCCGACCGCGGACCCGAGGCGGCGAGGTCGTACTCCTCGAGCACATTCAGCATCTGGATCAAGGCGGTGCCGCCGGAGCTGATGGGGGGCATGCCGATGACGCTGTAGCCGCGGTACTTGCCCACGAGCGGCTTGCGCTGAATCGCCCGGTACGCCTTGAGGTCGGCCTGGGTGATGAGACCGCCGTTCGCTTTCATTTCCCTCGCCAGCAGACGCGCGGTCTCGCCCTCATAGAAGCCGCGCGGCCCGCGCTCGGCGATCCGTTCCAGTGTCTTCGCGAGATCCGGCTGTCGGAGGATGTCGCCCATCTCGTACGGCACGCCCTTTCTCGAGAACTGTTCGAGTGCGGCCGGATACTTCTTCATCTCGGGAAGGACGGCTTTGAGAGAGCGGGCGAGACCGTCGGTGACGATGAAACCCTCGCGGGCCAGAACCACCGCCGGCTCGACGAGACGCTGCCACGAGACTTTCTTCGAACCCAGTTCTTCAAAGGCCTGATAGAGCCCGGCCACCGTGCCGGGCACACCTACCGCGAGGTGCGAATTGTGGTGCAGGTCGGAGTTGTATTTCCCGTCCTTCAGGAACATCTCGGGATGAGCGCCTGCGGGCGCAGTCTCGCGGAAGTCGTAGGTCGTGGTCGAACCGTTGCCGAGCCGGCTCACCAGAAAACCGCCGCCGCCGATGTTGCCGGCGGCCGGGTGCACAACCGCGAGAGCAAACGCGGTCGCGATCGCCGCGTCCACCGCATTGCCGCCATCCCACAGGACATCGGCCCCCACCTGCGAGGCGATGAAGGCCTGCGAGGTCACCATCCCGTTCTTCGCCCGCACGGGCTGGGCGGCCCGGGCGGGAGGCGAGAGGAACGTGGTCAGCAGGGCCAGGGCGGCCCCGAACGAGGTCAGCCGGGAAACACGCATCTTTTCTCCTTCTGAAGGGACGACTCATCTTACGGGGAAGGTGATGCGCGTCCCCCCGGGTGGCGTCCAGCATTTATCCTCGCGGCGATGACGGTTCCCCCGCGAACTCTCCTGATCGCTGCCCTTCTCTTCCCGGTCGGCTCTTCTTCCCGCGCGCAGGAGGCGCCCGCCGCGCAGTGGCTTCGCCTCGATCCGTTGCCCGGCGAGATGGGCCTGACCCCTCGTGAGAGTTTCGACGGCGTGCCGTCGAGGTTCGTGCTTCTCACCGACGGTTCGGTTTTTGTGGGCGGCCGTCGGGAGGTCCTCAAGGGTTGGCTCGACAAGGGGGAAATGCAGGCGATCTCCACCCGGCTCGATGTCGCCATGAAGTCTCTCGGGAAAGTCGGGCCGCCGCAGACGCTGGTGGTGGGCGAGGGGCCGGCGATCTTCCGTTTTTCGGTCCTGCTCGGTTCGCCGATTCAACTCGTGGTCATGGGCAATCTCGAGTCGGCGGGCGGGCCTGTGCTTGCTCCTCTCCCCGAGTTCATCCGCGGCCTTGCCAATTTCCGCCATCCCTCGCTCAAACCCTGGGATCCCGACCGCTTCACACTGATCGTGAAGGAACGCGCGCTGCCTGGCGGCTGCCGGTCCGCCCCGGCGCTCACTCCCCTGGCGTCGAGGGTCGCCAACGATTCCGCGGTTGGCGAAGCGCTCACCCGCGGTTTTCCCACCGGCTCCGAGATGTCTCAGGTCTGTGACGGCCTGAAGCGTTACACCGTGATTTTCCGCCCGCTGATTCCGGGCGAACGATAGGCATCAAGAGGTCCTCGCGTCATGGCGCTCTCGCCGGTTCTCGTCTGCATCCTTCTCCTCGTCGCCTCGAACATCTTCATGACGTTCGCCTGGTACGGCCATCTGAAGACCCTGGCCGATCGACCGTGGTACGTCGCGGTGATCGCGAGCTGGGGCATCGCCTTCTTCGAGTACCTCCTGATGGTGCCGGCGAACCGGATCGGGTTCCAGCGCCTGTCGCTCCCCGAACTCAAGATCATCCAGGAGGTCATCACACTCTCGGTCTTCGTGCCGTTCTCGATACTGGTGATGAAGCAGGGCTTCAAGCTCGACTACCTCTGGGCCGGCCTGTGCCTCCTCGGCGCGGTGTACTTCACCTTCCGGTCTTAGTCCCAAACACACCCGCGGGTATCGTTCGGGGTGCCATGAAAAGAAACCTTGCCCTGGCGGGCCTGATCCTCCTCCTGACCTCGGCCGCCTTCGCGCAGACCCCCAAAGACGTGGCCGGGCGGTACGAAGGTTCGATACAGATTCCGGGCACGCCCCTGAATGTGATTGTCGAGCTCAGGGACGGAGCCGCAGGCCTTGGCGGCACGATCGACATTCCTCAGCAGGGGGCTCGCGGGGTGGCCCTCGAAAAGGCCGCGGTCGGCAACGGGGAGGTCACTTTCGCGATCGCGGGCATCCCCGGCGCTCCGACGTTTCGCGCCAAGGTCGGGCCGGACTTCGCGAAGGACGGGACGCTCAGCGGTCAGTTCACCCAGGGTCCCGGCACGTTCCCGTTCTCGCTCAAGCGGGTCTCCACCGAAGAGAAAGCGAAGGCGGCGCTCGACGGTTTCGCGGCGGCCGTCGAGTCGATTCTCAAGGCCCACAAGACACCCGGGGCCGGCATCGCCGTGGTGAAGAACGACACCGTGGTCTTCTCGGACGGCATCGGGCTTCGGAATCTCGAGACCCAGGCGAAGGTCACCCGCGACACGCTCTTCGCCATTGGTTCGTCCACGAAGGCCTTCACTGCCTTGTCCCTGGCGCTTCTGGTGGACGACGGAGAACTCGCCTGGGACGAACCCGTCTCGAAGGTCCTTCCTGAGTTTCGCCTTCACGATCGAAGCGCGTCCGAGCGACTCACGCCCCGGGACCTCGTGACCCACCGTTCAGGGCTGCCTCGCCACGACCTGCTCTGGTACGGCGCGGACTTCACGCGCGAAGACATGGTGCGGCGCGTCGCCTACCTCGAACCCTCAGCTGATCTGCGCGCGAAGTGGCAGTACCAGAATCTGATGTTCATGACCGCGGGATATCTCGCGGGGAAACTCTCCGGGACTTCGTGGGAGACGCTCGTGAAGGGCCGGATCTTCGATCCGCTCGGCATGAAGACCGCCGGCTTCAGCGTCGCGGAGATGGAGAGGGCGCCTGATGCGGCGCTTGGTTACAACGTTTCCGGGGACCAGCCGAAGCGCCTGCCCTACCGGAACATCTCCGCGGTCGGACCCGCGGGCTCCATCAACGCCTCGGCGGCGGAGATGGCGCAGTGGGTGAGGCTGCACCTCGCTTATGGCCGGATCGGTGAGACGCGGATCGCGTCTGAAGCGACGATCCGCGAGATGCATCAGCCCTTCGCGACCATCGACTCCCGCTCCCCCGACTCCGAGATCCAGAACCCCGGCTACGGTCTTGGCTGGTTCGTCGACAACTACCGCGGCCGCGTGCGCGTCCATCACGGCGGGAACATCGACGGCTTCTCCGCGATGGTCGCGATGATTCCGTCGGAGAACGTCGGCGTCGTGGTTCTCACCAACGCGAACGGGACGCCCGCCGCCTCGAACATCGCGAACCTCGCGCTTGACCGGATGCTCGGCCTCGAGCCCATCGACTGGAGCGGAAGGGCCGTGGCCCGCCGCGACGCCGCGAAAGCCGCGTCCGAGAAAGCGAAGAAGGCCACGGGCGGAGCACGGAAAGCCGGCACCCGTCCCGCGCATGCGCCCGCCGAGTATGCGGGCGAGTACGAACATCCGGGGTACGGTGTCGTCACCGTGACCGAGAAGGCGGGAGCGCTTCGGGCGCGTCTGCACGCCATCGAACTCGCCCTCGAGCACTGGCACTTCGAAACCTTCAATGCGATTCCCGAAGATCCCGCGGTGGGCGAGACGCCGTTCAAGGCGCGCTTCGAAACCAGCGTGCGCGGCGATGTCGTCTCTCTCGAACTGCCCCTCGATCTCCTGGTCTCGCCGATCCGATTCAAGAAGAAGCCTCCCGCGCGGCTCCTTGATCCGGCTTTTCTCGCGACGCTCGCGGGCGACTACCGCTCGCCGGACAATCCTGGCCTCGTTGTGAAGGTCGCGGTTTCCGGACCGAACCTCACGGCCACCGTGCCCGGCCAGCCCGCCTACGTCCTGATACCGTATTCCGGAGTCGAGTTCGATCTCAAGGGACTCACCGGATACTCAATCCGCTTTAATCTGGATCCTGCCGGGAAACCTTTGACCGCCGATCTCCTCCAGCCCGACGGCGTTTACAACCTGAGGCGGCCCTGAGAACGATCTTGTCCTTCACAACCGACGTTCTTCTTCGCGACGGCGAGTCGCTTCGCATCCGGGCCGCGCACCCCGCTGACGGGGAAAGAGTGGCGCGCGAGTTCCCTCCGGGCCTCGCGGGGCATGACTTCGACCACGATGTCGCGCTGGTCGCGACTCAGGGTTCCGAAAACGAGCAGATCGTGGGTTTGGGCCGGTTCCATCGCCTCGATCCGGCCGCGGACGGCGTGCCGCGCGCGGAGTTCGCGCTCTCGGTCGCCGATGCCTGGCGGCAGCGAGGTGTCGGTACCGCACTTCTGGAACAGATGACCACCGCGGCCTCCCGTCTCGGGATCGAGCGATTCGAGGCCGACGTCCTTCCCGGCGCTCCGAGGATGATGGATCTCCTCGCCCACCTCGGTTTCGATGTGACCTCCGAGTCCCGGGGGAGTGTGGTCCGCCCCTGGTTCCCCGTGCGCTTGACCGAGGCGGTCCGCCGGGCCATCGATCAGCGTGCCTCCGCCGCTTCGGCCGTCAGCATTCGCGCCCTGATGGAGCCACGTTCGGTCGCCCTGCTCGGCGCTTCGCGGAAGGCCGCGACGATCAGCGGCACGCTGCTCGCGAATCTCAAGGAGAGCTACAAGGGCGCCATCTATCCGGTGAACGCCGCGGGCGGCGAGATTCAGGGCCTGCCCGCGTTTCCAACCGTCGCCGCGATCGGCAAGCCAGTCGATCTCGGCATCATCGCGGTGCCCGCCCCTGGTGTTCTGCAGGCGGTGCGCGAGTGCGCCGACGCAGGCGCCAACGCGGTGGTGGTGATCTCCGCCGGCTTCGCGGAACTTGGTCCCGAAGGCCAGGCCGAGCAGGAACGGATCCGCGATTTCGTCCGCCGCTCCGGAATGCGGATGGTGGGCCCGAACTGCATGGGCATCCTGAACACCGACCCTGTGGTGTCGATGAATGCGACCTTCGCGCCCACGGTGGCGCCCGCCGGCAATGTCGGCATGTTGTCCCAGAGCGGCGCCCTGGGCGTCGCGATCCTGGACCACGCGAAAGACCTTCACATCGGAATTTCCACATTCGTCTCTGTGGGCAACAAGGCCGATGTGTCGGGCAACGACCTGCTCGCGTTCTGGAAGGACGATCCGCGAACCGACGTGATCGCGCTGTACCTCGAGAGCTTCGGCAATCCCCGGCGCTTCGCGCGCCTTGCTCCCGAAGTAGCGCGACGCAAACCCATCGTCGCGGTGAAATCCGGCCGCTCGGCCGCGGGCACGCGCGCCGCCTCGTCGCATTCGGCCTCGCTCGCCTGTCTCGACATCGGTGTCGATGCCCTTTTTGAACAGGCGGGCGTCATCCGCACGAACACGCTCGAAGAGATGTTCGATGTGGCCGCGCTGCTGGCGACCCAGCCTCCGCCCCGGGGAGCGCGCGTGGGTGTCGTCACCAATGCGGGAGGGCCGGGCATTCTGCTTGCCGATGCGTGTGAGGCCCAGGGTTTGGTTCTGCCCGAACTCACCCAAGCGTCGCTCGAGAAGCTCCGTTCGTTTCTTCCCGCCGCCGCCGGCTTCAAGAACCCCATCGACATGATCGCGTCCGCGACTGCGGAACAGTACGCGCGCACCATCGAGATCGTCGGCCAGGACCCGAATGTCGACGCGGTGATCGTGGTCTTCGTGCCGCCGCTCGTGACCACGGCCGAGGAGATCGCCACCGCGGTGGCGACGAGCGCCGCCACCGTACCGCCGCACATACCGGTGCTGACGGTGTTCCTGGCGAGCAAGGGAGCGCCGCCCATGCTCGCGACGGGCGGTCGCGGCCGGCTGCCTTCGTACGCTTTCCCGGAGAATGCCGCGCGAGCCCTCGCCGCCGCCCTCAAGTACCAGCGCTGGCGCGACCGGCCCCGCGGGGAGACCGTCCAGCTCACCGACGCTCAGCGTTCGGAGGCCCGTCGGATCGTGCAGGCGTCTCTCGAAGCGACCCCCGAGGCTCACTGGCTCGATACCGACGACGTGCGGGCTCTCCTCCAGGTGGCGGGGATCGCGATGGCCGATCTGCGTGTGGCCTCGCCCGACGACGCGCCCGCGGTCGCTGCCGCCATGGGCTTCCCGCTCGTCGCGAAAGCCGTGGCCCCAGGCCTCGTTCACAAAACCGACGTGGGCGGCGTCGTTCTCAATCTGCGCAGCGAGGCGGAAGTCGCTTCCGCGGTGACGGCGATGCGCGCGAGTCTCTTGAAGGCGGGGTTCGTTCTCGAGAACGTCCTCCTCCAGAAACAGATCGATGGCGGCCTCGAAGCTCTCGTGGGCGTGGTGGTCGATCCCACGTTTGGTCCTCTCCTGCTTTGCGGCATCGGCGGGGTTCAGGTCGAACTGCTCCGCGACGTGTCGTTCCACCTGCCCCCCATCAGCGATCTCGACGCCGCGGAGATGATCGATCGGCTGCGTCTGCGGCCGCTATTCGATGGCTATCGGGGAAGCCCGCCGGCCGACCGCGCCGCCCTCATCACACTTCTCCAGCGTCTCTCCGCCCTGGTCGAAGAGTTGCCCGAGCTGCACGAACTCGACCTCAATCCCGTGCGAGTTCTTCGGCCCGGGGAGGGTGCGGTGGTCGTCGACGCGCGGATCCGCGTGGGGCGATCCGCTGCGGTCTGAGCGCTTACAATCGCGTTTCCCATGACCCGCGCCCAGGTTCTCGAAGTCACAGGCGCCGACCGCGACGAGCGGGCGCTTGTGGACGCGGTCGATTTCGATCGACTTCCCCGGCACGTGGCGATCATCATGGACGGCAACGGCCGCTGGGCGAAGAGCCGGTTCCTGCCGCGTCTTGAAGGTCATCGCGCGGGCGTGGAGTCGGTCCGCTCGGTGGTCGAGACCGCGGCCCGTCTCGGCCTCGAAGCCCTCACCGTGTACGCCTTTTCGACCGAGAACTGGAAGCGGCCCACCGATGAAGTCTCCGGCCTCATGGGTCTGCTCAAGCTCTACATCCGCCGCGAACTGAAGACCCTTCAGGAGAACAACATTCGCTTCGGTGTCGTGGGCGGCCTCGAAGGCTTGCCGAAAGACGTCCAGGACGAACTGCGCCGAGGCATCAAGGAGACGGCGCACCTCACTGGCCTTCAGTTCTCCCTGGCCCTCAACTATTCGGGACGCTCGGAACTGACCGACGTGGTGAAGCGGATCGCCGAGGCCGCGAAGGCCGGCACGATCGATCCGGCGACGATCGATGAAGCCACGATCGAGCGCCACCTTTTCACCGCCCACCTTCCCGAGCCCGACCTCCTCATCCGCACGAGTGGGGAACTGCGCGTCTCGAACTTCCTGCTCTGGCAGATCGCCTACGCCGAGATCTGGGTGACCGACGTGCTCTGGCCGGACTTCCGTCGTCGCCACCTGCTCCAGGCCATCGTCGATTTCCAGAAACGTGAGCGCCGCTACGGCGGGATCACCGCCGCTGTGGGCAAGGCGTGAGCGGGCTTTTCGCCTCGAACCTTTTTCGGCGCGTCCTCACCGCGGTGGTCGTCCTGCCCGTGGTCATCGGCGCCATCGCCCTGTTCCCGCACCGCGGGCCGTGGATCCTGGCCGCGATTCTTTGCGTCCTCGGCATCAGCGAGGCTCATACGCTCTTGGGCCGTGCCGCCATTCATGCTTCCCACATCTCGTTTCTTCCCGGGATCGCCCTGTTCTTTGAACTCGCGGGCGCTCCGGATGCGGCCCGGGTCTTCCCCTTCTCCGGGCTGCCGATCGTCGCTGCCGTTCCGGTGGCGCTCCTCGCGATTCTGCGCGCTGACCGTTTTGGCATACCGGTCCTGGCCGCCGAGGCCGCGGGCGTTCTTTCCGGCCTGCTCATTGGTCTGGGCGCCGGTTCTTTCGCGGCTCTCGCCCGGATCGCGCCGATCGAAGATGGGACCGCGCGCATCGCTCTCCTGATGGCCGTGGTCATTACGTCCGACGTCTTCGCGTACTTCGCCGGTCACGCTTTCGGCCGCCACAAACTCGCGCCGCAAGTGTCGCCGGGAAAAACCATCGAAGGCGCCATCGGCGGCCTCGTGGGCGCCGCCCTGGCGAGCGCGATGGTCGCCACACAACTCTTCGCCTCCCAGCCGGTCGGACTGATCGTCACGATCGGCGTTCTCGTCGCGGTGGCCGGGATCGTGGGCGACCTTCTCGAGAGCCTTTTCAAACGCTACGTCGGCGCCAAAGACTCCGGAACGCTCTTCCCGGGACACGGAGGAGCGCTCGACCGGATGGACGCGTTCATCCTTGCGGCCCCGTTGTTGTACGTTTTTTTCAACAACCTTTCGTAGCGCCGGCCCACCAACCCCGGTCAACTAAGATCAGGGCTCCCCTGTTTTGGGGATGTTCTTTAGAGGCAACAAATGGACTTTCAATTCAGCGGAGACCAGCGGCTCCTTAAGAAAACCGTTCGCGACTTCGCCGAGAGGGAGCTCAAGCCGCACGCGCGCGAGTGGGATGAGAAGCAGGAGTTCCCGCGCGAGATCTTCCGCAAGCTGGGCGAACTGGGTCTTCTCGCGGTGGTCTTTCCCGAAGAGTACGGCGGCTCCGGCATGTCGACGGTGGACTACACCATCGTCATCGAAGAGCTGGCCCGGATCGACGCCGGTGTGGCGCTCTCCACCGCCGCGCACAACTCGCTTTCCTCCGGTCACATTTTCCTGGCGGGAACCGAAGAACAGAAGAAGAAGTACCTGCCGAAACTCGCCACCGGCGAATTCGTCGGCGCCTGGGGCCTCACCGAGAACAGCGCGGGATCGGATGCGGGCGGCACCCGGACCACCGCGGTCAAAGACGGCGATTCGTGGGTCCTGAACGGCTCGAAGACGTTCATTACCAACGGCAGCCTGGCCGATGTCTCCGTGGTCATGGCCGTCACCGACAAGTCGAAGGGCAAGAAGGGCATCTCCGCTTTTGTCGTTGACCGCGGTACCAAGGGTTTTCGACCGG
Organism: uncultured Acidobacteriota bacterium; assembly: GCA_964396875.1. GTDB lineage: Bacteria > Acidobacteriota > Vicinamibacteria > Fen-336 > JAGNNV01 > JAGNNV01. The sequence continues at coordinate 19,775 of CAYNHK010000006.1, read as the reverse complement.
GCAAGAAGGAAGACAAGCTCGGCGTGCGTTCATCCGACACGTCCGAGTTGATCCTCGAAGACTGCCGCATTCCCGCCGGGAATCTCCTGGGGGCCCCCGGCATGGGCTACGTCGATACACTGCGGATTCTCGACCGCGGCCGCATCGGCATCGCCGCGTTCTCGATCGGCATCGCGCAGGGGGCTTTCGAAGCCGCTTTGACCTACGCGAAGGGCCGCAAGCAGTTCAATCAGGCGATCGCCGAGTTCCAGGCGGTCCAGTTCAAGCTCTCCGAGATGGCGGTCAAGATCGACGCCTCGCGCCTCCTCATGCTGCGCGCCGCATCACTTCGCGACGCCGGGATCGAGCACAAGACGGAATCGGCGATGGCGAAGCTCTTCGCGAGCGAGATGGCGGTTCAAGTTGCCCTCGAGGCCATTCAGATTCATGGCGGCTACGGCTACGTGAAGGACTACCCGGTCGAGCGCGCCCTGCGCGATTCGAAGCTCGGCACGATCGGCGAAGGCACGAGCGAAGTTCAGAAGCTGGTCATCGCGCGCGAACTGCTCGCGCGCGGCGAGTAGCCAGGAGGCCTTCTTGCGGTCTCGACGCGCATGAACCTTCCCGAAGACAAGGACATCCTGCGCGGAGACATCCGCTCGGTGGCGCGGGCGATCCGGGCGGTCGAAGACGACTGGCCGGGCTCGCGCGCCATGCTGACCCGTCTCTTTCCGCACGCGGGCCGCGCTCTCACTCTCGGGATCACCGGCCCTCCGGGTGCAGGGAAGTCGACACTGGTGGATCGGCTCACCACACAGTTCCGGAAGGCCGGGAAGACTGTCGGTGTGGTGGCGGTGGATCCAACGTCTCCCTTCACCGGCGGCGCGATTCTCGGCGACCGCATCCGCATGCAGAATCACGCGACCGACGACGGCGTCTTCATCCGCTCGATGGCCACGCGCGGAGCGCTTGGCGGACTCTCGGCCACTACCGCGGCTGCTCTCCTCGTCCTCGACGCCTCGTCCAAGGACATCCTGATCGTCGAAACCGTGGGCGTCGGTCAGGACGAAGTCGACATCGCTTCGGAAGCCGACATCGCGGTGGTCGTTCTCGTTCCCGGTCTCGGCGACGAAGTGCAGGCGCTCAAGGCCGGAATCATGGAGATCGCCGACGTCTTCGTGGTCAACAAAGCCGACCGCGACGGCGCGGACCGACTCGCGTCCGAGATCGAGATGATGTTGTCCCTCACCGGCGAGACGAAGGGCGACCGCCCTCCGGTGGTTCGAACCATCGCGTCGTCCTCGCAGGGGATCGACGACCTCATGAAGACGATCGAAGAGGTCCGCGCGCGGCGTGAGGCGAGCGGGCAGATGGCCCAACGCCGGCGCGAGAGGCTGCTGCGCCAGTTCGAGCGGGAAGTGGACGTGCTGGTAAAGGAGAAGGTGCGCCAGAGGATCGACGCCCTCGACCAGAGCCTCAAACTGCGCGAACGGGTGCAGAATCGCGCCGTCGACCCCTATACCGCGGCCGACGAAACCGTATCGGGAGCCTCATGATTTTGAAGATCGACCACCTCGGCATCGCGGTCAAGGACATGGCCGAGGCGAAGCGCGCCTACGAAGCCCTGGGCTTCAAGATCGACTCCGAACACCACGTCCCGACCGAGAGGGTGAAGGCCGCGTTCATCACGGTGGGCGAGTCGCATCTCGAACTGCTCGAGCCCACGGATCCGTCGTCCGTCATCGCGAAGTTTCTGGAGAAGCGTTCCGGCCTCCATCACATCTGTGTTCTCGTGGACGACATCGAGAAGTCGATGGCGGAGATGAAGGCGGCCGGTGCCCAGCTTCTCGATGAAGTCCCGCGCATCGGCGCCGGCGGCTGCCGCGTCGCTTTCATCCACCCGAAGTCCGCGGCGGGCGTTCTCCTCGAACTGAAGCAGGCCTGAAAAATAATGAGCGTCAACCACTCGGCGGAAATCGGAATCATCGGCGGAAGCGGTCTCTACGAGATCGAGGGCTTCGAGGCGCGGGGCGAAGTGGCGATCGAAACCCCCTTCGGCAAACCGTCGGATGCGTTCATTGTCGGTACGTTCGGAGACAAGAGCGTCGCCTTCCTCCCGCGCCACGGCCGCGGCCACCGCATCTCGCCCTCCGAGATCAACTTCCGCGCCAACATCTGGGCCATGAAGTCACTCGGCGTGAAGTGGATCCTCTCGGTGTCGGCAGTGGGCTCGCTCAAAGAGCACTACGTTCCCACCCACATGGTCATCCCCGATCAGTTCATCGATCGCACGTTCGGCCGCAAGGGGACTTTTTTCACCGACGGCATCGTGGGTCACGTGGGCTTCGCTCATCCCGTCTGCAAACACGTCCGCCGCATCCTCGGCGAGGCGTGCCGCAGGAGCGGCGCGGTGGTTCATGAAGGCGGGACGTACGTCTGCATGGAGGGTCCCCAGTTCTCGACCCTGGCCGAATCGAATCTCTATCGCTCGTGGGGCGCCGACCTCATCGGCATGACGAACCTGCAGGAAGCGAAACTCGCCCGCGAGGCGGAGATCTGCTACGCCACACTCGCCATGGTGACGGACTACGACTGCTGGCATCCCTCCCACGAGGCGGTGACGGTCGACCAGGTGGTGGCGGTGGTTCAGAAGAACGCCGCCATGGCGAAGGCGATCCTCAAGTCCGCGGTGGAGCAGTTGCCGGTCCCCCGCGACTGCGAATGCGAAAGCGCGCTCAAGTTCGCGATCATGACCGCGCCGCACCTGATCCCGGAGAAGGCCAAGAGCGATCTCGCCCCCATCATCGGCCGCTATTTGAAATAGGCTCCCCTCCCTCCCCCCAGCTGTTCCGAAAGACCGCCCCAGAAGGAAGCACCGAAAGAAACCAATGTCAGTCCTCGTTGTCGGAAGCGTCGCATACGACACGCTCGAAACCCCCGCCGGCCGCGCCGAGAAGGTCCTCGGCGGATCCGCGGTCTACTTTGCACTGGCCGCCTCGTATTTCACCGACGTGAACCTGGTGGGTGTGGTGGGCGACGATTTCGGGCCAAAGGAGCGGGCGGTTCTCGAAGGTCGGCGGATCGACCTCCAGGGACTCGAACACGCGCCCGGGAAGACCTTCCACTGGCAGGGCAAGTATTCGACCGACCTCAACTCTCGCGAGACCATCTGCACGGACCTCAATGTCTTCGAGCACTTCAAGCCGAAGTTGCCCGAGAGCTACCGCAAGTCCGACCGTCTCTTCCTCGGCAACATCGAACCCTCGCTTCAGCGCGACGTTCTCGAGCAGGTCGCCGCCCCGAAGCTCGTGGGCTGCGACACCATGAACCTGTGGATCAACCATCGTCTCGAGGAACTCAAGAAGACGCTGGCCAGGGTCGAGGTTCTTCTGATCAACGACTCCGAAGCGAAGGAGCTGGCGGGCGACTGGAACATCATCCGCGCCGCCCGGGCCATTCGCGCCATGGGACCGAAGACACTGATCATCAAGAAGGGCGAACACGGTGCGCTCCTCTTCCAGGAAGATTCCTGCTTCCTCGCTTCTGCGTTCCCCCTCGAACACGTCAAGGATCCGACGGGCGCCGGCGATTCGTTCGCGGGGGGTCTGATGGGCTTCCTCGACCAGGCCGATTCACACGATGAGTCCACGTTCCGTCAGGCCGTCATCATGGGATCGACCGTCGCGTCCTTCTGCTGCGAGGCGTTCGGCGTCGAGCGTTTCCTCGACTTGACTCGGGAGCAGATTGAAGAGCGGTACCACCAGTTCGGATCGATGGTCCATTTCGATCGGTTGCCGATAAAGGCCTGAGGTGGCTCCGCAGACCATCCGGCAGGACGCGATTCTCCTGGTTGGCGCCATCGCCCTTTCGTACCCGATCGGCCTCGCGATCGATTCGCGTTTCCTTCTCCCGGTTCTGAACGCCGCTCCGGCGTGGTGGGTCATGGCGCGCCGTCTGCGCGCGGGAGATCTTCGCGGCGCGATCTGGCTCATGCTCATCTTCCCGATCGCCCTCGCGGTGTTCGGCACCGTGTCGCTTGCCTTGTGGCCCACCGCGGACGGGAAGACACCGTTTGTACTGAACGGTCCCGAGTATCGCGAAGAAATGTTCCAGTGGATTCGCTTCGGTGGTGGTACCGAGGGCAACTGGCGCCTCTTCCTGCCCCTTCACATCACGCACCTCGTCGGTTTCGTGATCGTCAGCCTTCTCACCGGGAGTCTTGTGTCGATCGCGGGCGGGGCCATCCTTACGAACTACATGAACGGCTACGTGGCCTCGATCCACCGGGCGGACGCGCCGTTGTGGGCGACCGTGTTCTTCGGCTGGCAGCCGTGGGCCATCTGCCGGGTAGCCGCGTTCTGCATCCTCGGCGTGGTTCTCGCCGAGCCGCTTCTGTCGCGTGTGTTCCGGTATCCGGCGCAACCGTGGTCACGCCTTCGACCCTGGGTGCTCCTCGCCTCGGTCCTCATCCTCGCTGACTGGACGCTCAAGGCGACACTCGCGCCGACCTGGGGACGCGTGTTGAACTCAGCGATTCCGCTGAGGCTACCCCCGGCGCCTCCCGAGGCGCCGATCGACCACTCCGGACATCACTGAGTTCGGAGAAGCGCCTCCATTTTCGAGACGCAATCTGGAATCAGGCCGGCAGCCCGCGACCCGGCAGGAGATCCCGGAGGAACGCTTCGACGGGAAGGCACCAGATTCCGTCGATCCTGAGCCGCTCACCTCCCCGATAGAGAAGGACCGCTCGGGCTTCCGGATAATCCTCGCGGAACGCGCGAAGTCCGCGCAGGTCGGAGGCCTGAACGCGAGCCGCGTTCTTGACCTCAAGGGCCACGAAGATCCGCGACCCGTAGACAACAAAGTCGACCTCCACTCCAGACCTCGTCCGCCAGAACGAGATCTCGGGCGGGCGGGCCTCGCCGGCCCGCGCGTACGACACCCAGGAGCGGAGGTGTTCAGCAACGAGGCCTTCCAGTGATGCTCCGTCCATCTCCGAAGGGCGGTCGAGCGGTCCCTGCGGCCGCAACGACCGATAGACCCCCGCGTCGAAGAGGTAGAACTTGGGGTGCGCCGACGTCTCTCGTCTCGCGCGACGTGTGAATACGGGGATGCGGTAGGCCAGCAGCAGGTCCTCCAGGACCTCCAGGTAGCCCTCGACCACCTTGCGCTCGATGGCGCACTCGCGCGCGATGTTGCTGACGTTGATCAAGGAGCCGTGAGAGAAACTGACCGCTTCCAGAAAGCGACCGAACGCCCCGACGTTCCTCACGAGGCCCTCCATCTGCACTTCCTCGCGCACGTACAGGCCGGCGTAGGCCCGAAGCACGTCCTGCGGCCGCCGTGAGGATCGGACCAGGGGCAGCATCCCGAGGCGCAAGGCCTCCTCGAGCTTGAAGGTCGTTCCCATTTCCGCGGCCATGTAAGCGTGGAGATGGCGGGTCACCGCCCGGCCGGCCAGCAGATTGACGCCTCCCCGGCGCAGTTTCCGTGCCGACGAACCGGTCATCACGAACCGCAGACGGGGTCGTTCTTCGATCAGGGCGTGCACCACGTCGAGGAGATCCGGGACCTTCTGAACTTCGTCCAGAACCACCACCCGCGCGCGGGGGGAGCCAAGGACGATCTCCCGCAACCGCTCCGGACGGCTTGCGAGGTCCCGGGCCAGGACCGGATCCAGGAGATCCAGATGCAACGCGCCGGGAAAGGCGCCTCGGAGCCATGTGGACTTTCCGGTACCCCGCGGCCCGAAGAGAAAGAAACTCTGCCGGGGATCTTTGAGGAACCGGTCGCGTGTTTCCATAATGAGACTCATTTTGGAACCAAGCTACCCAATTTGCAAAGTCCGGGTTGAGGCGCCGCCCGCGGATACGAATTTCCGGGGTTATGGTCCGAAGAAGGCGTCCACTTCGTCGGCGGCATGGAGCGTGGCCCCGCCCTTCCCCAGTTTTTCCCGCACTTCTTCCAGGTTGCGCAGCATTTCCGTGCGCGGGACGCCGTCGTCGAGTACCCGCAGCGTCTCTTCGGCAACCCTCCCCGCCGTGAAATCACTCTGGATCAGCTCCGGCGCCACCACGCGCCCCGCGATGAGGTTCACCATTGCGTAGTTCGAGACGCTGACCAGCGGTTTGCCGAGCGCGTAGGTCAGGGCGGAGAGTCGATAGACCACGACCATCGGCGTCAGGGTGAGGGCGGTTTCGACGGTGGCCGTGCCCGACGCAACGATCGCGACGCGGGCGGCGGAGAGAACGTCACGCGTGACGCCTTCCTTGACGATCACGTCCGCAGCCGCGGCATCCCGAAACGCGCCGGCGCGAAGATGCGGGGCGGCGGCCAGCACGAACTGAAGTTCCGGACGCCGCTCGCGCAGGATCTTCACCGCGTCGAGCATGGGCGGCAGATTGAAGCCAACTTCCTTGTTCCGGCTCCCGGGCAGAAGGGCGATCACCGGACGCTCCGCGGCGAGACCGAGCCGCGCCGCGACGGCGGAGCGATCCAAAGGAGGCTTCACATGATCGATCAGAGGATGACCGACGAAGGCGACGGGCACGCCCGCGTCGCGATAGATCTGCTCCTCGAACGGAAAGATCACGAGCATCTTCGCGACATCCCGCTTGACGTCCTTCATTCGCCCTCTCCGCCAGGCCCAGAGTTGCGGAGAAACGTAGTACACGACCGGGATCCCGAGCTTCTTGAGCTCGCGGGCGAGACGAAGGTTGAAGTCGGGATAGTCGATGAGCACGGCGACGTCGGGCCGCGTGCGCGCCGCCTCCGCGACCACCGAGTCGAAGAGGCGTTTCAGCCGGCGCAGGTGGGAGAGAACCTCGACAAGGCCCACCACCGCGAGATCGCGCAGGTGAGCGAGAAGACGCACGTTCGTGGCGGCCAGACGATCCCCTCCAAGGCCGAAGGCCTCGAGGTCAGGATGGCGCTTTCGCAGCTCCGCGACGAGCTCGGCCGCGTAGAACTCGCCGGACGGCTCGCCGCAGGAGATCAGGAGGCGGGGCATTCGCTACTTTGCAGTCGTCGTCCCGAAGAGGTGTGTGTCGAACCAGTCGAGGTTCTCCTGCAGCGCATGCCGCACCGCCTTCGGCTTGTTGAGACCATGACCGAAGCCCTTGTAAAGCGCGAGGCGTGTGGTCACACCCTGGTCGCGCAGGCCCTGATACAACTCCAAAGCGTTCGAGACGGGAACTCGCAGATCCGTGTCGCCGTGCTGGATCAACGTCGGCGCCTTGGCGCCCCTGATGTAGGTCATCGGCGAGGTCTTGAGATAGATCTCGGGATCGTCCCACGGGTTCGCTTTCAGATACTGCCGCGTGAAGGGATGGATGTCGGTGCTCACGTAGTAGGTCACCCAGTTGGAGATGCCGGCGCCCACCGAGACCGCGCGGAAGCGCGCGGAGTCGTGGGTGGTGAGGAACGCGGAGATGTAGCCGCCCTGGCTCCAGCCCATGACACCGACTTTCGTTTTGTCGACCAGACCCTTCGCGACGAGGCTGTCGATGCCGGTGTTGACGTCCCAGGCGTCACCCACCCCGAGATTTCGCACATTTAGTGAGCGGAAGGCTTCGCCATAACCTGCGCTGCCGCGGTAGTTGGGCTCGAGGATGAGCGCTCCTTTAGCAAGCCAGCTCTCCATGGGATAGACGTAGGTCGCGCCGAAGAGACTTGGCCGGGAAACTCCGGTGGGTCCACCGTGGATGATGACGAGAAGAGGTGCGGGGGAGCCGGGCTTCCAGCCCGCGGGCTTTCGCAGAACACCTTCGATCGTGGCGCCGTCCGAACTTTTCCACGACACGACTTCGCTCGTGCCGAGCGTCATCGACGCCACCTGGCTCCCGAGGTCTGACATCTTCCGCGCGCTGCCGCCCGTGGTGCCGGCGAAAACCTCGGGATATGCCGTGGCCGAACTGCCGACAAACGCGACGCTCGTTCCATTGTCATTGAAGGAGAAACCCGAGGCGATGGGGTGGCCCAGATTCACGCGGGACACCGTCTTCGCCGCGGGATCGAGCTTGAACAGACCCGCCTCCGTCTTGAGATTGGCGGCAAGGAAGATGCCGGTGCTCTTCCAGGCGACCAGTTGCGGGTCTTCATCGAACGTCGTGGAGAGTGCCGTGATCCCGCCGCCCTTCGCCGGGATGACCGCGATCTTTCCGTTCTTGTAATAGAAGGACGACACCTCGAGCATGGCGGTGGCGAAGGCGATCTGTTGTCCGTCGGGGGAGTAGCGGGGATTGTTGTCCGGCCCCTCCTGTGTCACCAGCGGACGAACCGTCGCGGTCTCGGTGTCGACCACGGAGATGTTCGTGGTGACCCCGAAGGACGGATCTGAACTCTGGGAGAAGTCGAAGGCGATCTCGCGGCCATCGGGCGACCAGTCGAACGAGCCGACGACGAATGTCCCCGAGGTCAGCCTCTTCGCCTCGCCGCCAAGGGCGCTGATCACGTGAAGGTGCGCGGGGTTGGTGGCTTCGTCTTCGATCGTTACGTCGCCGTACTTCTTCTGCCGCTCCTTCATCGCCTCGCTTTTTGGTTCGGCGGACACGAACGCGATGCGCTTCCCGTCGTGCGACCACGCGAAACGAGACACTCCTTCTTCGCCGGAGGTGAGCTTGCGCGACTCCCCCCCCGAAAGGCTGATCACGTAGATGTGGCGCTTGCCGTCGCGGTCGGAGATGAAAGCGAGCGACGATCCGTCCGGGGAGAAGGCCGGAGACTCCGTGGATTTCTTCCCTCCGGTGAAGAGCGCCCCTTTTCCGGTGCGGACATCCGCGAGCCAGATCTCGGTTTCGAAAGTGTTGTCGTCCCAGTTGGCCTTTCGGACCACCCAAGCGACGCGCGACCCGTCGGGCGACAGGGCCGGCTGAGACGCCCGCTTCAGGGAGACCATTTCATCAATGGTCGGGGTCGTCTGGGCCGAAGCGGGTGAGGCAGAGAGGGCCGCCAGGAGAAACGTGGTGGTCATTCGCGTGAAAGTCACAATCGTATTCCTCGCAAAGTAATGGAGTTGGCGGAGTTGTGTGTCCAAGGATACAGACCCGCGACCCCGGCATGGACTAGGGTGAATTTGGGTCTCGCTCCCAATCTTTGGGTGCCCGGCCCCCGAAGAGGCACACCATGAAACCATCCCCATTCCTCCTGACCCTCGCGCTCCTGCCTTTCGGTTGCGGCCCGGCCGGGCAGAATATCCCCGCGTCCGATCCCAATGCCCCCGCGCAGCCTGCATCCGGAGGCGCCTCGTCGCGCCCCGCTTCGGCTCCCGCCGCCCCGAGGACGGCCCCGACCGAGCGTCAGGCCACCCCGACGCCACGCCCGCGGCTCATTATTCCCGCGGGCACGCTTCTACCCATCGAAATCCAAAGCACACTCTCGACGGACTCGAGCCGGGAAGGCGACGCCATTGTCGCCGTCCTGACCGAAAGCGTTCCCCTCGACGGTTTCACGCTCGACAAAGGCGCCGAGGTTCATGGCCGCGTCTTCACGGCGGTCCCGGCCAAGAGGGTGAGCGGTCGCGCGCGCCTGGTCTTCGGCTTTGAATCGGTCATGGAAGGCGGAGAGAAGCTCTCCATCAGCACGGAAGCGATCGACACGACCGGCAAGTCGACGGGCAGCAAGGACAAGAAGATCATCGGCGGCGGTGCCCTCGGCGGTCTCATCGTCGGCGCCATCAAGGACGGCAAGAAGGGCGCGGCCATCGGCACGGTGATTGGCGCGGCTGCGGGCGGTGGCGCGGTCCTCATCATGAAGGGCCACGAGGTCGAGATCCCGCGCGGCGCTCAGATCACGGTTGTGGTCACGAACTAGAGAACTTCGCCGCGAGCTTCTCCATCGTTTTGAGGCCGCGGAAGGTCGCGCTCATCTTGAGCTTTCGTTCGAAGGCAGCGTTCGAGAACTTCGATTCCATCTGACGGCTCCTGCAGATCCAGTAGAGCTCGGAGCCGTTCAGGTGGAAGTCGTCGATCTCGGTCTTGAAGGCCTCCACGGCCGGCCACTGTCCCGGCTCCATCGGAGCTTTGAGCAAACCGACGTTGAGGGAGGCGGCTTGCGCCATCGCCGCACGCGGGAACGGCTCGTATCGCGCGATCGTCGCGACCTCTGAAAGCGTTCGGATGAAGGTCGCGACTTCGTAGCCAAGCTTCCCCTCCAGGGCTCGCTCGATCCGGCGTTCGAGGTTGGTCCTGTCCTTCGACCGCGCGTCGAAGATCACATTGCCGCTCGCGATGAATGTCTCGACGTTCGTGAAGCCGAGTTCCGCGAACGCCGCCTTGAGGACATCCATCTTCACCACGTGGCCGCCTACGTTGATGGCGCGAAGAAATGCGACGTAGCGAGCCATTCCTACTCCCTTCCCGACTTCACTTCGGTCCACAGGCGATCGTGCCGGGTCGCCGCCGTGCCCAGATCCTCGTAGGCGCGGAGGCGCTTCATCGTGGCGGCGTCTGGAAACATCGCGGGGTTGTCGCGGACTTCAGGAGGCAGCAGATCGCGCCCGGCCCGCGAGGGAGTCGAGTATCCGGTGGTGAGGGAAATCTCGGCTGCGATCTCGGGTTCCATCACGAAGTCCAGGAACTCGAGGGCGAGGTCTTTGTGCGGCGCGTTCGCCGGGATGGCGAGGCTGTCCGCGAAGAGCATGGCCCCCTCTTTGGGGATCGTGAAGCGGACCCAGGGCGCGTCCCTCATGAGCTTTGCGATCTGGCCCGACCAGGATTGCGCGAGGACCACTTCGCCCGAGCGGATGGCGTCGTCGAAGCTCGCCGAGTCGTACGCCCGTACCAAGGGCTTTTGTTCGGTCAGGATCTCGAGGATCCTTTTCAGGACGTCCGGTTCGACCGTATTCGGCTCCTCGCCCAGGACGAACGCGCCGAAGGCGACCGCCTCGCGGGCGTCGTCGAGCATGAGGATCTTCCCCTTCCATCGGGGATCGAGGAGGACATTCCACGAGTCGACCTGCTGAACGAGCCGTGCGTCCGACGCGATCCCGGTGACACCCCACAGGTACGGGATCGAATAGCGGTTCTGGGGATCCCACGCCTGGCCTCTGAATTCCGGGGCGGTGTTTCCAAACTGAGTGAGCCGGTCGAGGTCCAGTTCGGCCAGAACACCGGCCTGGATCAATGGGGCCAGAGTGTAGGTCGGCGGACAGATGACGTCGTAGCCCGGGTTCCCCGCGAGCATCTTGGAGAGCAGCGCTTCGGCCGAATCGTAGACATCGATATTCACGCGAGCCCCGGTGCGTTCCTCGAACTTGCGGACGGTTTCGGGCGCGATGTACGCCGACCAGAGGTAGAGATTCAATTCCCGGGTTCCCTGCTGCTGAGCCCGGGCAACGACCACCGGAGTCAGCAGGATCATGAGACCAAGAGCCATGGACGCGGCGGCGAAACGCGGTCGCGTTTCGATGAGGGCGGTCGCGAGGAGGAGCAGCGTGGTCGCGGCGAGCAGCAACGTGGAGGCCGCAGCGATCTCAGGGGAAAGGGAGCTTTTGAGCAGCGAATAGATATAAACGGGCAGCGTCGTACTCCCCGCGCCCGAAACGAAGGACGTCACGACGTAGTCGTCGATCGAGAGGGAGAAGGTGAGCAGCCCCGCCGCCACAAGACCCGGAGCGAGAAGTGGCAGCGTGACTCTTCGAAAGACCTGAGCCGGTGTGGCTCCGAGATCCCGCGCCGCCTCTTCGACGTTCGCCTGCAGTGAGTGGACGCGGGCACGGATCACGAAGTAGGCGAACGAAATAGTGAAGACCACATGCGCCGCCACCACGGTGCCGATTCCGAGTGGGATGAAGAGCCGGGAGAAGAAGGCCAGCAGCGAGGCGCCGAAGACGATCTCCGGCGTCACCAAAGGGACGAGGAACCAGGACGTGACTCGCGCTCCGGTTTGCGGCGGGGCGGATCGAGCGCCGAGGGCCGCGGCGGTGGCGAAGATCAGGACGATCGTGGTGGCCAGGGCGCCCACGATCAGGGAATTCTCCATCGCCCGCATCAACGGTCCGTTGTTCAGGAGCTTTTCGTACCAGACGAGGCTCGGCCCCTCGAACGACGCGGACAGCCGCGACCGTGAGAAGGAAAAGACCGCGAGGGCCAGAACGGGAAGGTGGAGGAAGAGAAGTGTCCCCACGAGCACCGCCTGCAGCTTCCTCATACCTGCGCCTTCCGAAGGAAGCGGCCGAACACGAGGAAAGCGGAGAGGGTCAGCACGCTGAGGGTGAAGGCCATGGCCGAGCCGAACGCCGGATCGCGCGCCTGGCCGAACTGGCTGGTGATGAGTGTGCCGACCCAGGCGGTTTTCGCTCCACCCAGAAGGTCCGGCACCAGCACCGAACCCAGAGAGGGAACGAACACGAGGACGCACCCCGCCACGATCCCAGGGGCGGCAATGGGAATGACGACGCGCACGAGGGTCGTCCTCGGACTGGCTCCAAGGTCCGAAGCCGCGTCGATCAGCGACGAGTCCAGGCGTTCCAGGGACGCGTAGATGGGAAGGATCATGTACGGCAACTCGACGTAGAGCTGGCCGAGGGCTACCGCGGTGGTGGTGTAGAGCAGGCTGGGCGAATCGGACCCGAGAAACGTCAGCACTTGAGAGAGAAGTCCGCCCGAACGGAGGAGGAACACCCACGCGTAGAGCTTCACCAGAACCGAGGTCCACAGGGGAAGGGTGACGAGGAGCAGGAATGAACCGCGCCAGCGTTGCGGCACGGCCCGCACCAGGGCCCACGCGACCGGGAAGCCGACGCACAGAGTGACGACGGTGGTTCCAAGCGCCATCGCTGCGCTCCGCCCGAAAATCGTCGCGTAGAGCGGATCGAAGAGCCTCGACCACACCGAGCTGTCGCCGGTACGGGAGAGGAGCATGAGCTGAGGCGCTATGAAGAGAACCAGCAGGGTCGCGACGGCGGGAAGGAGAAGACGGCTCGGCTTCACGGCCGCAGGCCAACCCAGGAGTTCTCTTCGATGTCGAGCGCGACCTCGTCGCCCGCGCGCACCACTTCCCGGGGTGAGACATTCGCGATGAGTGTGGCGGCGCCCACCCGAACCTGGCACCGCGTGGCTTCCCCGAGATAGCGCACATCGGTAACGGTGCCGCCGAGGCCCCGGCCGGCGGGGGCGAGGCGGATGTGTTCTCCGTGCAGGCCGACCTTCACGGTTTCCTCCGGCGGAGCATCCGCGATTCTCACTTCGGTGAAACCCAGATCGATGCGCGCCGCCACTCCGTCCCGCGCCACCACGCGGCCGTCGAGGATGTTCTCCATCCCGACGAGGCGCGCGACGTAAACACTGCTCGGCCGCTCGAAGATCTCTTCCGGCGGACCGTACTGCGCGATCCGGCCTTCCCTCATCACCGCGATCCGCGACGAACATTCGATCGCTTCCTCGAGGTCGTGGGTGACCAGGACGAACGTGATCCCGAGGGAACGCTGAAGCTGAACCAGTTCGGATCGCATGGAGGAACGCAGTTGGGCGTCGAGGGCGGCCAGCGGTTCGTCGAGAAGGAGAATGTCCGGCTCCAGCACGAGAGCGCGGGCGAGCGCCACTCTCTGGCCCTGACCGCCCGAGATCTCGGCCGGTGCGCGATGATCGAGGCCTTCGAGGTGGACGGAGGCCAGGGCCTTGCCGACCCGAGATCGGATTTCGTCCTCGCCCCGGCCGCGAATCCTCAGGCCGAAAGCCACGTTCTCGAAAACGGTCAGATGGGGGAAAAGGGCATAGCTCTGAAAGACCGTGTGGACGGGACGCAGATGGGCATCCATCGACGTGACGTCGGTTCCGGAAACCGAAATCCGTCCGGAGTCGACCGCGTCGAGACCGGCGACGAGGCGGAGAAGCGTCGTCTTGCCGCAACCCGAGGGACCGAGAAGTGTCACGAATTCGCCGGGCCGCACGTCGAGGCTCACGTTCTCGAGAACGGCCACGGGGCCGCGCTTCTTCGAAACCAACTCGACTTCAAGTGAGCCGCGGGCGTTCGTCGTCGGCGTGTCGGGGCGCATCGGTTGGGAAGCATTATTTCGCAGGTTTCAGGCTTGACTTGGCCCGCCCGCATAAAAGACAGTAGATAATCGTCGCGCGGCTTTGGTTTCCGCTCCCGGCCTACGTCGCCGCGCATAAGGAGAATCGAGATGGGTGAAGCACTTGGAATGATCGAGACCCGCGGTTTCGTGGCCATGGTCGAGGCCTCGGACGCCATGGTCAAGGCCGCGAAGGTCACAATCGTGGGCTGGGAGAAGATCGGCTCCGGATACGTGACCGTGATGTGCCGCGGCGACGTGGCCGCGGTCAAAGCCGCCACCGACGCGGGCGCCGCCGCCGCGCGCCGCGTGGGCGAGCTCGTCTCCGTGCACGTGATTCCGCGTCCGCACGACAACCTGCAGGACGTCTACGCGATCGGCAAAGCCTCCAAGTAGCGCCGCCTGCGCGCCGCCCGTCCGCTCGGGCGTCTCGCGGCACGTTCGGAGTCAAGAATGCAGGTCGGTCGAGTTGTCGGAACCCTGGTCGCCACCCGGAAGGACGAACGCCTGGTGGGGACGAAGCTCCTCGTGGTGCGGGTCATGGATCCCGCATTCAAGGAAGAGCAGGGTTACGTCGTCGCGGTCGACACCGTGAACGCCGGCCTCGGGGACCGTGTTCTCATCGTGGCCGGCTCGTCGGCCCGACTCGCTCAGGGAATGAAGGACGCGCCCGTCGATTCCGCGATCATTGGCGTGGTGGATCAGGTCGAACTGACGAAGGCGTCTTCCGGGAAGGCCTGATCCCATGCAACTCGGCATCGTCTGCGGGACGCTTGTGGCGAGCCGGAAGGACGAGCATCTCGAGGGCATCAACCTCCTCGTCATTCAGCCCATCAAGCCGGATGGCGCGCCCAGCGGCAAGACGCTCATCGCCACCGACTCGACCGGCGCTGGCCCTGGTGAGAGAGTGTTCTGGGTCAAGTCGAAGGAGGCGGCGAATCCGTTCGCTCCTCTCGAGGTGCCGACCGATGCCACCATCATCGGGATCGTCGATCTCGTCAACGTGGAGGCTTGAAGCGGTGCTGATCGGGCGCGTCATCGGCAACGTGGTCGCCACCAAGAAGAACCTGAAGCTCGACGGTGAGAAGCTGCTTCTTGTTCAGCCGCTCGACTTGTCGGGGGCTGCCAAGGGCGTGCCCCTCATCGCCATCGATCGAATGGGAGCGGGACCGAAGGAGCGGGTTCTCTATACCCAGGACGGTCGGACGGCCCAGCAGATCCTCGGCCGCGGAACCGCCGGCGTCGACGCGGCTGTCCTTGGTGTAGTCGATGAAATCGACTTTGGCGGGCCGGGGTAGCCTCGGCCTCTCACGCCCTGGGTTCGATTCGAAGGGAGAACACGGTGGAAAAGAAGACGATCGTGATCCTGGGCCTGGCCGCGGTCGTGGCAGGTCTGAGCTACCACTACCGCCCTGGAGTCAAAGCACCCTCGTCCGAACCGGAGCGCGCCCGGCCCGGTGGACGGATGGCGCCCGAGGAAGAGAAGGACCCCGCCGCCGAGTCGAGCCGCGAGTGGTTCATGAAACTTCTGACTCCCCGAGGGGGGAAGATCGACCTCAAGCTCCTCAACGAGGCGAATCTCTTCAGATCGCGGCCCTCCGGAAGCCTGGGCTCGAACAAACCGGGCATCGCCGGTCTCCCCGCCCCCGCGGGGTGGACGAACATCGTGGGGTATCCCCAGTCCAGCGGCCGGATCAACGACCTTCTCATCCTGGCCGGAACTCCCACCACCATGTTCGCGGGCGCTGACGGTGGTGGGGTCTGGAAGACCACGAACTCGGGAACTTCCTGGACACCGATCAACGATTTCCTCGGTTCGCTGGTCATCGGCAACTTCGCGATGGCGACCAACGACGCGAACACGATCTACGCGGGCACCAATCCCCGCGGGAGCCACACCTACAACCCCGGGGGAGTACTCAAGAGCACGAACCAGGGAACGAGCTGGTCTCAGATCGCCTCCACCAACCCGGGTTCCAACCCGGCCTGGCAATACGTCACGCGCATCGCGGTGCATCCCACCAACTCGAGCATTGTCCTCGTCGCCACCGCCAGCGGCGCCTTCCAATCGACCAACGGCGGCACATCGTGGACCCAGATCACGAGCGGCGTGGCCGCTACCTTCGTGGCGTTTCATCCCACCAACGGGAACTTCCGCGCTGTAGCGAGCGATAACGGGGAGATCCGCTACACCACCAGCGGCGATCTCGTGTCGGGCTCGAACACCGTCACCGTCCTCGCGGGCGGTCGTTACATGAAGATCGCCTACGCGACGTCGAACACGTCGGTGATGGCGGCTCTCGTGGCCGATGCGTCGAACGGCAACTCGCGACTGTTCCGGTCGACCACCAGCGGCGCGTCGTGGACAGAACCCACAGGGCCCGGCAACCTCGCCTTTTTCAACGGCTACTACCTCTCCTACACCGGCGCGCTCTGGATCGATCCCGTGAATCCGGTCCGCATGGCGGTTTGCGAAGGATGGTGCGCCGCCACCGCGGACATCACCGCTCCGGCCCCGGACTGGAAGGACCTCTACTCGGGCTGGGTGGACTTTCACTCCATCGTTGCGCACCCGGGCTATAACGGCACGAGCAACAAGACGGTCTTCTTCACCGATGATGGCGGCGTCTACAAAGTGAGCGACATCGATCTGCTCAACACTTTCGGCGCCTTCACGCGACTGGAGCAGGGCCTTACTCCCACCGAGCTTTACAGCGTGTCCGCCAACAACGCCAACGTTCCGATCTTCGGCGCTCAGGACGTGGCGCCGCGCGTGCATCGATCGGGCCAATGGCAGTTCGTCACCAACACCGCCAACGGCTTCGCCTGGATCGGCGACGGCATGACAACGGCGGCCAGTCCAAACGCCGTGGCCCTTTACGGCTCGCGTCAGTACCTCGACATGTTCCGTTCCACCGACGGCGGCGTAAACGGAACGTCGATTGTGGCGGGAAGTGCGTTGGTGGACGGCCGCGGCGCCAGCGCGCCCAACTACAACGCGGCTTTCGTGGCGCCCTTCGTCCTGGATCCCTCGAACCCCAGCCGCATGTTCGCCGGCGGGGTTTCGATCTGGCGCAGCAACAACGTCGACACCGGAAACCCGCCGACCTGGACCGAGATCCGGCCGCCCTACATCGATCCCTCGTGCGGTTCGGTTCAGCAGGTCTACAAGCTGGAGGTGGCGCCCACCAACTCGAACCTCGTGCTCGCCACCTATTTCTGCGCGGGCCGGGTCTTCAAGACCACCAACGCCCTCGCCGCCAGTCCCACCTGGACCGAGGTCACGGGCCTGCCCTGCTGTGTCGGCTTCCGCTCCGCCATGATGATCGACCAGTCGAACACGAACAACTGGTGGATTGGCTTCTCGAATTATTCCGCGACACCGCTCGCGAAGTCGACGAACGCCGGCGCCTCCTGGACCGCAATCAATGCCGCCGCCGTTGGCCTCCCGCCCGCGCCCATCAACGTTTTCGCCCAGCACCCGGCGAAGTCGGAATGGATGTATGCAGGCACCGCGGTTGGACTTTTCGCCAGTGAGGACGGCGGCGTGAGCTGGTTCAGTACGAACGCCGCCCCCGCCAACGTCGCGGTCACGAGCCTCCATTTCGGCGCTCTCACCGGACAAACCTCCACCCTTCACATCGGAACGTTCGGCCGAGGAGTGTGGCGCGCCGACATCACGGCCACGAGCACCGCCCCCACCGCACCCACGCTGGCTGCGGCCACCGCCTCCCTGGTCTCCTCGAGCGGGGCGACGTTGAACGGGAACGTTACGAGTGATGGCGGCGCCGCGATCACCGAGCGCGGTTTCGTCTACTCGACCAATGCCGCCAACCCCAACCCGCTCATCGGCGGCGGCTCGGTCACCAAGGTAGTGGTCGCCGGAACCACCGGCGCCTTCAACACCGCGATTTCTTCGCTGACTCAATCCACGCTCTACGCCTTCAAGGCCTACGCGATCAACTCCGCGGGTACAACGTACAGCGCGGTCGCGAACTTCAACACGACAGCAGCGCCCGCCCGCGTCTTCGTCGCCGCCGCCGGCAGTGATGCGAACGACTGTTCGGGCCAGACCACTCCCTGCCGGAACCTCACCGCGGCGCTCGCACAGGTGGCGACCGACGGCGAGATCATCGTTCTCAGTCCCGGCGAATACGACGGCGGGACGGCCATCACGATCACGAAGGGCGTGAAGATCACGTCGCCCTCGGGCACGGTCGCGTTCATCCGCTCGGCCATCGTGGTGAACGCACCCGGTGGCAAGGTTGTGTTGCGGGGCCTCACGTTAAAGGGCAACGGCACGGGTCAGGCGGTGAGCCTCACCGCCGCCGACCTTCTCTCCATCGAAGAGACCACGATCGACCGCTGGGGTACCGGCCTGCGGATCCAGAATCCGGCCGCGGTTCGCGTGGCGGTTTCTTCGTCGGTGTTCCGCGCCAACGGAAGCGCCATTGAGGATTCTCTTTCCACCGTGGCCGCTACGGTGATGATCGAGGAGTCGCGCTTCGAACGAAACGGGACGGGACTCCAGGTGACAAGGGGCCGCTTCTCCGTCCGCGAAAGCGCGCTTCTCGCCCACACCACGGTTGGCGTCATCGCTGGTCCGGGCGAAGTTCGATTGCACCGGGCCACCTTTACCGGCAATCTGGTCGGGATCAAGACGCTGGCGACCGGCATCATCGGAATCGCGAGGTCGCACATCACGGGCAACGGAACCGGCGTGGAGGTGGGAGCCGGCGACGTTCACAGCCACGGAACGAACGTGATCCGCCGGAACGGCACGAACATCGTCGGGACGCTCACCCCGGTTCCGGAGAGCTAGACTCGAAGGGTCGCCCGGGGGAACGCCGCGCATGGATGATGCCAAGATCGATCTGATCGCTCGAGAGGTTCTGACGAACCTCAAGAAATCGCGAACCCAGGGCGCACCGGGTTCGGTCGCACCGTCGCCCGAGATGGCGGCCGTGGGCCCTCACCCCTCCCTCCGGCTTCTCTCGGTGGTGGGCGGCGTGATCGGTCAGCCCTGCGTCATCGAGCCCGACAAAGCCTGCGTCGGCTCGCTCAAGTGCCGCTCGTTCGGGCACTGACTTTTTCCGCCTCATCAGCCCAAGCAACCCAGGAGAATGAAGATCATGAGTCCCAAGACTGTTCTGAACGTCGGCCTTCTTGCTGCCGTGCTTGGCGCCGCGGGCGCGGCCGAAGCGCAGGTTTCCCGCGTGTTCGTGTCGGTCAACGGCAATGATGCCAACAACTGCGCCAGTCAGTCGACACCCTGTCGAACCATCAGCGGAGGCATTACCCAGGTCGATGCCGACGGTGAGGTGATCATCGTGGACACCGGCAGCTATGCCGGAGGCGCCATCACGAAGGCGGTCAAGGTGAACACCGCGCCAGGCGTCGTGGCCTTCTCCGGGCTTTCGTTCACGATCAACCCGGGAGCGGGAAAGACCGTGGTGCTCCGGGGCATCACCATCAAAGCGGTAACCCCTGGCAGTGGATTCGGAATCCACCACACCTCGGGGAATCTCGTGGTCGAGAACTGCGTCATCGACGGCTGGTTCAACGGAATCAACTCCAATGCCGGGTCGGGCGGACGCCTTTCCGTCGATCATTCGACCTTCAGGAACAACTTCAACGGCAGCGGCCCCAATGACGGCAAAGGCATCGCCCTGCTCGCGGGGACGGGCAGCGTGTCAAACGTCCACATCTCCAACACGGACGGTATCGGAATCCGCGCCGTTGGGGGGACCCTCACCCTCTCCAACTCGGTGGTCGTCCAGAATGG